>NC_020156.1:2981066-3292254 GCF_000332115.1 Nonlabens dokdonensis DSW-6
TTTGTAGTTCGCGGCTGTAACCTATTTCTAGATTTTGTAAAGCAAAAGGTTGTGTTTTTAAGAAAATAGAACCGTTAACATCTGTATAGCTATTAGTGTCTGCATCTGCTTTGGTAAAACCTACTGTATTCTCAATCCAGGTGTTGTTTTTGATTCGGTATTTAGAACCTAACACGATATTGGTGTTGTTTGCCATATTACCTTGTGTCATGTTTTCAGTCGTTCTATAACTGTAATTTAAACTAGTCGTAAATCGATCAGAAAACGGAATCGTAGTGTTGATGCTAGCTCCATAAGCTTCGTTATCGCCGTTATCTCTCGTGTAAGCCGCAGTAGTATTTACAGATGGCGTTAAAGAATTATCTATGATGCCGATCAATGCTTTGGCATCTTTTTGTTCTGGATAATAGCTCAATGTTATTTGAGCATATTCATAAGCTCTGGCAAGATTTCCTTGACCTCTGTAGGCGTTGGCTATTCCTAGATTACCAGTAAAAGAAGTACTGTCTTTTGCGAGAATAGCTTTGTAATAATCAATACTTTTATTGATTTTTCCAGTATACATAGAAAGTGATGCGCTCAACGCAACCATACGGCTATTAGTTCCTAATTGATCGGTTAGTGAATCAATATGTGTTCTTGCTTGCTTGTATTTACCGTTCCAGATTAAGGCTTGTACATATCGTTCCTGACTGTCCATCATTTTTATAGAATCGTTTTGTGCAAGTTCAGTAGCTTTAGTGGCAAGTTCTAGAGCGTTTTTATCTTTTCGCATCAAATGTGCTACGAGTGACTGACCTATAAGACCAGTTACTGGATTTTCTAAACTGCTGTACACCGCATTTGCTTTTTCAAAATCTTGGCTCGTTACATAAACGTTTGCTAGTGACATAGTAGAATCATGATCGTTTGGAAAATCTTGTAAATTTTGTTCTAATAACGCAATGGCTGTCTTATAATCTTGAAATACCAAAACCTGAGCCGCTTTTCCTAACCTCATATATTTTCTAGAAACCATAGCATTTGCATTTCCAGGCAGGATCACAAGGGCTTTATTCACATATAATAAGGCGTTGTCATATTCTTTTAAGTTAGATAAGGTGTTGGCATAGCCTAAAGTCGCAGGAAAACTAGTGGAATCTTGCTGCACCAAATTCACATACATGGTTTTTGCATCTTCATAATCTTTATTCCACAACAGTGATTCGGCTACATTCAAGGACACTTCAAAGTCCGTAAGATAATCTGCTTGTAGTTTTGTAAACAACTCTTTTGCCTGAACCGTATGACCGTTAAGTCCTAAAGCACGACCGTAGCAAAGTCTAGCCGTCTTATTATTAGGATAGCTTTCAAGAATGGTGGCAAAAAACTCTTGCGCCTCGCTGTATTTACCAGTTTCTAAGTAAGTAAAACCGGCACTCATATCTTGTGCATAAGACGTCGCGCTGATCAATACGATAATAAGGAAAACTAACTTTTTCATTGTGGGATTATTTACAGTTGCAATTTATAACCACTTCCAGCCGAGTTAATCTGTGGCTATCTACCATTCGACTATACATTTGGTCGATTCAAAGAGGTTCATTTTGCAAAAACGTCAGTTCAGCGACCTCAATCAGAAAAAGTTGTTCTTTATGAAGACGTTGTAATCTCTATATAAAGACGGTTTTTATTCCGCTTTCGCGAAAGCGAGCTGCTCAAAAGAAAGCAGAACACATATTCAACCCATAATCTGGTTAAAAGTTATTTTCTTACCACTCGTCTACAGCATATTTCATCTCGTCGAAATACTGGGTTTTAGACTTTGATAAGACCGCATATTTGTACCGTAATTAAAAAATCAGAACAGTTATGTCTTTAACACTTATAAAAAACAACGACCCATTAAGAGTAGTTCATAATGTGAAAGCAGCACCTGAATATGCTGGATTATCCATCGTTCACAGACGAGTGAATAGAGGTGTGATCCAATTAGTAACTTCTATATAACAGCATCATGATCGCCATCGCACACAAAATAAAAAAGACTTTTACACAAGAACAACTCTTTATGCTGAGCGCCTTTGTAGTGAATGGCGGGAATTATTTATACAATTTATTATTAGGTCGTTATTTAGGACCAGCTCAATTTGCCGATGCTGCGATATTGATCACTTTGCTACTTGCACTCTCATTTGTAGCGATGACGTTTCAACTTACCGTAACAAAATTCACGGTCGAGTTAGCACAGCTACAACGAGAACACCTCATTGCAAAAGCATACAAATATGCCCTAAGCACAGGAATCGTTTTAGGAATGGCTACCGTAGTTTTTGCTGGCGAGTTGCAAACTGTTTTCCAGACGCAATCTGCTGGAATGTTCGTTGCATTTGGACTGGCGATACCTTTGTATTTTATCATGAGTGTGAATCGTGGGATTTTACAAGGTGATAGTAAATTTGGACCTCTGGCGATGACTTATCAATTAGAAATGCTGTGCAGACTGCTACTCACCTTTACCTTTTTGATCCTATTTGATTTACCATCAGAATATGCCGTTTCCATAGCTATCGCGGTTTCTTTTATCGCTGGTTTATTTCCTTTTCAAAAAGGTGCTTTAAAAAAAACACAACAACTCATTCTACCTAAAGAACAGCAGAAAAAAATTACACTTTTCTTTGTGCTTACTGCTTGTTATGAGCTCACGCAAATCGTGTGTAACAACAGTGACATCTTATTAGTAAAACATTACTTTCCATCTTATGATGCAGGATTATACGCTTCACTTGCCTTAATAGGTAGAGTGGTTTATTTTGTAACCTGGATGTTTGTGATGCTGCTGTTACCACAAGTATTAGAAAGCCGCAAAAATGGTAAGAATCCAGTTCCTGTATTAAAAAAGTACCTAGGTTATATTTCTTTACTATCTCTTGCGATTGTAAGTTTCACGTTCTTATTTCCAGAATTTGCTGTAACCATTCTTTTTGGCGAGCAGTATAAAAGTATTGCTGGACTTTTAGGGTGGTATGCGCTGGCGACTTCGTTTTTTGCACTGTCTAATATTTTTGCGTATTACTTTCTTTCTATTGATAAGTATCAGCCTATTATCATTACAGCAGTTTTTGGTATGTTACAAGTGGTGGCGATTATCTTTTTTCACGAGAGCCTTTTTCAAGTAGTGATGGCTCAGGTTTATGTGATGGCAGCGCTGCTTGTAGCACAAGTTTCTTATTTCTTTTATGATCAGTATAGTGGTTGATTATGGAGTTTTATAAAAAGCGAATAGAAAATTTGTAAAGTTTTTTATCAGGTGGCTCATATCCTAATTGCTACTTATCTTCCTTCTAGTTAAAGTGAATTTGAATAAAAAAACTGGATTATATTTAATCAAAGAAGATAAGAAATAAGAAGTTGAGAGGTCAGTTTGAGCGCAGTCGAAAACGATTAAAAAAGGGAAATCAATAAACAGTCTCGACGGCGCTCGACTTGACAATTTTATGAAGACTTGAAAAAGAATGCTTGATTAAAAACTAAGATCAAATTCTCGATAGCTAGTACTTTTTAATCATAATGAAATCTGCATTTTGCAATCAAAATTTCGTTTTCTCGGTATTGGTAGATGAGTCTATGTTCGCTATCAATTCGTCTGGACCAAAAACCTGCGTATTTATGTTTTAATGGTTCTGGTTTTCCTATTCCGTCAAAAGGATTTCTAGCGATGTCTTTAAGAAGTTCATTTATTTTCTTCAGTTTTTTCTTATCTGTCTTTTGCCAGTACAAATAATCTTCCCAAGATTCGTCTACGAAAACATACCTCATTTTAATCTTCTATGAGGTCTTGATTAAACGTAGTTCCGTTTTTTAACTTGTCTATAGCAGCATCTAATCTCAATTCATTTTTTCTTGAAGAAAGCTCGTGATTTGTAGCCATTAAAGAATTGTACTCTTGTAATGACATCACTACAATTCCAGCATCTTTGCCACGATTGATGAGCAAGGTCTCAAAGTTCATTACAACTCGGTCTAAGTAAGTCTTAAGGTCTTTTCTAAAATCAGAAACGGTTGTTATTTGCATGGCAATGTATTTAATATGTACAAATATATGTACATAATATGGTTTATGCAATATTCTTTGATGACAAGCAGCAGTATTAAAAAACTCAAACGAGCGGAAACGATCATTCATCGATACATAATGTCGATCCATCGTAATTTCTCAAAATCAAGGGAAGTATACTAGATATTTGTACTGTCAAATAACAATAACAACAGTTAAAAATAAATACCATGGCATTAGAAATCAAAAACATAGAAGGAGTAATTTGTTTAAAAGGAGCAGTATCTAGCTCTCATATTACTGAGGTAGTAAATTTCTTTAAAGGATTAATAGCG
Source organism: Nonlabens dokdonensis DSW-6 (assembly GCF_000332115.1). NCBI lineage: Bacteria > Pseudomonadati > Bacteroidota > Flavobacteriia > Flavobacteriales > Flavobacteriaceae > Nonlabens > Nonlabens dokdonensis. The sequence goes on from NC_020156.1 coordinate 2,985,438, forward strand.
ATAGAATCTAGAGTAATTGTCAACTTTTGTGATGTAACATCAAACCAGAAATCATTACTTAGAGAATTCATCAAATTAGAAAACAATCTGACTGATGATCAAGAGTTCCTTTTTTATGGAGCCACTCCAGCTGATGCTGTACAGTTATACAAAGAGATTAACAATCCGCAAAACTTTTACAGCATAGCCGCTTAATATTTCCAAATAGTTCCAATACTTTAAAATCAAGATTATGAAATTAGCTTTAGTAACCGCATATCCTCCAAGTAAAGTAACGCTTAATGAATACGCTTTTCATTTAGTAAAACACTTTAGACGGCATGAAGAAGTTACAGAAATCGTTTTACTTACTGACGACACTGCTGCAAATGCTGAGATTGATTTTAAAGAGGAAGGTTGCAAAGTAACAGTGCAGCCATGCTGGAAGTTTAATAGTTATAAAAATCTGTTTAGTATCGCAAAGGCAATAAGAAAAAGCCGTCCAGATCACGTACTGTATAATTTACAATTCATGAAATTTGGCGATAAGAAAGTACCTGCAGCATTAGGATTGTTCTCTCCATGGTTGACTAAGTTGATGAAAGTAAAAACAACTGTTTTACTTCATAATATTATGGAAACAGTAGATTTATCTAGCGCTGGTTTTACAGATAATAAAATTAAAATGGCAGCTTTTAATTTCATTGGAGAAATGCTTACTCGTGTAATTCTTAAAGCAGATAAAGTAGTACTTACCATTAGTAAGTATGTAGATATCTTAGAAAATAAATACAACGCAAAAAATTGTGTATTGATACCACATGGTACGTTTGAAATCCCAGAAGAGCCAAGTTATGAACTTCCTGAAGGACCACTTAAGATTATGACTTTTGGGAAATTCGGTACTTATAAAAAGGTAGAGAAACTTATTGAAGCAGTAGAACTAGTTAGAAAAAATACAAGACAAGATCTAGAAATTGTGATCGCAGGAACTGATAACCCTAATACCTTAGGATATCTAGAAAATGTTCAAAAGCAATACCGTCATGTTTCTAATATTACCTTTACTGGCTACGTAGCAGAAGAAGACGTTCCGGTAATCTTCTCAGAAAGTGCAATGGTGGTATTTCCTTATACATCTACTACAGGAAGCTCTGGCGTATTGCACCAGGCTGGTAGTTATGGAAAAGCTGTAGTGATGCCAGATTTGGGAGATTTAAGCATTTTAGTGAAAGAAGAAGGTTACAAGGGCGAGTTTTTTGAGCCAGAAAGCGTAAAAAGTCTAGCTGCAGCAATAGAAACTCTTGTAGTAAACAAAGCCTATAGAAATAAAATTGCCAAAACTAATTATCAAGCTGCAACTGCATTACCAATGTCAGTAATTACTAAAATGTATTTGAACACTTTTAATGATCAACTGGTAGCAGCCACTCAAATGGCTGTTGCAGCTTAATTGTTTTGAATATTTATTATCTAACATGCCAAGTATTTCTCTTGGCATGTTTTGTTGAATAAGAAATACTTTTCGATTAGATCTATATTAAGCAGACACGAATAGTTGACATGTCAAATCTTACGAATTCTTTTAAGAACTCCTTTCCTTAGAAAAGGAAAGGTGGGCAAATTGGAGTTTACGGAAATTTGGTCGGATAGGTTGAATGATGCTGGTATTGAAACCTAATACTTTTCTTGTCTAATTGAAATGAAAGGAAACAAATACTAATCAATAAAAAAGTATCGAGAACTGATTTAGACGATGCCAACACGAATAGATGATTTGTCAAAACTTTCGGTGTTGTTTCCGTTCCTCAACCTTAAAGGATTTGGAAACAAAAGTTCTTTAGTTCTTAAGGATTAGAAACCTTACCCTTTAGGGTTGGGGAAAAGGTTTCGAACTAATTATTTTTAATCAACAAATAAGCAGGCTTCACACCAGTAGAATCGATAATCCCAAAATGCGCCTGTTTATTCTTACGCCATGGTAAGGAACCAGCAACATCAGTTGGGATGTCATCAAAATCATATAATGTCCAAAAGAGATAGTTCACGCTGTCTCTTTCTTGAGTTTCAAGAAGTTTACCGTAAAATTCGGCTTGATCATAAACGTTGTTTCCATCTAGTGTCCAGAAACCATCATAACTAGGCAATCCTATTTCTTGTAATACAACAGGTTTTGAAGTTTGACTTTCTAAGGCTTTGTGAGAAGCGCTTAAGTCATCGATATCTTCATAATAATGGTAGGAAATAAAATCAACTTCATTTTCTAAATGCAACGCAGATTTAGTATTGGACCAACCTATAGTTACTGGGTGAGTGGAATCTATTTTCTTAACTGCTTTTATGGTCTGAGATAACCAAGAAAGGACATTTTCTTCTCCACGGTTTTCAAAATCAAGATTAGGTTCGTTTTTAATGTCCCAGGCTAGAATTCCTGGATGATCCTTAACCTCACTTACAATAGCTCTCAGATGTTTATTTGTCAGAGTCCAGTTTTTCAGATCATAATCACCATAGAAATCAAAAAGCGTGATCATCACTTTTAAGTCGGCTTTATGAGCTTGATCGAGTAGCGTTTTTAGTCTTTTCAGTTTTACTCGGTTCACATTTGCTTTTCCAAAATCTTCATAACCTATAAAAACACGTATCGTATTTAAGTTCAAATCTTTTATGATTTTAAAATCATCAGCCAGAAGCGTAGAATCAACAGCTTCATTAAACGTGTCCCAAGGATGCGCTTGCGGATAATAATTAACTCCATTGATCATCTCTATCTCCAGCGGAATCGTTTGATTATAAGTCTCCACTTCATTTATAGCTAGCTTTTCAAAATGACGCACACGCCAGAATCCATCTTCCAGCAGTAGAATAATTCTGTAATCTTCATTAAACTCTCGCTCATTTATAAACTGTTTGTTGTGGTAAATTTTCTCAATTCCTGTAACATTTTTGTCTGTTAAAACAGCGATGGTTCCATCGGCGCTATAAAATTCTAGAGAAATGTTATGACTTAAAGTTGTGGATTTAATTTGGAGTTCTTGAGCTGCATTGTACTCAATTAATGCATTTACTTTTTTTCGAGCACTTTCTGTATAATGATCATAAACTCCATCATTGTTGTTGTTCTCTAAAGCTAGATTTTTAACGTACCATGCGTCTAGATAATCTTGTTCTATTTTTAGCTGATTTGCAGGTTCCAAAGGTCTTCCAGGATTGTCAATGTTTTCCCAGGTTACTTCAGGCAAGTAATAGTCTGTACGAGCAAGATCTAAGTGCAGCATTTTGGAAGTATCTGCACCAGTATTGAGGTATGCGATCACCTGACTGATTCCGTAAATAATTACAGCATTAACCGCTAGAAAAGCAATAATGATAAATGATCGATATAGAAGTTTGTTTTTTTTCACTTCAGCTCTATAAATTTGGTGGTCGTTAATCCTAAAGTTTTGATCTGGATATCATAGGTGTTCGGCTCAATTATTTTTGTGTCAAAGGTGTACGTCGCGATACCGTTATGTGTTTTTAAAATGATTTCGCTGCCATCAATTTTTAATTGTACAGGAATTCCATCTGGAACGAGTTGTCCTAAATAACTGGTTAACGGTCCTATAGTAACTGTTTTATTTTCTGAAAAAGAAAAAGGTATTTTATCAATGATGGATTTAAATGTGATGTTTAATTCTGGACTTTCTACCATTCCATTGATCACTCCTTTTACCGTCCAGGTAGATGGTGCTTGTGGATGTAACGCTTTCGCGAAAGCGTAACCATTAACCGTATTCGCCGTAGTTTGCCAGCTATTGTCATGGTCATCTTTAATGAAAAAAGTAACTAAAGTCCCATCGGTCATAATATTACCATGTGAATCTTTTATTTGATCGGTTTGTAAAATTATAATTTCATTTCCATCAGCATAATTGTGATTGCTGGATTTTGTGATTTTAAAAGGGACAGCGATGTCTGGAAAAATGTCCACGACCAGTTCTTTAGAAGAAATTTGTTGCAACGTACTTCCAGTGATTAATCTACCAGTAGTCAACGGCGCTGGAATGCGCTGCCAGGCAAATCCAGATTGAATTTTCTTTGTAGTAGTAGTAATATCGCCTTTGAACTGCTTGCTCATTTGTACAACTGTTTGATCTGGTAACATGTTATCCAGGCTATCTGCAGGAATGCTCACCAACATGGTGTAATCGCGCTCATTTGAAATAATACTGCGTGGCCCGACGTAGTTCTCTACAGTTTTAAGTTGTTTGATATTAGGTAATAATTTAAAAGAACCTCTTTCTAAGGTTGTTTCTCCCGCAATAAGTTTCCATTCTATAATTCCTGCATGTTGAGAAATAACTTCTGGAATGTGAATAGCTAACTGATCTTGATCCAGCTGAGGTTTTATAACCGTAGTTCCGTAGGTTCCTGATACGACAAACTCTAGTAATTCAAAATCCTTTTTATCAAAGGACTGAAATTTAATTTCAATTCCATTTTTAGTTACCACTTGATCAATAGGTGTAACTATTTTAAAAGCGTCGGCGGCGATGGCTGTTTTTCCTATTTTTTGCTTTTCTGAACAAGAATAGATGATCGCTGTCATCACGATAAGAGCCCAAAACGTTATGTTGCTAACTAACTTTCTCATCGCGGATTCCCTATATAGGCGTTAGTAGTTATCGAGATAAAGGAATAAGGTTTATTGTAGACAGATAGTAAAAACTCCTTCTCACCAGACTTATTTCTATTAGGATGCACTTTATCAGAAATACTTTGATTAGGCAATCCGTTGATAGATACATTATCCAGATGTGATGATAGAACGATAGGTAAATCTAAATCATGAAGAACGATAGAAAACGGTCTTTTGCGTTGTGGGCGCACACTTTCATCTATATAAACTGCCTCAGTCCAGATCAATTCCTTGTTCTCATTATAATAGCTGATGAGTAGTTGTGGTATAGTCGCTGCTTCAATACTAGGGTTAAATAAAAATCCATTTAATTGCGATTCATTAATGTCAATCTGTGAAGGAGCAACGGTTTGATACAAATCTGTAGTAGCGACATTTGCTTTTACTTGCACTTCAAAATTAGAAGGCACTTGGTATAACTTTTCCTCATCATAAGTAATGTCAAATTGAATCAGGAAAGGAGTTGTTTCCTTGGGTAGTAATTTATGTTTCACGATATCTTGTGAATTATATCGCGCTATTTCTTTATTGTCGCGGTCATACAAAGCTCCAGTTACGGCAATATCTGCTGGAATATTATCTACATTTTGAATAGATCCCACAATATAGAAAGTAGAATCGCGCTGTATCATTTTGGCCGTAGTAACTTCTACAACAGGTTGTTTCAACACATCTTCATGAAAGGTTTGTTCTGAAGTGATTTTACGTTTTCCATGATTAAAAAATCGCGTTCCGCTTTCAAACATCAATTGATCTGGTGGGATGTCAGGATCTACTTCTTCGGGAACGATAAACCAATCTCCTTTATTCTTTGTTATAGAAAGTGTATCTGTGGTCTGGATTTCTTTAAGAGGTGTAATCCATTTGATTTTTGCAATGGCTTTTGCGGTGGATTCATTTTGGTCGACAACGGTTACCGCGATACTGTCCATTTTTGCATAAGAGCTCAGTAAACCATCAGTAACAGATACTTCTAGCATGAACTGCGAGATATCTTTTTCACTTGCAGGATAGATGTAAGAATGGGCTCTTTCAAATTCTTTAAAATCTATCGCATCATAATATGCGGCTACTACACTTTCTGGAGTCAATTGTACTGACTTCTCAACGTAAATTCCATACACCATAATACTAGCTAGTACAATCATAACACCTAACCAGAATATGGAGATCCCGTATAACCATCCTTGACCTTTCTGTGTTTCAGGTCCGTTTTCATATATATAGAGACGCTTCTTTTCTTTCTTCCTGTAAGAATAGAACAGCATACTTCCTAAATACAAGAATATAGAAATCACAACTGTAGAAAATGGTATAATTCCCCACATTAATTTTTGAAATAAGGGAACATCATCTTTAGGTAAAATACTTGGTAATGGCGAGATTCCTGCTTTTTCCCAGACGGTAATTCCGTTTTCTAATAAACTCAATCGGTGCCAACCGGTGAAGTAGAGTAGTGGATCATAAAATTTATCATTAGAAAACACATATTTCAAATGAAACTTTTCTGGTACGGTAAGAAATTGTTGCAAAGAACCTAGTCCTTCAATACCGCGGTATTTAGAATTTTCTAGACGTTCTACAGCTCTAGAAGTAAGCTCTGGCAATCTTCTTGCCGAGTGGTAATTACCGTCCACCGTAGTCGCATTAGTCTGTGCAGATAGCCATGCCATTTGATCACCGAATCCCAAAGGCAAATAACGCCATTTATCATGATCGTCTTCATTTAAGAAGTTTACAATGGGTTGCATATTGATCTCGTCTGGCTGGCTAGGTCTGAATTTCCCTAGTGTGATGGTAAATACAGCCATGAAAATAAAGGCAACAGCAAGAAATCCGCCAGTGGATCGATGTACTACAGCGCCCCATTTTCTTTGTAAAATTTCTTTGTAATCGCCATCTGTAAAACGATAACAAAATTCACCAAACAACGGTAACGCCATGATCGATGCCCATAAGGTAAATCGGTCTAAAGTCAGAATGTTAAAAGCATTTTCACCTAGTAACTTGAGCGGTACAGGAGTTGTTCCACCAGTTCCCAAAATAAATAGTAAACTAAAGGAGAAGCCAAAAAACAACAATCGCTTGCTGTAAAATCTATATAAAAAGTAGGGTAAAAACACTAATAAAATTCCCCACGGAATAACAAAAAACACCAGTCCAGAAGAGGTCACTTCTAGAAAATTATCTCTAGAACCGTGCGGGATAGGTACTTGAGTAATAGGGTTGTTTTTGGTATTGATCCAGTAAGGTAGGATACAACCTATAATAAGGATTAATGAACAGGCACCAAATGTGATAATACGTCTCAGTTTGTTCCAGAGTGCTTTCGCGAAAGCGGAAAAAGTAATTTCCTTATTGCTATTTACTTGCTCTCGTGCGGCATCCATGATCACCGTACCTATCAAAGGAAAAATAAAAAATACCATTCCGAAAATAGGAGTGACGTGATGAGAAGTCACCGTGACAGCTAGTAAGGCAAGAGCTTTGCAGAGTGCGATTTTCTTTCCCGTTTTGAGCCATTTATAGATTTCGGGCAAGGCATGCATGAGAATGGAAATACCGATAATACTGGGCAACTGGCCAAAAATATGCAAGGTTTCTACAAAGCAAGAGGAGAAAACCGCCATGATAGCAGCATAACCGGCAACTTTTTCGTTAGGAATTAAAACTTTGGTAAATCGATAGACACCAGTAATAAACAAGACAACGCCTAGTAAAGCAACGGTAAACATCCCAAATTTAAGACCGCCGATTAAAGAAAGCACTCCGATAGTTTGATGTACCAGCGGCGGATATCCCATAACTGTGAATCCAGTATACCAGCTATAACTCCACGGCTCAAACCAGCTGGTAGCATAATGATTTGCAAAAAACAAATGAATCAAGGCATCATAAGTACGCTCTACTGTAAAAAACATTGAGGTACCATGGAATATGATTCCAAGTAGAACAGCCGTGATGAGGTATTTATTTGTTTTTGATGCCTTCATTAAGAATTTGAAATGTACTGAATCTTTAGACGATGTAAAGATAATTCTTTCGATAAATGGTACATCTATCGACGAGTGGTTTCTGTCGATGGTTCTCGTTCATCCATCGAAAAGCGCCGATTTGGGGCGCGTTAGCAAGATATGTTTGCAGTGTAATTGATAACAACTTAAAAATATATCACATGAAAACTGGAATTATAATCCCTTGCTACAATGAAGAGAAACGACTGGATCAAGACGCTTTTGTTTCTTTTATCAAAGAAAATGAAGACTACCATTTATGTTTTGTAAATGATGGAAGTAAGGACCAAACATTAGATGTTCTCCACACTATGAAAGATATGGCACCAGAGTCAATTAGTGTTATAGATGTAAAAAAGAACTCTGGTAAAGCAACGGCAGTTAGAGCAGGAGCACGTTTCTTATACAGTCAGTCGCATATTTCTAACATTGGTTTTATGGATGCAGACCTTTCTACCGATTTTAAAGATTTCAAAGACCTAGTAAAAACCTTAGAAAAAGAGAATAAAATAATGGTATTCGGTTCTAGAAATTCTGGTGGAAGCAGTAAGATAGAACGTGACTTTATGAGGAACGTTCTATCAAAATTCATCAAACAATTCATCTTACTGATTTTGGGAATGTCTATAAGAGACACACAATGTGGCGCAAAAGTATTTACAAGAGATATCGTACCTGTGGTTTACAAAGATGCTTTTTTAAGTAAATGGCTCTTTGATGTAGAGATTTTCTTAAGACTTAAAAGACATTTAGGAGAAAAGAACGTGATGAAAAGAATTACCGAGCAGCCATTAATGAGATGGGTTCATGTAGACGATTCTAAATTAGGAACAAAAGACGCTTTAATTATTCCAGCAAAATTGACACAAATCTGGTTGAGCTACAATGTGATGAGAAAAGCAGATACAATTCATAACATTTACGGAGGTGCTTTTGATTTGAACCCAACATCAACTGAATTTTCTATTGCCGCATAAACTTTTACTAATCATTAAAACATTAGATCATGACTACTTATCCTATAAAATTTGAACCTATTTTACAAGAAAAAATCTGGGGTGGAACTAAATTAAAGTCACTTCTTAATAAAAAATCAACCAGCGATTCCATTGGAGAAAGCTGGGAAATATCAGGAGTAGAAGGTCATATATCTGTAGTGAACAATGGTGCTTATAAAGGTAGTAGCATCACAGACTTGATTAAAGAACACAAACAAGACTTTGTAGGAAGTAAAAATTATAGTCAATTTGGTAATGAGTTTCCGTTGTTGATTAAATACCTCGATGCCAACACAGATCTTTCTGTACAAGTACATCCAGATGATGAAATGGCAAAAGCAGAGCACAATTCGTTTGGTAAAACAGAAATGTGGTACATCATGGATCGAGAAGAAGATGCTACCATTATCAATGGATTTAAAAACGAGAAAGTAACTACCAATTCTTTGAGAGCGATTACAAAAGAAAATGTAGATCAAATCTTAAACAAACAAAAAGTGAATAAAGGAGATGCCTTTTTTATTCCAGCTGGTAAAGTCCATGCGATAGGAGCAGGCGTTCTCGCAGCAGAGATTCAGCAAACATCTGACATTACATACAGAGTTTATGATTGGGATCGAGTAGATACATCAGGAAAAGGAAGAGAGTTGCATTTAGAGCAATCTATTAAAGCAGTAAAAAGAGATGAAGCTGCAGCAAACCCATCAACCGAAAACAGTTCTTGTAGTAATTCAAAAGTTCTAGCCAGTTGTCCTTATTTTACATCCACAGTTATGGATTTAAAACAACCTACATCTGTAGATTATAGTTCTAAAGATTCTTTTGTGATCTATATGTGTGTAGAAGGCTCCTTTGAAATTAAGATCAACGGTAGTATAGAAAAAGTAAGTAAAGGAGAAACGGTTCTTATACCAGCAAATGCCACTCAAGTTTTTCTAGATACTCAAGCCGCTAAAGTAATTGAGGTTTATGTAGGGTAGAAAAACTTATCCATTACAACAAAAACCCCAAAACACCACCCAAAACCATTACTACAATCTTAGCCAGATTAAATTTATGATTTTCACTAGCTTCTAAAATCAAAGTCGTAGAAACATGAAGAACGATTCCTGCGACTATCGCTTTTATAGGTAACATCACCTCTTGAAGAAATTCAATATTTCCAGCAGTAAGACTTCCTAACGGTGACATTGCTGCAAAAAACAAAATGATAAGGATTGTTTTGTAGGTTTTAAACTTACTATTCAGTAAAAACGAAGTCAGTATAAATGCAATAGGAATTTTGTGTACAGCTATTCCATAAAGCATTCCCATTCCATGATTGTGATCGTGCCCGTGACTTTCCTGCAGTGGCATTCCTTCTAAAAACGCGTGCAAACACAAACTTCCAAATAACAAAAACGGAAAAACACTCACGTCTTTATTCACATGCAAATGACCATGCTCTGCACCTTTTGAAAAGAACTCTAGAATAATTTGTAAAAAAACGCCACCCATAAGATAGGCAGCATAAGTACTTTCTCCAGTTCCATAGATCTCTGGTAAAAACTCACTGGCAACCGCGCTCAGTAAAAAAGCACCAGAAAAAGCCAGCAACAATTTCATACGATTTGCAGACTGAGGCTTGATAACTATAGCCGCAACAAACCCTAGAAGAACAGCAAGAAAAGGTAAAAGTAAATTCATATTTTGTTCAAAATCATCTCAGAAAATTTGGCTCAGAGATAATTAATTATGTAGTCATGCAATTTCCAAATTTATCAGAGATCTGCTTTTGCAATCGCAAATTTAGTTAATTTAGGTTTCCCCTTTGGGGAAATGTCCGCTAGGACAATGGGGCTGGCGCAAGAGTAAAAACTCACAGCTCACCAACTCAAAGACTCAGAGACTACTTTTCCTCCTCACGAGCTCTCACTTTATGCAACTTCTTCGTCCCTTTATACATTTCGTATTTCACAAGTTTAGCCTCAATTTTACCATTGTACAATTGGATCTTGCGTGATGGACGCAAACCTACAAATTTTAATGCCTCCAGATTTCCAGTAATCATCCATGCGGTAGAACCGGCATAACGTTGTTTTAACGTATCACCTATAGACTTATAAAATTCTTCCACATCTACAGAAATACGCTCATCATACGGCGGATTGAACATCAAGAATGCACTCGCGCTTTGATGATCTCTAAAGAAATCACCTTTTTCAACCGATATAAAGTCCGTGAGATTGGCGTTTTTTACGTTTTCTATCGCTTTCTCGACGGTATAACCATCAGCATCGCGGGAGATAATTTTACCGTCAAATTCGCGCATTTTTTTCAAACAACTTGCCTGTATATTTTCAAACAGCTCATTATTATAATCGGGCCATTTTTCAAAACCAAATTCTGGTCTATTAATATTAGGAGCAATGTTAGCGCCTATCATGGCTGCTTCTATAGCAATCGTTCCACTACCACACATGGGGTCAATAAAAGTGGAACGCTGGTCCCAGTTGCTCAACAATATAATTCCAGCTGCAAGCACTTCGTTAATAGGAGCGACGTTAGTCTTATCTCTATAACCGCGTTTATATAAAGGTTCTCCACTGGTATCTAGGGAAACATCTACATTTTGATCATTGATATGCACAGAAATTCGTAAATCAGGATGTTTGGTATCTACATCTGGACGCTGTCCCGTTTTATTACGTATTTGATCTACAATCGCATCTTTCGTCTTCAACGCCACATACTGACTATGATTAAAATATTGCGATGCAATCGTACCATGAACCGCAAGAGAATCGTGATGTGTCAAGTGCTTAGACCAGTCGTACTGATAGATACCGTCATACAAGTCAACTTCGGTGCGCGCTCTAAAACTATAAATAGGTTTTAAGATTCTTATCGCAGTTCGCAACATCATATTTGCTTTGTACATAAAGCCTTGGTCGCCAGTAAATTCTACCATGCGTACACCACGTTTTATGTTCATAGCACCTAGTTGTTTGAGCTCTTGTTCAAGGACTTCTTCTAGGCCAAAAAGCGTTTTGGCAATCATCTTAAAATTTTGGGACATCATCATGAGATTTGAACGGCAAAATTACGGTATTTTTGCGGTCTATGAGCAATCAAAACACATCAGATCAGTGGTACGCAAATTGGTTTGACACGCCATACTACCACATTCTCTATCGCGATCGTGATTATAAAGAAGCTGGCGAATTCATGCAGCGACTCACACAGCGGTTAGAATTGGATAGGAACGCTCATATCATGGATTTAGCCTGCGGTCGTGGTCGTCACAGCATGTATTTGAATCAGCTAGGATATCGTGTAACTGGTGTTGATTTGTCAGATAGTAGTATCGCTTTCGCGAAAGCGGAATTACAAAAATCTGCATCGCGAGTATCAAACAATCAAGAAAATGACATTCTAAGTCCTATCGATGCTTCTCGCATTGAGTTCCATGTGCACAACATGACCGTTCCATATGATCAAACTTTTGATGCGGTTTTCAATCTGTTTACCAGTTTTGGGTATTTTGATGATGCAGCAGACAATTTAAAGACCATAAAAGCTATAAAAGCTAATCTAAAGCCTGGAGGCTATGGTGTCATCGATTTTATGAACTCGCATTATGTGATCAAAAATCTGGTAGCTCAAAATTCCAAAACCGAAGAAGGGATTACTTTTCACAATTCTAGACGTTTTGAAGATGGTTTTATTTATAAAGACATCAAATTTAGGGACAACGATCACGATTACCACTTTACAGAACGAGTAAGCGCGCTCACTTTAAAAGATTTTCAAAGCTATTTTAAAGAAGCTGGACTGGATTTACTAGATGTTTATGGTAACTACCATCTCGAGGATTATGATGAAAAAACATCAGATCGTTTGATTATGGTTTTTAGGAATTAAGATAACTGTCATTCTTCTACTGTGTGCGGTTGTTTAAAAGAATTTCATAATATTTTATAGAAGATTTCCATTACCGCATTAACCTTTCCGACCAAAACTCGCTGCCGCTCTCTTTGCCCACCTTTCCTTTTCCAGAAATTTGCTTGAGCAAAATATCAGGGACCTTAAAGGAATTTTTTTAAAAACTCCTCGCCTAAGAATAGGCGAGGACAGATTGGCCTCGTGGCTCCAGCCGCGATGCAATCAGGAGTGGTTTAAGGATGCTTGAAATTTTCTCAAGGAAAAACATATTCCAATTCTTAAGCCTAAAGGCTGAAAATACTGTTTCACCAATTTTTATAATAGATTTAGAGTAGTTTCCAATACCGCATCAACCTTTCCGACCAAAACTCGCTGCGGCTTGCTTTGCTCATCTTTCAGATCCCAGAAATTTGCTTGAGCAAATTATCAGGGATCTGAAAGGAGTTTTTTAAAAACTCCTCGCCTAAGAATAGGCGAGGACAGATTGGCCTCGTGGCTCCAGCCGCGATGCAATCAGGAGTGGTTGAAAGATGTTTGAAATTTTCTCAATAAAAAAAACATATTCCAATTCTTAAGCCTAAAGGGTGGAAATACTGTTTCACTAATTTTTATAATAGATTTAGAATAGTTTGCAACACTGCATCAACCTTTCCGACCAAAGCTTGCTGCCGCTCTCTTTGCTCATTTTTCCTTTCCCAGAAATTTGCTTGAGCAAATTATCAGGGATCTGAAAGGAGTTTTATATATGTTTCCCCTTTAAGGAAATGTCCGCAGGACAATGGGGCCGAGATGCTGGAATAATAAATAAAGTGATTTTGAAATGATTCTAAATCAACTCAGCCATTTGTTTTTGCAATTCAAGAGCTTTTGCTCTTGCAGCGTCAGCAAAATCAGTATCGTTGGATGCGTATATAATACTGCGAGATGAATTAACAAGAAGACCTACTTGATCATTCTTGCCATAGGTAACCACTTCTTCTAGGCTACCGCCTTGAGCGCCTACTCCTGGAACGAGTAAAAATGAATTGGGAACTATCTGACGTATTTCTTTTAAGTATTCTGCTTTTGTAGCACCTACTACATACATTAATCGGTCACTGTTTTTGTATTGTGAAGCTGTTTTCAAGACTTCTTGATATAAGGGTTTTTCATCGACAGTTTTAGTCTGAAAATCAAAAGCACCTTGATTAGAGGTTAAAGCTAGTAAAATGGCAAACTTATCCTCAAATTCAAGAAACGGCTCCACCGAATCTTTCCCCATGTAAGGAGCGATCGTGACACTGTCAAAATTTAAATCTTCAAAAAAAGCTTTTGCATAACGAGTAGAAGTGTTTCCTATATCGCCACGTTTAGCATCGGCTATGGTAAAGTGATCGGGATAATTCTTATTGAGATAATTGATTGTTTTTTCAAGTGCCATCCATCCTTTTACACCATAAGCTTCAAAGAAAGCGGTATTGGGTTTATAAGCTACACAAAGATCATGAGTAGCTTCTATTATTGCTTTCGAGAAAGCGAAAATAGGATCTTCCTCCTGCAACAGATGAGTTGGAATCTTTTCAAGATCAATATCTAGACCTACGCAAAGGAATGATTTTTTGTTTTCTATTTGTTTGCTGAGATGTGATAAAGTCATATCGAGATGTTTTTGATCAGAAAATGAAATTTAGTAAAAGTACTTTTTAAGTCTTAAAAATGGTTTTTCAAATGCATAATAAGAAGTCATACTTAATAGTATGGTACAAATTAATGCTACTATTGAAAATAGATGCCAACTAAAACCTAGTTCAAGCTGGTCTAATAGCTTTAATAATAAATTGACTATAATGATATGAAATAAATAGAGTCCGTAAGTAAAAATACCTAACTTACTTATCCAGTAGTTATCAGGTATTTTAATCTCATTTTTATGACAAAGCGTAAATAGAATTAAGCTGGTAAAGGAGATGCCATATAAAATAGGTGCTACATAATAGAGTGGTGCGTACGATACATTAGGAAGTAAAAAACTGAGCGCTAAAATCGCAACGGCAATTCCATATTTTATAGATATAGGAATAGAAGATAATATATTAATAATCTGTCTTTTTTCTATCCACAAAAAAGCTGGAATAGCACCGAATGCAAAATAGTCTAAGTTAGTTAACAGATCTAAAGTCGGTAATCCTAGGTGCTGGTAAACGATTCTAAAAACAGAAGCGGTAATGATAGATCCCAATATTAAATGCGGTACTTTTTTGATAGGAATGTAATACATGATAATTCCCCAAAGAATATAAAAATGTTCTTCAATACAAAGTGTCCACATCAATCGTAATGGAGATACGTTAGGGAAACTATTTGTCATCATCATTTGATAGTTCTCTAGAAAAAACAATGACATAAGCCAGTTGGGTTCGTAACCTTCATTTGAAAATGGAAGCTGGAAAAACTCTAGAATATAAGGCGTTAAAAAAGCAAAAAGGATCATTCCATAAAACAGAGGCCATATTCTCAAAACTCTGCGCATGAAAAATTTTTGAAGTAAAATTTTTCCTGTTTTAGATTTTTCTTCTAATAGAATGTAAGTGATTAAAAAGCCACTTAATACAAAGAAAAAAATGACACCTACGCCACCACTTTTTGAGAAAAACGAGGCGTAATGTGATGATGGTACTGGAATATGATGTAAAAAAACCAGCAAAAATGAGAAAAACCGCAAGGCATCAAAAGTGTGAAAATGTCTTCTGGTCTTTCCCATAATTGGGGATTCTATTTGATTCTACTTTATGTCAAACTATTTAGTTCATAATTTACAAAAACATGAAAATTATATAACAGGCTTTAATAGTTCTTTTATAATTCGTGACAGATAAAATGGAAATAATATTTATCTATAATAATATAAATTATGTTTTAAAGACCTATATCTAATCCCATTGATAAAACTGCTTTTCTATAACGGACTTGATAAGCAAGAAAGTCTATATAAATTATTTATTAAATTGTACATCCAAAATAAATCCAGCTAAATCGGTGCCATCCCCAATTTGACCACTAAAGTTACCTTGAAATTTTATATCATCATTTATGTTGCTTCCAACATTCAAAATGTGTCTGTTATCAATTGCAGTATTAGTAGATAATAGATTACCGTTGATATCTGTATATTCAATTAATATAAAGTTATTGGGATTGTCAGTCAAGTTACTGGTAATTTTAAGACTTCTATTATTAATGGCATCTGTTAATAATACAGAGTCACCGTTTGATGAGGTCACGTACTGAAAATTGGTAAAGATAACTTGACCATCAGGTGCATTACCTTCTAATTGTCTAAAATTGACACTAGCTAATTCCTCTTGAAAGGTAGAATTATCTGTGGATTCATCATCGCTGTTATCACATGACTGCAATAGGAAAATGCTTAAAAATAGTAGTGAGAATTTTAATAATTTATTCATAGCTGAAGTATTTAAAAATAGTAATTGTGGTTGAAGTCTATATTGCTTTTGTTGTTTTGATACACTTTTATTGTTAGTGGTTTATCTCGATTGATATCATGTGCAATTCTGCGTGTTATAAATCATTATATCCCATCATCATTCATTTGTAACTTCTCTGTATTATCTACTAGTTGAAGTTCGTCTATGATTTTTTGAATATCACCATTAATGATATTATCTAGATCATATAAAGTAAGATTAATTCTATGATCTGTTACACGACCTTGAGAATAGTTATAGGTTCTAATTTTTGCACTACGGTCACCAGAGCTCACCATACTTTTTCGTTTCTCAGAGTCGGCTTCCATCTTTTTTGCAAGCTCCATTTCGTATAAACGAGAACGTAAAACCTTTAAAGCTTTTTCTAAGTTTTTGTGAGAAGACTTTTGATCCTGACAACTTACGATCATTCCCGTAGGCTCGTGGTGTAATTTAATGGCAGAATAGGTAGTGTTCACCGATTGTCCACCAGGACCAGTAGAAGTGGTGCGTTCAATACGTACTTCTGTCATGTCTAGTTCTACGTCAAATTCTTCAGCCTCTGGAAGTACCATTACTGTTGCTGCACTGGTATGCACACGACCTTGAGTTTCGGTTTGAGGAACACGTTGTACACGGTGTACTCCAGCCTCAAACTTGAGAGTTCCGTAAACGTCTTCTCCATTTACTTCAAGGATGATCTCTTTATAACCACCACTTGTACCATGACTCGTATCTACTACCGATGTGCTCCAGCCTTTACTAGAACAGTATTTTTCATACATACGGAATAAATCACCAGCAAAAATACTTGCCTCATCTCCACCAGCACCTGCGCGTATTTCCATTACAGCATTCTTAGCATCTTCAGGATCTTTAGGAACCAGCATCATTCGTATTTCTTCTTCAAGGGCAGGAATAGCTTCTTTAGCTTCGTCTAGCTGCATTTGAGCCATTTCTACCATATCAGCGTCGCTTCCGTCTGCAATAATCTCTTGCGCTTCTTCTAGGTTTGCGGTCAATTCTATGTAAACCTCACGCTTGTCCATAAGCGCTTTAAGGTCTTTATATTCTTTAGTAAGTTGTACGTATCGTTTTTGATCTGAGATAATATCTGGCTGAATGATCAAGTCATTTACCTCGTCAAAACGATTTTTTACAATGTTTAATTTATCTATCATGGTCTTTGTGAACTGCTGCGAAAATACGGAATTTGCTTGTAATTTTTCGGCATAAAACTTGTTGAATCTCTGTCTTACTAAAAACACTTTTACATGAAAAATATTCTTATGGTATCGAGCATTTTAATTTCAATGACTTCTATAGCACAAACCTTTGAAATAGGAGCTGGAGCAGGAAGTGGAGCGTTTTATTTTATTGAAGATATTGATGCTAACGCTGTTGCTGCCTATGATTCTCCGGCATCGCTCTATCTAGATGTTAAATATAATTTTAAGGATCGTATTGATGGTTTGAAACTAAGATTACAAAATACGAGTGTGAACGTGGTTGGAAATGATTATCAAACTCTAGCACCTATAGATGGAACGGTAGAGATGTTTACTACATCTTTGTTATACGAGCGATTGAGAACTGATAAAAAATTTAACGTCGGTTATAATGCAGGTATGGGAATTACTCATCAAGAATTTGTGAGAATTAAAAACATGAATTTACCTCCTAGAGAAGATAAGTTTATGACTCTATCTTTTGACGGTATTTTTACTCTAAGATTGGATCAAAATTTGAGATTGAACCTCAATACAGGATTATTATGGACAGATCCTATGAACACTTTTAGAGGTTCTGATAATTGGCAAACGGCAGGAGAAGATTTGAGTTTTTTAGCACAGATAGGAATCTCCTATAAATTTAATTAAATTGACATTTAAATTAGGTTTAGGTGGAGGCTGCCACTGGTGTACAGAAGCAGTTTTTCAAGCGGTAGAAGGTGTTCTTAAAGTAGAACAAGGTTATATTTCTAGCCTTGAACCATATGATCAAAAAAGTGAGGCTATTATAATTCATTTTAGTGACTTAAAGCTTTTAGAAAAAATCATTGATATTCATTTACAAACGCATGCTTCTACAAAACAGCACAGTCGTAGAAGTGAATACCGCAGTGCGATTTATTATTTTGACCTAGAAATGAAAAGTAGAGTAGAGGCTGTAACGGTCTCGCTTTCGCGAAAGCGGAATCAAAATTACATCACTCTAATATTGCCTTTTGAAACTTTTGAATCATCTAGGGAATCTATTCGGAATTACTACAAAACAAGACCTGATGCTCCTTTTTGTAAACGTTATATTGAGCCGAAGTTAGAAGTTGTGAAACGAATGAATTGATAAAAAACTTAATGTAATCTGTCATGCTGATTTTATTTCAGCATCTACTCATTGGGGACGAAAAAATTATTAATTTTAAGCTAATGGCTTTTAAATCGTTACACCTATACTGGATCTATATCTTAACGAATAAGAAACGCGGTGTTATGTATGTAGGAGTTACTGGCGGAATTGAGGATAGATTGAGAAGACATCATTTAGGAGAAGGGTCGGTTTTTACGAAAAAATACAATGCTAATAAACTCGTCTATTTTGAAGAGTTTCAGTATATAAATGATGCAATTGCAAGGGAAAAGCAATTGAAAAACTGGCATCGAGAATGGAAAATCAACCTGATAGAAGAAGAAAATCCAGATTGGAATGATTTGTCTGAAAATTGGAATACAGATTGAAACCTTTATCAAGCACTGATAAGTTTGCGAGAGAAAATTGTATTATCGTACCTATCTATGAGAAGCTGAACTAAATTCAGCTTGACAGTTAATAGGTTTTAATACTCAAAAACCCCAAACTCACTATCGATAGTAAGCTTTTTAGAATCTGCAGCTTCTACGCGACCTATAATCTTTGCATCTACATTAAATGAATTGGATATATCGATAATGTCTTGTGCAATAGATTCATTTACATAAAGTTCCATACGATGTCCCATATTGAATACTTGGTACATTTCTTTCCAGTCTGTACCAGATTCTTCTTGGATCATTTTGAAAAGTGGTGGCAATTCAAACAAATTATCTTTTATAATATGAAGGTCTTTTACGAAATGTAGAATTTTAGTCTGAGCACCACCAGAACAATGCACCATACCGTGAAGGTCATCTCGGTTGACATCGCTTAATATTTTCTTGATAATAGGTGCGTAAGTACGAGTAGGAGATAGCACTAATTTACCAGCATCCAGCGGACTTCCATCAACAGTATCCGTTAAGTTTTTTGAACCTGAATAAACCAGATCTTCTGGAACGGCAGCGTCATAACTCGCTGGATATTTTTCTTTTAAACTTTTATTGAATACGTCGTGTCTAGCGCTGGTAAGACCGTTGGATCCCATTCCGCCATTGTATTCGGTTTCATAGGTGGCTTGTCCTGAGCTAGAAAGCCCTACAATCACATCGCCAGCTTTAATGTTTGCATTATCTACTACATCACTACGTTTCATACGAGCGGTTACAGTAGAATCTACGATGATAGTTCTTACAAGATCACCAACATCTGCCGTTTCTCCACCAGTGGAAATGAGTTCTACGCCGTGAGATTTAAGATCGGCGATGAGCTCTTCGGTTCCATTGATGATGGCCGAGATTACTTCGCCAGGAATCAAATTTTTGTTTCTACCTATGGTGCTAGAAAGTAGAATATTATCTGTCGCACCTACACAAAGTAGATCGTCTACATTCATAATGAGCGCATCTTGAGCGATCCCTTTCCAAACCGAGATATCTCCAGTTTCTTTCCAATACATATAAGCGAGACTGGATTTAGTCCCAGCGCCATCGGCATGCATGATGAGACAGTGGTCTTCAGATCCTGTAAGAGAATCGGGAACGATTTTACAAAAGGCTTGTGGAAACAATCCTTTATCTACGTTCTTAATCGCATTATGTACGTCTTCTTTGCCAGCGCTCACACCACGCTGTGCATATCTTTTAGAAATGTCTTGGCTCATGTTGCAAAAGTAGTATTTAGTATGTAGTAGTTTCTATGTAGAAGTTAGAATTTAGGAAAAAGTATGAAGAGGTTGTTAAGAAATATAACAGTCATGCTTTCGCGAAATTGGAACCGTTCCAAAAGCTATAAATTAAAAATCTTGATTATTTCTTAACCTTTGTAGCTTTTCGAGCGGCATGTATTTCCTTTACTTTATTCAATCGTTCTGGACTATACCTAAATGCTCTGTTGAATAGGTTTTTTAGTGATAAATCGTTCACATCTTCGGTAACTTGTTCTAGTTGAGCGACACGAGTACGTAAGTTGTTTAATATTTCTAAGCGTTTTGCGTCTTGATTAGAAGTATTTTCTAGGTACTTTTTAACTTGGTATGGTAAATCAAAATTTAGTACTGTTCCTAATTCTTGCGCCTGCGATGCGGTCATTAGCAAATTCCAGCCTAGTCGTTCCCAACTGTAATTAATTTGCATTCCAGCGATGCGAGTAGCTACTTGATCTTTTAATTCTACAGAAAGTACTACGCTCAAGGAGTCGCTATATTTTGTAATGCGTTCTTTTATAAACTTACCGTCCGTGAGTCCTTTTTGAAACACCTCATGAGGTACTTGAATATGAAAATTTTGATCTAAATATTCATAGTCATAAGATAACCAGTCTATGGTTTTTACACTATCTATCTTTTGACGCTCTTGATCGCTTATCAAGCTTTTGGCATTTTCAGGTATTTTTTGAGCAGTGGTAATACAACTTATTAAGATGCAGAGCGTACGTATCGTAAAATTCATAAAGGTTTTTGAAAAAGGTTTGTTATTCAGTATTGTTATCCTTTGGTATTAAATTTAGATTAACACGTTGTGTTCTTGTTTCTAGGGTTTCTAGAAATGCAATAACCGCATCGATTTCTTCTCTAGTAAGTTCTAGCTTTTTAAGTAAAGGTGATGTTGTAGGTATAAGAGAATCTCTACCTTTTCCTAAATATTTCTTTTGAATAGGAGCTGGATTTCCTAAGTTGTAAAATTCTACGACGTCTAATAAAGATGGAAAATGACCATGATGCATCCATGGACCAGTCCTTGAAACTTCTCGTAGAGTAGGAGTTCTAAATTTACCTAGATCTTCTGGATTTCCTGTGACATAATATCTTCCAAAATCTTCATCTTTAGTTCCAAAAAGAGCCTGTCCATCATTATGATATTTATTATCACTGAAGTAAGGTGTATTATGACAGTTGATACATTGGGCTTTTGTCCTGAACAGGTGTAAACCTAATACCTCTTGATCTGTAAAGGCGTCTTTTTTACCAGAAATAAAACGATCGAATTTACTTTTGGGGCTTACGATACTACGTTCAAAAGTGGCAATTGCTTTTTGAATACGTTCTAGAGTTACCTGTTTATCGCCAAATGCTTTTTTAAACAATGGCGCATACCCATCTATGGCGGCGATATTATTTACTGCTATATCCAGATTAGAATTCATCTCTACATTATCAGGTATAGGAAATTGAGCTTGATCTTCTAGGCTACTTGCTCTTCCATCCCAAAACAACTCATGCGCATAACCGCTATTCATAATAGTCATGGCGTTGCGTTTACCAGTTTTACGTAGGTGACCGAAGGATCTGGTGAGATTATCTGTCCAGCCTAATTCTGGATTATGACAAGAGGCGCATGCTATTTGACCGCTTTGAGATAATCTTGGATCAAAGAATAGGGATTTACCTAGAGCCTTTTTAGCTGGAGAATATGGATTTGTTTCTGGATATTTAACTTTAGGCAATACTCCTATATCCTCAAATTGTGAACGCTTTATGGAGGCATCTAACTGTGGATCAGGCCATTTTCTAGCATCATTTTGTGAATATAAATTTCTTAATTCATCTATTTTGATGTAGCCTTTTTCTTGATCTGTTTTACAAGAAATGCAAAAAAACAATGCTACGACAGTAGGTATTATAAGATATGTAGGTATTAATTTCATTGATTTCTAAGTCTGTAATAGAGCGTTTGCTTACATTTTAATGAGGCGTTTTATTTTAGTATGTTCCGCTTTCGCGAAAGCGAAATAACTATTAAATCTATTTTTTTACAAAGCCTGTGGTGTAAAACAGGCATCATTTAATAATGGTGGATCTAAGAAATTACTTGTGTTATAAAAATGGTATCTTACGGTGCGCGTTCCTCCAAAAAGTCGATTATTAGTAGCGTTAAAATCTAATATTATTTCATAAACGCCTGGACTTATTTCGCTAAAAGTTCCATTACCGCTTATATCTATAAATTCACTAATACTACCGTTGCTAGCGCTTGTCCCTATCAAAATAGTTTGTTCTACGACTTGAACAATTCCAGAGCTAGGCGTTATCTCATCTGGAAAAAACTCTAGTGCAGGACTTACATTGAAACCAGGAGAGTTGCTTGCACTGGTAGACTCGTTTGTAAACCAGCGACGCAAGTTAAAGGAGTTTGTAGTGTTAGAATTAGGTGGCTCAAAACCTATTCTAAAAGCATGGTAATACAAATCGTCACTGGTGTCTGTCGTGCCCATATCATCACCTAGTATTGCATTAGGATCTGTTGCTGGTACTTCTACTGGAACAGTAAAAGCATTAAAATCGCGCCACTCACAAATGCCGTCTTCATTAAAATCCATCCAGTTGACTCCATACGTTCTATAAAAAGCATCTGCAGTGTTGTAAAAATTAGAGGCAGTATTGAGGTTTATGTCACGAGGCGTGATAGGTAATCTACTTAAAGAAATGGTGGAAAAACCATTGATGCTATAATTAGGAATTCCTGCAAGTGCAAAACTAGTTTTGTAGAGTAAATCATCATCGGTAAAATCTTGATCTAATGTTACTCTATAAGTAATTTCTCTAGAATTAGTAATAGGTAGTTGAGTTATGGTATAATTAAAATTACTCTGAGTTTCTTGAAGTAGATCGATACCGTCTATTTCACTAGAAAGAAAACCATTTTGAAAACCGACAGTAATATCATAAAAGTCGCCGTTAATACCGCTTACAGGTACTGTATTAGGAGAAGTAATGATGGAGTAATTTAATTCTAAATGGTTAAAATTTATAGTAAGTTGATCTAGAGGCGCCACGTCATTAGGCATTCCTATTTTTATGTTTTCATCACTTACTTCTGTCAATTCTATAAATAGACTAGGGTTAGTACTTGCGTCCCAACGTTCATTTACTTCAACAAACAAAGTGTCTACAAGTTGGGTTCCAGAAAAGGAAAGAGTAGAAGGAGTAATCTCTATATTATTTAGGTTATTCAATTGCACTGAGTAATCCACAGTTATTTCTTCCACAGGTTGAGATGTAAGAGCAACAGGTATTTTAATAGTTGTAGCGTCATTTTTATTGAACTCACTTATTGCCTGGGTAGTAGGTGCTATAGCTGGCGCTTCAATAGGTTGATTGTTACGGTCTAATTGCAAGAAAAATCTAACAAACTGACCGTTATCATTACTATATCCAGTATTATCATCTGTATCGCAACAGGTGAAAGCAGCCATTACAAGTATCAGTAATATTTTATTAGTAACCTTCATTCTGGATCATGTTTTGATTTAACTCAATACTCTCAAATGGTATAGGTAAAATAAAGAAATTAGATGGATAATTTAAATTGCATACGTTTGCTATACAGCCATTATCACGCAATATATCTCTTTTGAATCTTGCGATGTCATAAAGTAAAAAGCCTTCTACTGCTAGTTCTCTACGTCTTTCAAGAAATATTTCTTCTAGTACGTTATTGGTGTTTGTTATAGAGGCTAATCCTGCGCGCATGCGTATATCATTGAGCCATATTAAAGATTGTGAATTACCAGGTGAGAGCCGTTCTTGTGATTCGGCAGCTATTAAGTACATCTCACTCAATCTTACATTAATTCTAGAAGATGCTATTCTTACATCATCTAATAATGTAGATCCATATTTTGTAGTAAAGTAGTAATCTTGAGAAATTAGATTGCCATTAATCAGTGTAGGAATGTTTTGTAAGCTATATAATTGCGACCTAATATCACCTGGCTCAAATAGCTCTATTAAGTCCAGAGATACCACATATTCCTCATAAAGTGTAGGACTAGAATAAGAGTAAAAATCTTGAATAGAAGATGTTGTTCCATTATTATCTGATGCTAGTGGTGTATTGAAAGATAATAGCGTTTCATTAATACGATCTACACTTTGCCACTGTTCAACATAATTTATCGCTGGTGTTAATACAATGCCAGAGGTATTGATAACATTTGAAGATTGATCTAAGGCAGTTTGCCAGTCTTCCATTTGTAAAGCGATTCTGGAATAAATAGCTCGAGTGCTTATTTCATTAAAATACCCTATAGGGTTTCTAGTATCTATAAAAGGAACATCTGTATATAATTGTAAAGCTATATCCAGATCTGTTTTCATAGATTGATAATTTTCTGCCACGGTTGCTCTCGCAGGAAAATCAACTGCTACCTCTATGGGTGTTGTGTTATAAACAATGCCTAGATGACTGCCATTTGAGGTAAAACCGTGGTGTTGTGAGAACTTTAAACTTAATAAGTAATGCGTGTAAGCTCTTGAAGTGAGTAATTCAGCTTGCAGTTGATTGATTCTTTCTGTAGATAAGAAATTGAAGTCATTAATACGTGACAGTAATATATTTATATGATTAATGATGTTGTAATAACTTTCATAAGTGCTCTGGAATTCTGATTCCATCGCCATATCATTAAACTCGTAAGAATTTGTAAAATTATTATCAATATCTACTTCAGGAGTTGCATCTAGGTCCGGTGAGAAAGAAAGGTTGCCGCCTATTAAATCGGGATAAATAAACACACGTTCAGAAGTTACTGTAGCTTCTAGATCTAAATACATGCCACGTAAAGCCTCTTCAACACCTGTCTCTGTAGTAAGTTGCTCATCAACAGAAACAAGTAAACCTGGTTGGACTTCTAAAAAGTCACTACAGCTATTTAAGCTTATTAAAATGGTGATGAAATAAATAATCTTTCTCATGATCAAAAAGTTGTGTTAATTCCTAAAGAAAATGTTCTCATTTCTGGATAGCTGTTCCTTAGTTCTGCGATGCCGTTAGATCCTGTAGACCTATCATTAAAGAACCAGTAATATAAATTACTCCCATTAACATTTACTGTACAGGTTTTGAGAGGTATTTTCCAGCCTTCGGTATTAAAATTATAACTTAAAGTAACTGCCTTAAGTTGCACATTTGATCCATCATAAACATACCTAGAAGAGTTGCTTACAGAAGGATTAATTGCTACAACAGGAAGAGCAGCAACATCTCCAACTTCACGCCATGCATTGTTAAATATATCTACACTGTTATTTCTATTAGATATTTGATTATAATTATCAATTAATTCCCTTCCTATGAGTATGTCGTTACCTATACTATAACTTGTAATAATGGAAAGATTAATTTTTTTGTATTTAAAATTATTGCGCATACCACCATAAACGTCAGGCTGGCTATCTCCTATAATCTCCCAATCTGCTGAAGTGAAATTCTCATTCACAAATTGCGCATCATGCACCTGACCATCTACTATAAATAATTCTCTACCAGTAGCAGGGTCAATGCCTAATGAATTAAAACCCCAAAAAGCGCTGGTTGAAGTTCCTACACGCTGTGCTCGTGCTTGTTGTTCTGTACTTTGATTAGATCCTGTTCCTTCAAGATCTAATACCTCATTATTTAAAGTAGCTAGATTAAAGGACGTACTCCATGAAAAAGATTCTGTATTTAACCAATTTGCGTTAAGTGTTAATTCAACTCCTTGATTAAGCATGCGTGCACCGTTAATTTGTATATTAGAATAACCAGATTCTGGTATGGCATCTCTTTGCACGATCATGTCGCTTATATCGTCTTTAAAGTACTCAACAACTGCACTGTATTTTTTCAAAAAATTAAAATCAACACCTACGTTAAACTTAAAGTTGCGTTCCCAACCTAAGTTAGAATTGGGCGCCGATTCTTCTGGTTGGACGTATCTTAACCTATCAGATCCGTCAAATAGGATTTCATAAATACCTAAAGACCTGAAAGATCCTATTCTTGAATTTCCTGTAAAACCGCCACTTACTCTTAACCTTAAAAAATCTACAAACGTGCTAGATGATAGCATATCTTCTTTAGTTAATACCCAACTAGCACCTAAGCCACCGTTATAAGCAGTATCATTATCTTCTCCAAAAGCTGAACTCTGATCTATTCTAAAATTTGCAAGCAAGAAATATTTTTTATCAAAATCATAATTGAACTGACTAAAAAAGGAGCGATTATAACTTTCTAGAATATCTTCATCAAAATCACTGATTTCTGCCTCACTTATAGGCCTAGGTCTATCAAATACAGCAAAACCACGACCTCTTGAAAATGAGAAGTCTGCTTTTTGCCCTCTGGTTTCCAGACCTGCAATAGCTTCAATATTGTGTTTCTCATTAAACGTATTTTTATAGTTTACATTAAAGTTCCAGTTCCAGTTGCGAGTATCCCTATCTCTTAAATTGCGACGCCCTATATTGCCATTACTATCTATACCTGAGCCATTTAATCCATTAAAAAACTGTTCTTGATCTTTATTAGAAAAATCAAGTCCTACAAGTGTTCTTACACTCCATAGATCATTAAATTCATAACTTAATTGCGCACTTGATAGTAAAGCTGTGGTAGTTGCTTCAGATATATTTTGTTCTATTGCTGCGATAGGATTACCAAAAAAATCTACTTGTGTAAAATTTCCACTCATATCTCTTACAGGAATAGTAGGGTCTAGGGCAAAATTAAATAAGGTATTAGGGTTGTTTTTGGTAATTAAAGAAGGAGCAACTTTTAATGCAGCTTTGAATTTTTTACCTTCATAGTTGATACCAAAAGATGCATTTATCTGATCAAAACTATTACCTACTTGTGATTCTTGACGATTTTGGTAGGTGACGCTTCCGCGAAAGCGAAAATCACCAACTCCACCATTAGCTCCAGCCGTATATCTTTGATAACTTCCTGTTTGATTTAATAATTCAAACCAGTCTGTATTTACACCATTCCAAGGAGTTACTAAATTAAAATCGCCGTTATTAAAATTGAATAGGTTGCGTACCTCATTGTACTGCTCACCGTTCATGTATTGTATTCTATTAAAAGCGGTACTCACACCTGCCTGTACACTGGCGTTATAAGCAATTTTACCACTCTTTCCATTTGCAGTGGTAATTATAATAACGCCGTTTGCGGCATCTGCGCCGTAAAGTCCTACCGCAGCGGCATCTCTTAAAATCTCTATACTTTCTATATCCTGAATACCTACTCTTGCTAATGGATTCAAAAAGTTTTCATCAAAGCGACCATTTCCATCAAAAAAGCTACTGCCGTCTATTCCTAATTCTTCACTTAAAAAAATACCATCTACTATGATTAATGGTTGCGTAGATGTTCCTATACGGGAGCTATTAAGAGGTGTTAAACTTCCCTGACCACGTATATTGATATTAACCGGTTCTCCTAAATTAGGATTAGTTTCTATGAATACCCCTGCGACTTGACCTTGCAGAAGCTCGTCTATACTTGTAGCAGGTTGTTCCAGTCCTAATTCCTTAGGTTTAATAGACGCTATACTTCCTACTACTTCTTCTCTTCTTTTTTGAGTTCCATAAGAAGAGGTAATAACTACCTCACCTAAAGATTCTATTTCTTCCTCTAATTCAATAATGAAGACAGACTTATCTCCCACAACAATTTCTTGAGATTTGTATCCCAAATAAGATATTAATAAAACGGCATTATTAATATCATTTGATTTTATAGTGTAATTAAAAGTACCGTCCATAGAGGTTACTGCACCTTTTTTAGTTCCTTTAATAAAAATAGTAGCACCTAGAATCTCTTCTTTATTAGCTGCATCTACTACCTTTCCAGAAATGTTACGACTACTCTGAGCTGATAAAGAACAGCTTATCAAAAGCATGTATAGTAAAAGTAATTTTTTCATAAAGTCACAATGTAAAGATACTAATTAAAAAGAGCCGCAAACAAATGAATGAAGTACGGCTCTTTTTTAATAATGAAAATCTTACTCAACAATAAACTTGCGAGCAATGGTTTGATCAATAGAATTTAGTTTCAAAATATAAATACCGTTGTTTAAATCGTCGTTAATTTGGTCATTTTGTAAAATGCCTCCAGACACTTTTCTACCAGAAAGGTCATAAACTTCATAAGAACTTACATTTGAAGTGTCACCGCTTAAATTAAGCGCACCTCGTGTAGGATTAGGATAAATAGATATACTATTCAAACTAGTAACTTGTTCAATAGATGCCGTAGCTGGGTCAAAAACAAAAAGTTCATTTCCTGTCACGCCATCCTCTTCACCTTCAAAATAAAGTTTATTGTTATAAACTACCATGTCATCCACATCTTTTATAGTAGCATTCAATTGTGTGGATGTTATTCCATTTGTAGAATGTAAGTATTTTGCACTATCAACATCGCTGTCTCCTGCATAATAAATAACACCATTCAACTCAATTAAATCACTAGGATTATGATCTTCTATACTGTTGGAGCTTATTTGAATGATGGTGCCAGCAACAGTATCATACTTGAATAATTGATCTATAGAAGATGGAGCAATAAGACCTTCAAAATAAAGATCAGTACCTATTGCGGCATACTCTCTAACACTTCCTATGCCTTGAATAGTAGCCTGACTTACTTCAATTGTGCCAGCCGCAGTTCCGTCGGTTTCCCATAAATTACCTAATGCTTCAAAATATAATTTAGTACCGATAGTCGTAAAATTACTAATTCCTGAATTGCCTGATCCTGCTGATATATCTAGAACTAGAGTGTATGTGTCTGTCGCAGGATTATAGGTGTATAACTCTCTTCCAGTAGTCGCTTCATCTGGAGAGTATTCCATATACGCATATATCAAATTGTTCCAAGATGTTAAGTCGCTAGCAAGAGTCGTCGCGGTTGGATTGACGGCATCTGGAGCAATAATTGCTGTCGTGCCATTCCATTCTGTCAGCTGGTTATTCACACCATTTTGATTTGTAGTTAAAAAAACTGAATTGCCTAGAACAACGGCGTTATTAGGGACGTCTCCAGCTATAAGAGGGAATAAATCTACTTTAGTTGTTCCCGCAGCAGTTCCATCTGAGGTCCATAATTCTGAAGCGCCATCATTTGCAGTAAAGTATAAGGCATTATTAAATATGAAGTAGTTAAACGGACTACTACCAGCAGAACCTGTTCTAATATCTGCGACCAGACTAGTTCCAGCGGCAGTGCCGTCCGTTACCCATAATTCACGACCTACGTCAGTTCCGCCTGTGTTTGTACCAGAAGAGTCATCTGCATCAAAATAGATTAAATTATTAAATACGGTTAAGTCTCCTGGTGATCCGTTGCTAGTTCCAGGATTTATATCAAGCACTAGAGTAGGTGCCTGACCATAAACTAAAGTTGATAATATTACAAAGATACTTAGAGAATAAAGTTTTTTCATAGCTTGTTATTTATAATGATTCAAAATTACGATAGATATAAAAACTAACCAATTTATTTAGAGGGATTTTTTGTGTTTAATTTAATGAATTAGATATAGTGCATGTTGTAGTGACGTATGATATCGTTTTTAACAGTATACAAGATTATTCCGCTTTCGCGAAAGCGGAATTATTAAAAAAGCCCTAGAAATTAATTTTCTAAGGCTTTGTAATTTATAAAATAAAAGTGAATTATCTAGTGAAAAGTAACTCACGATATTTAGTTAGGGGCCACATTTCGTCGTCAACCAATAATTCTAATTTATCACAGTGGTAACGGATCTCGTCAAAGTATGGCTTCACTTCATCACAATAAAGTGCCGCAGTTTCTTCGGCATCTTTTGCATTGTTTGCTTTCTTACGAGCATCAGTCATTTCAGTAATTCCTTTGTTGATTTTCTCGATGTGTTCTGAGATTTCTTCAATAAGAATCATTTGCTCTTTGGCCATTTTCTTGAAATCTTTACCGTAGATTTCTTTTAATCCTACTACGTTTTCTATTAATCTGTTTTGGTATTTAACAGCGGTAGGAATCACATGATTGCGTGCCACATCTCCTAAGATACGTCCCTCAATCTGTATGCGCATTGCATATTCTTCTACCTCAATTTCATAACGAGCCTCAGACTCGATCTTGCTCATAATGTTTAGATCTTCAAAAAGCTTGATGCTTTTCTTAGAAACTTTTGCTTTAAGAGCGTCAGGAGTAGTTTTATTATTACTTAATCCACGTTTTTTAGCTTCTTTTTCCCAAGCTTCTCCATATCCATCTCCTTCAAAACGAATTTTCTTAGACTGCTTGATGTATTCACGTAATACGTTAAAAATCGCCTCGTCTTTCTTAAGTTTTTTGTCTTTTATAAGAGCGTCTACTTCTGCTTTAAATTCAATTAATTGTTGTGCAACAATGGCATTAAGCACTGTCATTGGATTAGCACAATTTGCAGTAGAACCTACGGCACGTAACTCAAATTTATTACCTGTAAATGCAAATGGTGACGTACGGTTACGGTCTGTATTATCCAGAATTACTTCTGGAATTTTACCCACTACGTTTAATTTAAGGTCTGTTTTTTCTTCTGGAGAAAGTTTACCGTCGGTGACTTTTTCTAGTTCGTCTAAAACATTAGTTAATTGAGAACCTATAAAAACAGATATAATTGCTGGTGGCGCTTCATTTGCTCCTAGTCTGTGATCATTTGATGCACTTGCGATAGTTGCTCTAATCAATTCTTCATGATCGTGTACCGCTTTGATGGTATTCACAAAGAAGGTTAAGAATTGTAAATTCTTCATAGGTGTACTTCCTGGAGAAAGTAAATTCACACCTGTATTTGTCGCAAGAGACCAGTTATTGTGTTTTCCAGATCCGTTTACACCTGCAAATGGCTTTTCATGGAATAGAACTTTAAAGAAATGTCTCGCTGCAACTTTTCTCATCACATCCATTAATAAGGAGTTGTGATCTACTGCAAGGTTTGCTTCTTCAAAAATAGGAGCTAGCTCAAATTGATTAGGAGCTACTTCATTATGACGAGTTTTTACAGGTATACCAAGAAGCATACATTCTGTTTCCATATCACGCATAAAATTCAATACACGAGTAGGAATAGCGCCAAAATAATGATCGTCTAATTGCTGTCCTTTTGCAGAAGAGTGACCTAACAACGTACGGCCAGCCAATTGTAAATCTGGACGTGAGTCTGCTAGCGCGCTATCGATAAGGAAGTATTCTTGTTCCCAACCTAAAGTAGCTACTGTTTTAGTTACGTTTTTATCAAAATATTTACAAACATCTGTTGCAGCACTATCGATAGCTTGCAAAGATCTTAAAAGAGGTGTTTTATAATCAAGTGCCTCACCTGTATAAGCTACAAATACAGTAGGAATACAAAGAGTTGTTCCCATAATAAATGCAGGAGATGTAGGATCCCAAGCGGTGTAACCACGAGCTTCAAACGTGTTTCTTATTCCGCCATTAGGAAAAGAAGAAGCATCTGGCTCTTGTTGAACGAGTTGTCCACCACCAAACTTTTCTAAAACCGTACCGTCCATTTCCAATTCAAAAAATGCATCATGCTTTTCGGCAGTTGCACCTGTTAATGGCTGGAACCAGTGCGTGTAGTGAGTAGCACCATTTTGGATAGCCCACTCCTTCATTCCTGTAGAAACATGGTCTGCAACGCTACGGTCTATTTTGCTTCCATTATTGATAGCATCTTGCACACTTTTGTAAGCATCTTTGTTCAAATGCTGACGCATAGACGCTTTGTCAAAAACGTTTTTACCGAATATATCGCTTCTTCTAGCAGGTTCATTTACTGCTATTTCTTTGCGATCTAAAGTTTCTTTTAAAGCTTGAAATCTTAATGTAGACATCGTTATATGTTTTTTTATTATAAGATGCTGCAAAAGTAATGTATTAATTTATTAGTACCCTAAAATTTTATAGGTCAAGTATTAAAATTAATAATTATTTAATGCACAAACCCTAATTTTTATAGGGTTGAAAAAGCTAAATAAAGAAAAAGTAAGTAAGCTCCTAAGAAAGCGATGCCTTTAAATCTGGAAATCTCATATTTTTTAGGTATAAATGCCATAGGAAGTAATAAAAAGGCGATTCCCAACATCCAATAAATGTCGTTGTTGAGTAAACCCATTCCTTTTTCTTCAATTTGAATAGGTTGAATAATCGCAGTTATTCCTAAAACAGAACCTATATTGAAGATATTAGAACCAATTAAATTACCCAATGAAATGGCTTTCTCTTTTTTTAATGCTGCAATTATTGATGCTGCTAGCTCTGGAACAGACGTTCCTACGGCAACCATCGATACTGCGATAATACTTTCTGGAATGCCTAGGCTTGCTGCAATATCTACAGCTCCTTTTACGAGTAGCTCACTACCTTGCCATAAAGCGAGACCACCGAGTATGAGGAACATAATAATCTTCCACCATACGGCTTCTTGAAGTTCTTCTTCTATTTCTATAGCGTCTGGCTTTTTACGAGCTCTTCTTAATAAAAGAAAAATGAATAAGATCAAAAGTGTTAATAATACAAATCCTTCCCAGCGTACCAAGTTATTTCCAGAAAGTAATAACACATATAATAGGACGCTGAAAGCCATCATCCACTGCCAATTAAATTTAAAGAAGTCTTTATCTATGGCTAGAGGCGCAATAAGTGCCGTAGCTCCTAATACTAAAGCAATGTTTGCGATATTAGAACCTATAACATTGCCTAATGCAAGACCGGATAAACCATCTAAAGCAGACTGTATGCTAACGATAAGTTCAGGCGCACTAGTGGCAAAAGATACTACCGTAAGACCGATGATCATTTTTGACAACTTTAGTTTTAGAGATAATCCTACTGAAGACCGCACTAAAAACTCACCACCGATTACTAGAAGCACCAATCCTATAATTAGATAAAAAAGACTCATGAATTTCAACTGTTTTAAGATTGTAAAAGTATCAATAATTAATATTCTGTATTGAAGATAACATCAATTCTTTCTAACC
The DNA here is from genome assembly GCF_000332115.1 of Nonlabens dokdonensis DSW-6. Lineage (NCBI taxonomy): Bacteria > Pseudomonadati > Bacteroidota > Flavobacteriia > Flavobacteriales > Flavobacteriaceae > Nonlabens > Nonlabens dokdonensis. The sequence continues at coordinate 3,018,635 of NC_020156.1, forward strand.
ATTTAATTACCTTAGAGTAAAAGAAAAAACGCCCAGATTAGGGCGTTTTAAATTTAATAGAGGGAAGATTTTAATGAGAATGATTACCATTATGGTCGTGGTGATCATGAAATGTAACTTTCCCAGTTTCCATGTCATAAACTGCTGAAACTATAATTATTTCACCTTTATCTTCCATTTGTGCCATGACTGGAGACGTGTCTCTTATATCTTGTACAGTTCGTATGGCATTCTTTTCAATAACATCGTTTGTGAATTTAGTATTAGTAGATTTACGCTCTCCATCAGTTTCAACTCCAGTAATAGAAGGTTCGATCTTTTCAAGTAAAGCAGCTAATGAATTCATATTCAAAGATTTTGCATCCACTTTATCAATAGTAGATTTAACGGCGCCACAAGAGGTATGCCCCATAACTATCACAACCTTAGAACCAGCAACAGCCGTAGCAAATTCCATCGATCCTACCATATCTTCATTCTCAATATTTCCTGCAACACGCGCTACAAATATATCACCTATACCTAAATCAAAAACATCCTCAACTGGTACACGGCTATCTACACATGATAACACTATAGCCTTAGGATACTGTCCTAACATCGCTTCTACACGTTGTGCAGAATGATCTCTTCTGGTTAGGTTATTATTTACAAAGTTTTCATTCCCTTTTTTCAATCTGCCAATTATTTCTGCAGGAGACATGTCAGCTTGATCCTCGGCTGTTAAGATGCTTTTTACAGGTTTTTCTAATTCTTTAACAGCAACAGTAGGAATCTCTTCTGTTGTTACTTCATTTTCTGTATTTTCATTACAAGCGACTAATCCAGTCATGATTAATGCAGTTGTAAATAATTGAAACGTTTTCTTCATTTTTTTTATTTAAAGTTAGTTGTTAAAATGTATGATGTAAACTGAACTGCAGCTGGCCTTTGCCCCAGTTTACTGTTTTTTGATTCATCCAGCCCAATTGTAATCTCAATTTGTTAGTGAGCGCATATCCTGCACCTAAATAAGTACGATTTCTATCAAATAATTCTATTTCTCTGCCATCACCTATTTCAGTTTGACCATTTATAAAAATTTCATTGTATAACGCGATATAGATGGCATTTTTAGATAAATCTTTTTGATTTATAGGAACGTTTAAAAATAGGTTATAGCGATATCTCGTTCTAAAATCTTGGTTTTCTACAAAACGTTGCTCGTACCTGAATCGGTGTGTGATGTAAAAACGTTCTCCTAATTTTTGAGGTAATAAAGCTTCTTGATAGATTCTGTTTTCACCACTGGTATCGTCTGACTCGCCAAATTCCCCTGTTGTAATATTAGCATATCCTACAGTGAATGTAATATTTGAATTATCAGGACTGTAAGTGATTCCTGATCTCAAAAGTAGTTGCTCCATATCTCCTAAACCTTGCCAGTCTCGGTATTGAAAATCTCCTTGAATTCCCCAATTAGAATTACTAAACTTAGCATTGTAAAAATACATATACCATGCGCCCGTTTGAGAACTTTCAAGTTGCGCAATACTGATGCTACTGGAAAGAATAATTATAATGAGAATTAGTTTTTTCAATTTGATGTTTTTTAAAATTCGATAGCGCAAATTTAAAGTAATACTCACTTTTATAATAGTATTACTATCATAAATAATTGTTATAATTTTAAATAGCTCTCAACGAATGCTTAAACATCTGTAAAACAGATTTTTGAACAGTATTTTCACATTCTATACCGTCATATGTATTCCATATTTTTCTTTTAAAGGAAAAGATTTTAGGTTCTCGCTTTCGCGAAAGCGAGATCAAAAACTAACTTTATGGAGTAACAAGTTGAAATGGGATGTCATAGAACACTTTGCAAAAGCGTCTATGTTATAAAAAAAAAATAGCTCGTAGTAAATAATGACGCAAGAGACTCTTTTAAATTGAAGGATAATTATAGAGGCTAATCAAGCAAAGCAGGCAAAACAATTACATGAATAGTAGGTATCAACTTCACGCCATTTAATGTGAAGACACAAGCATAGATGTGTTGAGCTTTTGAAACGGCAATGGAAAAGTCTATAAATTGATCAGTTTATGTTGTTAGAAGTAAACTTGCTAATCGTCAAGCGCGACGACATCATCTTCATCCAGAATTTCACAAATACATCTAAAGCCAGTTTTTAACTCTTCTTGATCGTAATATTCGAGCTTGCGATCTAGTAAGGAATTGTAGACACCATCTTTAGCGATTTCTTTGATTTCCATGATAGTCATTTGATTTTGATCATCTTGCATTCTTCTAAATAAACTGAAATCGCCGGTATAGGCATAAATTTGATCTTGATACTTGGTTAATTTGAACTCTCGTTCTAATTTATTTTGTGCAGCTACGACTTCTCTTTGAGTAGGTAGTCTATATTTCACTTTATAAGGGAATCTAGCTCGTTGAGATTTATTTTTACTTTTGATAGCATAAACAGAGTTAGCTAGATCAGTTCTCCACAGGCAATATAATTCCGCTTGTTCTTTTGAAATATCAACTACGGGATGCCATTGAAAGAATGGACTGCTGGTGTAATTACCCATACTCAATTTAGTAGTTATCATCTTGCGAGGATCTTGATGGGTTACCTCCATTAAAAGTCTGGTGTTTCCCGTCCATGGAATAAAAACACTGTCTTTATCAACATCGTATCTAGGAAATGATTTGAGTTTTTCATGTTTTTCAAGAGACCAGTAGTTTTCTACATTGCTTAAAAACTCTTTATACATCAAGTTAGTGACTGGTACACGATCGATGTATAAATCTTCAGTGAGCATGATAGTTCCTGGAGGCGTTGAAGGATCTTCTTGATAAGGATCGTTTGCATCAACAGATTGAAATAAACCGCAACTGCTTGTAAGTGATATTAGTAAAATTATTACAATCGAGTACTTTGTAATTTTGGTCATCATGGTAGTATGTTAAAAACTAAAGGCAAAAAAAACATTCAAAAGTAAATAATTAACAATTGTAATCTTCATTTTTGTAGAAATTAGTTAAACAGTAAATATTTACCGATGAAGTTTTTTATAGATACCGCAAATTTAGATCAGATCGCCGAGGCTCAAGACATGGGAATTCTCGATGGAGTTACCACTAATCCGTCGCTTATGGCAAAAGAAGGGATTACTGGTCAAGAAAATATTATCAACCATTACAAGAAGATTTGTGAATTAGTCGACGGCGATGTAAGTGCCGAGGTTATTTCTACCGATTTTGATGGCATGGTCAAAGAAGGTGAGGCGCTTGCAGCTCTTAATGAACAAATAGTTGTAAAACTACCTATGATTAAGGATGGTGTCAAGGCATGTAAATATTTTACTGATAAAGGAATTAAAACAAATGTAACTTTAGTCTTTAGTCCAGGGCAAGCACTTCTTGCTGCCAAGGCTGGAGCCACTTATGTTTCTCCTTTTATAGGTAGACTGGACGACATAAGCACTGATGGACTCAACCTCATTGCAGAAATAAGAATGATTTATGATAATTATGGTTTTGAAACAGAGATTCTAGCTGCCTCTGTAAGACATACCATGCATGTTATAGACTGTGCAAAATTAGGAGCAGATGTGATGACAGGTCCTCTTTCTTCTATTGAAGGATTATTAAAACACCCACTTACTGATATAGGACTTGCTAAGTTCCTAGCAGATTATAAAAAAGGAAATTCTTAGAACTAACCTTCTTATAAAACTGAGAATAAAAAAGAGCTTTTTCGGTTAGAAAAAGCTCTTTTTTATTCTCAGTGATTGAAATTATTATCTGCTTAAATATCCCAACAAGGTGGTTTCTATTTTATAATGAAATAAATTGATATTAGGATCTAGAATGATTAACTCAGGTCCTATTAACATACTTCTGTTTTCGTTTCTTAAAGCGAGCTGCTTGCTTATAGATTGATTATCTACTAGTTGAAACTCTGAAGACTCATTGAACCCAAACTTTGAACTGGCTTCTCTCCATGTTTTGCTTTTAGGATCATCGAGGTTAATTCCTATAAAGTTAATTTCAGGATATTTAGATCTTAATCCGTTAACTAACTTATGAATACGCAGCGCATAAGTCTCGTTTTTATCAGACCAATAAAATAACACACTCAAACCTTTAACTTGATCTGATAGCTGCGTGGTATTTTGATCGTATGTATACAATTCAAAATCAGGAAGTTTATTCCCAGGATCTAAATTGATATAAGTGGCTGCCATTTTAGTAATCTCATTTTTCAATTGTTCATCTTCAGACAGTTCTAAAAATTGATCTACAAGTTTGTTGATTTCGGCAATGTTTTTTCTACTTCTTATAAAGTTTCTAGTTTCATTTCCAGCAAAAAGACTTTTTAAAGTTTCATTGTTGAAGAGACTATCGATAACGTTTAATTTTTCACTTCTGTATTCAAAGCCGTTGCGATCTACCAGTTTCCCGCTACCATGTTTTAATGCGCAATTGTATAAAGCTATATTGGAGACTAAAGAAGTTATGTAAGGCCTATAAGTGTATTTGTTAAGTAACTCCGTATTATTTAATTCTAGCTTGTGGCGGTGTGCATAGAAATTTGAAGGTAAAAAATCACTTTTTAAAATTTCGTTTTTACCAAAGTGCGTATAAGCATATCGTTCTAGTCTGGTCCAAGAATTAAACTCAATAATACGCTCTGTTCCTTCTACAAAATCATCAGTAAAATTATTTTCCTTAGCGATTTTCTTCAATTGTTTAATTGTAGCACCAGTAAGACTATCAATCATTTTTTTGAAGTCTATAGGTTCACGCTGGTACTCGCTTAATATTTTTCTATTATTTGTTTCTGTTTCTAGAAATAATTTAATCAAATAATTATTTTCTTTAGAAGTGGCTCCTGTAAAAGCGAGGGACTCATCAAAAGCTTTGGTATTTAGTCTCCATCTCAAAGAATCTCCAGGACCTATGTAAATGGATTGGTATTCATTTCCATGAACAAAAGTGTAGAATCCGGTGGCAATATTTTTATATTTTTTATCAAAAACACCCTTATCGTTCAGTTGCAGTGTATCTTGAATATCTATGTAGTTTCTAATCACCACATAATCTGTAATAGGATTGATTATTTTTCCTGCTATAGAAATCGACGTGGTTTTACTCGTCGTTTTCTCCTCACAACCTATTAAAAGTAACAAACAACCTATAAGTAATGTAGCAGGGAAAATGTAATGGTTACGCTTTCGCGAAAGCGATATAATATCAAACATAAAAACGATACAAATTTCAGATTAAAACAAAAAAAGGCTTATTGCTTTAATTGTCAAGTTAAGGCACTGTTAAATTGATAGCAAAGAGTTCTTTTTAAACACTAAAGAATCAGTATTTTTGCAAATTCAAAATTGAATTTATGTTAACGGTTTCTAATTTATCGGTACAATTCGGTAAACGTATATTATTTGATGAGGTAAATGCAAAATTTGGCGGGAGCAATTGCTATGGTATCATAGGGGCAAATGGAGCAGGAAAATCTACATTTTTAAAGATGCTTACGGGCAAAATGGATCCTACAAGCGGTCACGTACATCTGGAATCTGGAAAAAGACTGTCTGTTCTAGAGCAGGATCACAATGCGCATGATGAAGATACGGTACTGGAAACCGTGCTTAAGGGTAACAAGCCTTTGCATAAATTAAAAACAGAAATAGATGCGCTTTATGCCGATTATACTGATGAAAATGCAGAGAAAATAGGTGAGCTTCAAGTAAAGTTTGAAGAAATGGACGGCTGGAATGCAGACAGTAGTGCTGCTTCATTACTTTCTAATCTTGGGATAGGAGAGGAGTATCATTACACTCTTATGGGTGATATGGATAACAAACTCAAAGTACGTGTGCTTCTTGCGCAGGCACTTTTTGGTACTCCAGATGTTCTTGTAATGGATGAGCCTACTAACGATCTAGATTATGAAACCATCACGTGGTTAGAGAATTTCCTTGCTAATTATGAAAACACCGTCATTGTGGTTTCTCACGATAGACACTTTCTAGATGCGGTATGTACTCATATCGCCGATATAGATTTCGGTAAGATCAATCAGTATTCTGGAAATTATACCTTCTGGTATGAATCTTCTCAATTGGCTGCAAGACAGCGCCAGCAAGCCAACAAAAAGGCAGAAGAAAAGAAGAAAGAGCTGCAAGAATTTATCGCTAGATTTAGCGCAAACGTTGCCAAATCTAAACAAGCTACATCTCGTAAGAAAATGATTGATAAGCTTGATATTTCTGAGATCAAGCCTTCTTCTAGACGTTATCCAGCCATCATATTTGATCGCGATAGAGAAGCAGGTGACCAGATTTTAAATGTAGAAAAGCTTACTGCTTCTATAGATGGAGAGGTTCTTTTTAAAGACATTGATATCAATCTTGCTAAAGGTGATAAAGTCATTTTATTCTCAAGAGATAGTCGTGCTACCTCTTTGTTTTATGATATATTAAATGATCGCGCTACAGCAGATTCTGGTAAATTTAATTGGGGTGTTACTACCACTCAAAGTTATTTACCAGTGGACAATGCAGAGTTCTTTGACGTAGATATGAATCTAGTAGACTGGTTAAGACAGTATGCACAAACAGAAGAAGAGAGAGAAGAGGTTTACTTAAGAGGTTTTTTAGGTAAAATGATATTCTCTGGAGAAGAGGCGTTGAAGAGCGCAAGAGTTCTTTCTGGAGGAGAAAAAGTACGTTGTATGCTTTCTCGTATGATGATGAAAAGAGCTAATGTACTAATGGTAGATGAACCTACAAACCACTTAGATCTAGAATCTATTCAGGCTTTTAATAACAGTTTAAAAAACTTCAAAGGAACAGTATTGCTCACTACTCATGATCATGAGTTTGCTCAATCGGTAGGTAATAGAGTTATAGAACTTACTCCTAACGGTGCTATAGATCGTTACACCACGTTTGAAGAGTACATGGACGATAAAACTGTAAGAGAGCTTAGGAATAAAATGTATACGGTCTAGTTTACCGTTTAAGTTTTCAGTCTCTGCATCCAAGATACTTTGCATGCTGCGCTATTAAAGGTTTATAAATTTCTCCATCCATTTTCCCCTTTTTGGGAAATGTCCTAAGGACAATGGGACTTGGGGAAATTTCCGCTATGACTATAAAGGTTGTTGTAGTTATTTTATTTTCACTTTATATTAGGAACAGTCTTTGCTTTAATCATGAGAGGAATGATTAAATTTGTAAAACACCAGAGATTATGGGAATAATAGGTCGCAGAAAGAACAAAAAATACGATTACGAACCAAGGTATTATAAAAACACTACTGGAAGTAAACCATTTGAAATCAAACACAAATTTGATGACCAGCGTACAACAGTTCAAAACGTAGGTTTAAAAGGTAAGTTTGGAAATGCCATGCAAGATTTAAAGCACGGCGCAGATGCTGTAGTAAAAAGAAGGTTACTCATTATTATTTCGATTCTTGTACTCATTTTTCTCTGGATTATAGACTTTGATTTATCCATTTTTAGATTCTAATTGACTTCATGTCAGATATAATAAAATTATTACCAGATCACGTTGCAAATCAAATTGCAGCTGGAGAGGTTGTTCAACGACCTGCTAGTGTGGTCAAAGAATTATTAGAAAACGCCATTGATGCTGGTGCAACACAAGTACAACTTATAGTTAAAAATGCAGGTAAGACACTTGTTCAAGTAATTGATAATGGTAAAGGAATGAGCATGACAGATGCTCGCATGGCTTTTGAACGACATGCCACTTCAAAAATTTCAAATGCAGATGATCTTTTCAACTTACACACCAAAGGCTTTAGAGGTGAAGCATTAGCATCTGTTGCAGCAGTTTCTCAAATTTCTGTGAAGTCTAAAAGACAAGAAGACGACCTTGGGACACTTTTAGAAATAGAAGGTAGTAAAGTAACAAAGCAAGAACCTGTTGTTTCCTCACAAGGAACCATGATAAGCGTACGTAATTTATTTTACAATGTACCTGCGAGAAGAAAATTTCTAAAATCCGACCAAGTAGAACTGCGCAATATTACCGACGAATTTCATCGAGTAGCGATGGTACATCCAGAAGTTGCGATGAGTTTTTCTCATAATGATAATTCCTTATTCAACCTAATAAAAAGTACTCATAGACAGCGTATTGTGAGTATTATGGGTGGTAAGACTAATGAAAAACTTGTACCTGTAGAAGAAGAAACAGAGCTCATGTCTATCAAAGGGTATATCGGTAAACCTGAATTTGCAAGAAAGACCAGAGGATTGCAGTACTTCTTTGTGAATGGAAGATTTATAAAGCATAACTATTTGAATCATGCAGTGCTAAGTGCATTTGATGGTTTATTAAAAGAAAAGTCAAATCCAGCTTACTTTCTGTATTTGACTGTTCCTCGCGATAGTGTGGATATCAATATTCACCCTACAAAAACGGAAGTAAAATTTGACGATGAGCACAGTTTGTATGCTATTCTAAGGGCAAGTGTTAAACATGCATTAGGTCAATTCACGATTAATTCTATTGACTTTCATCAAGAAAAGCAATACGAGGTACCTTATGAGGTGGCAAAAAATAAAACTTCCAATTCTCCCAGGATAGAAGTTGATCCAGATTTCAATCCGTTCCAGCAGGAGAAAAGTAATGTGAGTAACACAAGAACTCAAAGTTTTCAAAAACCAGCTGCTGCACCATGGGAATCATTGTATGCGGGAATTGAAGAAAGCTCTAAACTCATAGACGAGTCAGAAAAAGAGCAGGTAACTTCTTCTATGTTTGAAAAGCATGAAGTAGAACAGCGCAACATTTTTCAATTGCAACGCAAGTTTGTTATCAGTACTTTGAGTAGTGGTTTATTAGTAGTTAATCAGCAAAGAGCACATGAGCGTGTGTTGTATGAAAAATTATTGCGACAGCTTACAGTTCAAAATGGAGTAAGCCAGCAATTATTATTTCCCATTAAATTAAACCTTCCTGCTGAAGAGGTTTCTATATTACTCCAGCTTCAAGACGAGCTAGAGCATACTGGTTTTTTATTCAAAAGCTTACACGACAATGTAGTTGAGATTGAAGGATTACCTCTGGAGTTGAAAGAAAAAGATGTTCCTTCTGTACTTGAAGCGGTTATAGCAAAGGAGCAAGAAGATGTACCAGAATACAGCTATTCTCCAGCTGATGGACTAGCACAAACCATGGCGGCTTCTATGTCTATTAAAACAGGCGAAGCGCTAACCAAAGAAGCGATGGAAAATCTAGTGGATGAATTGTTTGCTTGCAAAGAGCCTGAAATTACCGCATCAGGCAAAAAAATATTTATAAATCTATCAGGAGATAGTCTTAACTCAAAATTTAATTAGATGTTCAATATCAGATTATCACCTATGGTTAAGAATTTATTGATTCTTAATGTTGTAATTTTTGTTGGAATGGCCTTTCTAGCGCGTGATCTAACGCCTTTCTTTTTTGAAACATTTGCTTTGTGGTTCATTGACAATCCTAATTTTCAGGTTTGGCAGCCGCTCACTCACATGTTTATGCACAGTTTGTCAGACTACACACATATTCTCTATAATATGTTGTTTTTAGTTTTTCTAGCTCCAGCAATTGAACAATGGATGGGTTCTCAGCGTTTTCTTTTTTTCTATTTAATGTGTGGTATTGGAGCGTTTTTAACTGTTACCGCAGTAGATTATTATAGTTTCTTATTTGACACTGCAGAGTTTATGAATGATGGATATTATAGACCTTCCGTAGGAGCAAGTGGAGCAATTTACGGAGTCATGGCTGCATTTATGTATTTATTTCCTAATCGTACGCTGGTTTTGTTTCCTATCCCAATTCCTATAAAAGTTAAATATTTGATAGGGTTTTATATGATCAAAGAATTACTTGCTACCTTGGGCTATATTGATAGTGCCAAAAATGTTGGTCACCTTGCTCACTTAGGTGGAGCATTGTTTGGTTTTATAATGATCTGGTACTGGAAGAGAAATGATATGGACGAATACAGAATAAATTAACTATGAACGTTTGGGATCAATTTAAAGCAAAATACGCCGTTTTTGATACAAGTGGTAAACTCATTACTGTAATATTTGCGACCACACTGCTAGGTTGGATATTGAGTTATGCTTATGCTCCAGCTTATTTACAAATTGTTCTTCCTAATGGTTTTTTACCTGCTTTGTTACAACCATGGAGTTGGGTAAGCTATGGATTTCTTCATGATGGTTTGTTTCATTTTATAGGTAATGCTTTTGGTATCCATATAGCAGGAAGGTATATTCTTAACATTTTTAGAGGAAGGCAGTTCCTAACATTATTCTTTTTAGGAGTTTTAGCAGGTGCTATTTCGTTTGTGGTAGCTACTGGATTACTACCAGATTTTTTCAGAGGTAACTTGCTATTAGGTGCAAGCGCTGGAGTTTTTGCCTTGATCTTTTTTGCGTGTACTTATTTTCCAGAGTCTGAGTTTCGTTTGATTTTTGTAAATATCAAATTAAAATATTTTGCTTACTTCTTTCTTGCTTCTAATCTCGTTATGGTTGCTTTACAGGTGAATACTGGCGGCAGTCTTGCCCACTTAGCTGGTGCTGCTGTAGGCTATTATGCAGCCACTCGTATGAGAAGTGGGATTGATGTTCTTGAAGGTTTTTCAAAAACAGGAGATTATATCGTGAATCTTTTTAAGTCAAGTCCTAAAAAACCTAAATCACAGCGTAAAGCCAAGATGAAAACGGTTTATAAAGGGAAAACTTCTCAAACAAAGGCATCAAAAGTTGCTGCGACAGATCAAGCAAAGATCGATGCGATATTAGACAAGATCTCATCTAGCGGTTATGAATCACTATCTAAAGCTGAAAAGGACTATCTTTTTAAAGCTGGGAACGATAAGTAGCCTATAAATATTTTTATTAGTTTCAATGATGTTCTTTATTCCGCTTTCGCGAAAGCGAGATCCTCAACCTACTTCTTATTCTTAACTTTAATTTTCTTAAGTTCTTGTTGTGTATATGGCGTAGGCAACTTCAGTTTAAAAACCACAGCTAGAATACGTGTAGCAATCACCGTTATAGCAGATACTGGAAAAACGATCTCGTTAGGAACTTTCAATTCTACCAGAATAAAATAAACGCCACCACCTAATATACAAGCTGTTGCATAAATGTTTTTCCTGAAGATTACCGGAATCTCATTAATTAATATATCTCTTAATACACCACCAAAACAAGCTGTGATACAACCCAATGTGATGCAAATCAAAGGATGCAAACCTGCTGTTAATCCCATTTCTAGACCTACGACGGTGTAAAGGCCTATACCTATGGCGTCAAACAAGAAGAGTGTTTTACGTAGTTTAAGGAGTCGTTTTCTAAAGAAAAATGTGATGACAACACATAAAAGAATGGTGTAAACTAAATTCATATTACGCATCCAGGAGACTGGCTCTACGCCTATAAGAATATCACGTAAGGTTCCTCCACCAGCTGCTGTAACAAAAGCTATAATTACAATACCAAACGGATCTAATTTCTTTGAAAAGGCTGCGAGCGCTCCAGATATTGCAAATGCTATTGTACCTAATAAATCGATTACTTCGATAAAATTCATTGGCCTTGAGTTAAGTAAGTGTAATCCTTGAGTACCGTGCGTATGTAAACGCCGTCTCTTAAGTCTGATTGTGTGCTGAGAAGCGATTCTACTTTAATGCGTAAAGCTCGAAGTGTCATATAATCGCGGCTTTCTCCTGCAAGTCGGTAAATATCTTTGATTTCATTCACATCGGCATCAGATAATATATAAGCATTTTGGAATTGTGGTTGATAGTCGGGATCCAGCTCCTCTAGAATAGTGTGTGAAATTTTAGTGCTTTTTCTGGTATTAATGACAACTGTTTTTGCACCTAGATCGCCCATGCGTTGTTTTCTTTCTGAGAATAATATTCCAACAACGCCTACTGTACCTACAAACAACCATATGTCTACTAGTCTAAATATCCAGCGCACCAAAAAATCTGACCACTGTGCGGGCGAGCCATCTTCTTTTACAACCTTAATTCCCATTACAAATTTACCTACGGTGCGACCATTAAATATAATGTGCATGAATAAAGAATAACAAAATATGGGAATAAATGAAAGTTCGGCAATACCAAAATTATTATCCTTATCAAATAGTCCAACAGCTTGGTAAACGGTGAAGGATAAAATTAATATATAAATGAAAAACACCACTAAATCGAGCAGAAAAGCAAGTAAACGTTTCCCGATTCCAGAATATTCGTACTCAATGTTTACATTTTGTGCCGTGTTAATTGCAGTATTTGACATACAGTTGTAAGTTTATATCTTTAAAAAAAAAGCTCATGCGTGAAGCCGCTTTTGTGAAGCAAAATAAAGAAAAATGGATCGCCTTTGAAAGAGCATTAGATGCTAATGTGAAAATTAATCCTGATCATTTATCAGACTTGTACATTCATCTTACTAATGACCTTGCTTATGCGCAAACCTACTATAAGAATTCAAATACTTTAAAATATCTGAATTCGTTAGCGAGTCAAGCGCATCAAAAAATCTATATCAATAAGAAAGAAAGCAAAAATACTATTGTAGATTTCTTTAAAACTGATTTTCCATTATTTTTTTCGTCCTACCAAAAAGAATTTTTATACGCTATTATCGCCTTCTTTGTTGCCATTTTTATAGGAACCATAAGTACCATCTATGATGATAGCTTTGTGCGTCTTATTCTAGGAGACGGATATGTAAATATGACACTTGAGAATATTGCCAAAGGAAATCCCACAGCTGTTTATCAAGATGCAGGTCAAGGTGGAATGTTTTTAGGAATTACCATCAATAACATTAGAGTTGGGATGTTGTGCTTTGCTTTTGGACTGCTTACCTCACTAGGTGCCATTTATATTATTTTGAGCAATGGTATTATGGTAGGTGCATTTTTTACTATGTTTTATAAAGAAGGAGTCACATTTGATGCCTGGCGTGTTATAATGTTGCATGGTACGATAGAACTTTCTATTATCGTAGTATGTGGAGCAGCAGGTATCATTTTAGGAAATGGAATTTTATTTCCAGGAACTTATGAGCGCAAATACTCTTTTGTAAAAAGTGCTAAAGCTGGTTTAAAAGTCATGGTGAGTACCATACCTTTATTTATTATTGCAGGTTTTATAGAAGGTTTTATTACTAGATATGCGTTTATGCCTGCTATAGTCAACTGGTTGATAGTCATCGCGAGTGCCGCATTAATAGTATGGTATTACGGAATTTATCCTAGAATAGTTAAAAATAAATATGAGCAAATATATAGAGCCGAGGCTGCGTAGAGATTTTGGAGGTGTTGTAAATGCCTACTTCGACTTTCTTAAGGGTGATCATAAAAATATGTTTAAGGTGTTTATAACCTATAACTTTATTTTTATCATCCTTCTTTTTCTTACTAATTACATAGCAGATACTGGAGTTTCTACACTGATAGCATTGTCCTCTGGAACTTACCTAGATCAGACGCTTGATAATTCTCTAGAAACTAGTTTTGCAGCAAGCGCTATTGCATTGATTGTTAATTTTATAGTGACTTTATTCAATGCATGTCTAGCTGGTAGCTATATGAGGATTTATGAAAGAGATCGCGCTAATAATCCTAATGCAAAAGAAGTATTTCATTATGCCAAAAAGAAACTGGCAGGTATGTTCTTAATTATGTTAATAGGTGGTATTGCGGTAATTCCAGTTGCGATAGCATCTGTTATAGCGATAATCATTCCTATAATAGGAGCTTTAGTCATATTTCCGGTCATTATGATTTCTTATTTCACCTGGTTAGGCTTAAGTATGTTTTCTTATGCTTATGATGAAAATCTCGATGCTGTTGCAGCTCTAGGAGTAGGATGGAATCTTCTTTTTTCTAAATTCTGGAAAGCCATAGGAGTTTCTTTTGTAGTAAGTATGCTGTTGTACATCATGTCTGCTTTATTTCAATTAGTACCTACAGGTTTAATATGGTTTATAAGTTATAATAGTAGCGGCGATAACGTTGAGCTAGAAGAAAATGTCCTATTACGTATTGTAAAGTTTATCTTCTATGCGCTAAATAGTGTTTCAGGTATGTTAGTTTATTTCTTAATTATGTTTATGATAGGCTACTTATACTTCAATTTACATGAGTCTAAGTATAACGTCTTTCTTAAGAATCGCATCGCAAAACTAGGAGTAAGGGATGAAGAATAACTTTAGAATCTTACTTTTCATTCTATGTATAGCGAGCTCTTTTTTATCCAGTTCGCAAATAATTGAAAACTTAATTAAAGACATTGAAGATCAACCAGTGGAGATAGTTGATACTTTAAATCGAGTTTATGATACTCGAGAATTAACCGTAAGAGAAATTGATAAAGATCTCAGTGAAGAATATTCTGGTGGAGAATATAATTATGAGCGTGTTCAAGGTAGTAGTGAGAATATTTTTGCACGATTCATGAGCTGGGCACTTCAAGGTCTACAAGATATTTTTGGTTTCACGCTTACTCCTTTAACGGTCGAAATCTTGACCTATTTGTTTTATTTCATCATTGGTGTTCTAGTGATTTACATGATAGTAAAACTGGTGAGTAATGAAAGTGCATCAAAGTTGTTTGGTAAGTCAAAAGAGAAAGGAACGGTAGTAACTATAGAAGATACTCATATTGAAGAAATAGATTTTACAGAAATGATTCAAGATAGCGAGCGAGAAGGAAACTATAGAAACGCCATTCGTTATCAATATTTATCGCTATTGAAAAACTTAAGTGCCAAACAAATGATCTCATGGGATTTTCAAAAAACCAATACCGATTACTATAAGGAATTGAAAAATCCATTAGATAAAGAACAATTTAAAAAACTATCCTATCTATACGATTACGTATGGTATGGCGAGTTTGCCATAGATCAAGATTCTTATAAAGAAGCAGTAGATGAGTTTAAAACTCTTAAAAACCGTGCGGCCTGATGGATAAGAAATCTAAAATATACTTATATATCTTCTTCGGATTAGTCACGCTACTTTTTATTGCTGAACTTGTAACGCCGCCACCATTGAGCTGGGAAGAAAGTTATACCAGTGGTGATAAGATTCCTTTTGGCGCACATGTGTTGTACGATCAGCTGGATGACATTTTTGAGGATAATGAAGTGAGCACTGTAGAAGTAGATCCGGTGAGTTTTCTTAAGAATAAAGAAGATGAGGTAAATGCTAACTATGTTTTCATAAATAACTACCTAGGTTTTGATAAAGTTGAGGTAGATTATTTGATCAAGTTTGCAGAGCGAGGCAATAAAGTATTTGTTTCTACCAGAAGCATTACTGGTGCTCTCGGAGATTCTTTAAAACTAGAATCTAATAGATTTTACCAGTATTATGAGCAGGATACGGTACGAGTGCGTTTGAATAATCCGCAGTTTGAGAATCGCAGTTATATTTATCAAAGAGGTAGCGCTTACCGTCATTTTGTTAATTATGATACTACTAGAACCACAGTTTTAGGTGAAGTCTTACCATTTGAGCCGGTAAAAGGTTATTTAAAAAAGTTCCTTGGTGAAAAGAAAGATTCTACTAATTCTTTGATTGAAAGTGCCATCGAGAAATCAAAGTCCAGACAAGTACCTCAGGCTAATTTTGTTGAGGTAAAAGTAGGCGATGGAGCTATTTACTACCATTTAAACCCTATCGCTTTTACAAATTATTATATGCTCCAAGAAGGAAAAGAACAGTACGTTGCAGAAATTCTTTCTTACCTAAATGATGGACCAGTATATTTTGATGATTATGGTAAATCAGGTAGACGAGTAGTGGTATCACCATTACGTTTTATACTGACTAATACTGCTTTAAAATGGGCATGGTACGTGACTTTATTTACGGTGTTCATTTATTTTTTATTTAAAAGTAAGCGAGAACAAAGAGCTGTTCCAGTAGAAAAACCACTTGAAAATAGTACGGTGGAGTTTACCAAAACTATAGGGAATTTATATTTTCAGAGTGGTGATGTAACAGGCATCATCAATAAAAAAATCAATTTTTTCCTAGAAAAATTGAGATCTAAATACTTTGTGAATACAGAAAAAATGGACGAGGTATTCATTAAACGGCTTTCTGTTAAAACAAATATGCCAGAAAAGCAGACTAAAGACATCATAGAATATATTAATCACTTGAGATCTAAACCAGTACACAGTGATTACGAATTAAAACAACTCAATAAAAAGATACAAGACTTTTTTAAAGAATAGGAAATGGAAGACACGACTCATAACAATAACATGGATTCTTCGCAAGAAAATTCAGCAAGCCAGCCACCACAGCAGCCTGCACAAGAGCAATTTGTTCATAAAAGTGAAGAGAATAGTAATGATAACGCTTTCGCGAAAGCGGAACAACCATCATCATCTCAACAACCACAAGTAGAAGACAAGAATGCATCCTTACAATTTCAAAACAGGCTGGACTTGAACCACCTGAGCGCGGCAGTTTATAAAATCAAAACCGAATTGCGTAAGGTAATCGTAGGACAAGAGGAAATGATCGATTTACTAATTGTTTCTATTCTTGCAAATGGACATTCCCTAATTGAAGGTGTTCCTGGTGTGGCAAAAACAGTTACTGCAAAATTGCTTGCAAAAACGATGCAAGTAGATTTTTCTCGTATTCAATTCACTCCAGATTTGATGCCTTCTGATATTCTAGGAACCTCAGTTTTTTCAATGAAAGAAAACGAGTTTGAATTTAAGCCAGGTCCTATTTTTTCAAATATTATCTTGATAGACGAGATTAACCGTGCACCAGCAAAAACACAAGCGGCATTGTTTGAAGCTATGGCAGAGCGTCAAGTGACGATAGACGGCAAAGAATATGATTTAAATGCTCCATTTTTAGTATTTGCAACACAAAACCCTGTAGAACAAGAAGGAACATATAGATTACCTGAAGCACAATTAGACCGCTTTTTATTTAAGATTAACGTAGGTTATCCTAATCTAGAAGAAGAAATTAAGATATTAAGTGATCACCACGCTCGTAAAAATAAAGATGCTGAAGCAATGGTTACTGGTGTACTGAGCGCCCAAGAGATTAAAAAGTATCAAACTACAGTAAAGGAGATTGTAATAGAAGATAATCTTATTAAATACATTGCAAAAATCATACTTGATACACGTAATAATCCTAATCTTTATCTAGGTGCCTCACCTCGTGCTTCTATCGCAATAATGAACGGTTCAAAGGCATATGCTGCAATTATGGGACGTGATTTTGTCACGCCAGACGATA
The DNA here is from genome assembly GCF_000332115.1 of Nonlabens dokdonensis DSW-6. Classification (NCBI taxonomy): domain Bacteria; kingdom Pseudomonadati; phylum Bacteroidota; class Flavobacteriia; order Flavobacteriales; family Flavobacteriaceae; genus Nonlabens; species Nonlabens dokdonensis. Next base: position 3,035,985 of record NC_020156.1, read on the forward strand.
TTAAATATATCGCCACTGCTGTTATGCGACATAGAATTATACTCACTCCAGAAAGAGAAATGGAAGGTCTAACTGCAGATCGTGCTGTTGCTCAAATTTTAGAAAATATAGAGATTCCTAGATAGTGAAGAAATTTTTTAAAAGCCTCTTTTTGCAAAAACGATTTTTTATCGCACTAGGTGCTCTAGTGGTGCTATTTGTTTTTGCATTCTTTTTTAAGCGACTAGAAGATTATCTTAAACTTGGTTTCTTTGTTATCATAGCTTTATTACTAGTAGATATTCTTTTGCTATATAGATCTAAGAATGGTATTAAGGCTAGTCGTATTTTACCTAGTAAATTATCAAATGGTGATAGCAATCCTATAGAAGTGCTAGTAACAAATCAGTATAATACGGCAATTGATATAAAAATCATAGACGAGTTACCTATTCAGTTTCAGAAACGGGATTTTGGAATTAATTACCATCTCAAGGCAAAAGAATCAAAGACTTTTACTTATACCATAAGGCCTACAGAAAGAGGTGAGTATCATTATGGCGCTCTTCAAATTTTTGTCAGTAATTCATTAGGTTTTGCGCAACGTCGTTTTTCATTTAATGAGAAAGCGATGGTTCCTAATTATCCATCTTTCTTGCAAATGCGAAAGTATGAGCTAATGGCTTTTACAAATAAGTTGAAAGACTATGGTCTTAAAAAGATAAGAAGGATAGGGCATACCATGGAATTTGAGCAGATTAAGGATTATGTTCAAGGAGATGATGTGCGTAATATCAACTGGAAAGCTAGTGCAAAACGCAACCAATTGATGATCAATCAATTTCAGGATGAGAAGTCACAACCTGTTTATTCTGTTATAGATAAAGGTCGCGTCATGAAAATGCCTTTTGAGGAATTAAAACTAGTCGATTATGCTATTAACGCAACACTAGTCATCTCTAATATCGCTTTAAAGAAAGGTGATAAGGCAGGAATGTTTAGTTTTTCAAATAAGGTTTCTAATCAAGTAATGGCACAAAAAAGAGCCTCTCAAATGAACTTGATTCTGGAGACTCTATACAATCTAGACACCGATTTTAAAGAAAGTGATTTTGCGAGATTGTATATAGATATCAAAAGAACTATTACACAACGCAGTTTGTTATTATTATATACAAATTTTGAAACTATGGATGCACTTCATAGACAACTTCCTTATTTACAAGCGATAGCAAAAAGTCATCTACTTGTTGTGATCTTTTTTGAAAATACAGAACTTAAAGAGCTTGCGTTAGCTCCCGCAAATTCTACACAAGAGATATATCAAAAAACCATAGCCGAGAAATTTGTCTATGAGAAAAAATTGATTGTGAATGAATTAAATAAATATGGAATTCAGACCATACTTACAGAACCTCAAAACTTGACTGTAAATACAATCAATAAATATTTAGAAATTAAAGCACGTGGACTTTTATAATGGAGAAACAAAAGAAACTATACTTTTTTAATGACAAACTTAAGGATTTACCTAAATGGGTATCGACGAGTTTAAGTATAGGTTTAGGTATTCTTCTTGCTGAAATGATTTTCAAAGTCACCGAATATTCATGGCCAGCTTATATTGTTGTTGCTATTTATCTAATGATTATAGGTTATTCTATATTTAAAAGCACTAGAAAAAACGCTTTTACTTGGGTAAAAGAAACGGAGTTCAAGATTGAAATAAAAGGTAAAAAATTAGACGTAGATGCTACGTTTTTATCTGATTTCTATGTTGAAGAAAACCAATTACACATTATTAGAATCAATCGTTTAGATAAATTTCCAATAGATCATTTCTCAGAAAAAGACATAAAAAAAATGTTGCACCTAATGAAGTTGCAACAAGCTAATGCTAATAATTGATTTAAAACTAGTCAGAACATATTTTTGATCTAATTAAATCAATATCTTCTTTAATCTCCAATGCTTTATCATTAAGCGCATCGCTATAATCCCGATCCTTTAGGGCTGCTTCAAAAGATTGTTTCATTAAGGAGCAATAGCGCTTTTCTAAACGTTCTAATTGCGTCAAGTCGGTGTGAAAAGTGTCTGGATTTTTTTGCATTGTGAGCATGAATAAGCTATTCTATTTTCAAGATTCAAAAATAATTTCTAATCTAAACATCTTCACTTAGGGTATTGTTAAGGTTTTTTACAAATCGGTTAAAGTATTACTAATAAAAAAAGCTATGAATTGAGTTTCATAGCTTTTCTAGTATATGGTTGACTAAAAAGTACTTCTTATCGATTGTCTTGTAAAGCAAATACTCGTTGTAAAAGATCGGTACTTCTTGCGCTTACTTTGTTACGTATTTCTATTTCTTCTTGAGAGATCATTTTGAAAACACCTTCCAGTGCTTTTTGAGTTACATAGTCAGTTAAATCTGGATTTACAGAAGATGTGAAAGGAAGAGTGTTGTATTTGTTTATAGCACTTCCCCATAACTCTGTAGCACCTACTTGACTTAGACTTTTTTCTATCACAGGCGAGAACTTGGCATAAAGAGCTTGTTGAGTTCTATTCTCCAGATAAGAAGTCGCCGCACGTTGATCTCCAAGCAAAATATTTTTGGCATCATCAAAGGTGATGTCTTTTACCGCGTCTACAAAAATAGGTAGAGCTTCTTTAGTAGCGTCTTCTGCGGCACGATTTAATAACTTTAAACCTTCATCTGCAACACTGCTCAAACCTATCTTCCTAAGACCATCATCTACCTTTTGTAATTCTTGGGGCAACAATATTTTTACAAGCTCATTCTTGTAAAAACCATCTTTGCTCATAAGTTTACTCACTTCTTTATCGATTCCTTGGTCTAAGGCTTGTCTTAAACCATTTCCTATGTCTACTTGTGATAATGCGCCTCCACCTTGAGGTAAATTATTAACTATTTCTTGTAAACTTCCACAACTGCTCAAGGTGAGCATAGTAATTAAGACGATTGCAATTTTCTTCATGAGTTGTATTTTTTTCAAAGATATGTGAAAACATACGTTCTAGTAAATAGAAATTTATAGTATAATGGCATTAAATTTGATCAAAAACTTATTTTTTTAGATAAATGCGAACATTTTTTTTACCTACCATATTAATATTATTATTAAGTAGCTGTAGTAGTACCAGGAATCTTGAAAGAAATATAAAAATAAGACCAATAGAATTGAATAAAAACATACTCACCGGTCTTTATGAAAACAAAATTCCTGATGATAGTTCCAATAGTTTATGGAATGACCTTTGTCTACACCTTCCAGAAATGAAACACGCTCTTTCTGAAGGAAATAAAGTGTTCCTAGAATATAAAAATGATAATAAAATCATTGCAGAGTTATATCAGGATAATGAACTTTTAGATAAAATGATATTATCTGGTAAACCGAAAAAGAGTTATTTTTTAATTACTAAAGGCAGTAATTATTCAACTATTATATTAGTTTCATCATCTATAAGTAAGAAGTCGATTATAGGGAATGATGTACATGGCGATTTATTGCTTTCACAAAATAAATCCAGTAATGCCATGTTACTTGATAAAAACTTAGCAAAAGAGCAAAGTGAAGTAACAGCGACCTATATGAGGTTAGGAAATAAACGTCCTGTCAAAATTAGTAATTAACCACCCTTTTGAATTTTTTGATTTTATATTATGAAAAACTTATTCATTCTTGTTCTTTTGGCTTGCTTAACGGTAAGTTGTTACACAACTCAAAGTCTAGCTAACAGAGTTGAAACGAAACCAGTCGTTTTAACCAAAGAACTACTAACTGGCTTGTATGAGAATAAAATACCAGATGACTTTGAAAACAGTTTGTGGAACGACTTGTGTTTACATAATTCAAAAAAAGTGCATAATGTAAGTGAAGGCAATCAAGTATTTATAGAGTTTACAGAGGACAAAGAAATAAAAGTAGAACTCTATCAAAATTCCATTTTGTTAGATACTATGACCTTACCTGGAAAGCCTAAGAAAAACTATTTTACAATCAGAAAAGGCAGTCACTTTTTTACGCTTATTATATTGACCTCTAAGGTGAGTAAGAAAACCATTATCGGCAATGATGCAAACGGCGATTTACTTCTTTCTCAAGGAAATTCAAGTAACACAATGGTTTTAGAAGATGATCTTGGAGACGATTTTGAAACAGTTACCGCTACCTATATGAGATTAGGAGATCAAAGACCAGGTCTTTAAAGTCGCAAAAACAAAAAGCTCTTAGATAATTATTCATCTAAGAGCTTTTTATTTTGTATAAGATTCAATTATAAATCCAATCTATAAATCACATCAAAACCTAAAAAGACAGCACTAGCAAACTCAGTGTTCAATCTATTTCTATCATCTCCTTCCACTTGAAAAGTCAGAATTTGAGCTCCTACAGTATCGCCTGTTCTATACAAACCATAGTCTGTCGTGTCTAATCCAGCTTTTGCTCTCAATATCAGTTGGTCTTTTAACAACGAGTAGCCTGCATAGAAACCAAATCTTATGGACTCTTCTTGAACATAGCCATCTAAATCACCACCTACGTTATAAGACTTAATAGAGGTACGTAAATCTGCTCCAAGGCTGAATTTCTTAGTAATGCTATAGTTAGCCTCCATACGTATAGGGAAGGCAGCATCGATGTAAAATTTATTATTAGGTGTTCTGTAATAAACTCCTAAAAGAGGCGTAATAATAGCACCAAATTCTTCTGAAGAGCTGTACAAACCATACTTTGTTCTAAATCTATTCTTATGACGGTATTCTAGTAATGCGATGGCACCAAACTGAAAATCGTTGGAACCTACATCATTAAAATTAGAAGCTAGCTTAGGAAGTATCAAATACGTACCAGTCCACTTTCTAGAATGGTAAACTTTTGCTCCTAGATTTAATCTAGTCATTGTAAGTCCTTCACTACCTATATCAGATCTTAAATTAAGATTTGTATTCTCAACAGTTAAACCTGTTATCAAAATCGTTTTATCATTTACAGGAGTAGGGTAGAGGAATTCAAAGTTAAGGTTAGAAACGTCTGTTTCATTTTGTCCATCTACGTCTTCTAAGGTAGTATTACCTACATTTAAACGAGCGAGATCTAAATAGTTTTGAGCACTTGCAACTCCAAAACTAAAAACTAGAGCCATTAAAGTAATTGTATATTTCATAAGGGTTTGTTTATTTGATTCGTAAAAATATACAACGTGATCTATTAAATGTTCAAAAATTCTATTTTTTTATTCATTTTTCTACCTTTCGGAATCAAAAAAGCCTTTGAATTTTATAATCAAAGGCTTTTTGCTTATATAAATTAGGATTAAGAGTCAATAGATCCCATTACTTTTTGGGCAAAACTGTTTGCAGCTTCTATGCTGCTCATTCCTTGTGCAATATTGTTGTGAACCTCTAGCGCTCCACAAATATTGGTAATGAGTTCTCCTACTACATCCATTTCTTCTTCAGTAACCGACCTGTGCTCAGTAAAACTTTCAAGAACTTCAAGAGTTGCATTTAGAGATTCTGGAGTAGCATTTTTTTGTAAATGTCTAATTACTGGTAACTTCATGTACGAGGTCTTTTAGATTTTCAAATTTATTAGTCTGTACTTGGTTAACAAAAGCTCCGTTTTTAAAAGTTGCAAATGTAGGCAAGTTGTCTACTGTCGCTAGTTTACGTGACTCTGGAAATTTCTCAGCATCGGCAAGTACAAAAACGGCGTTTTCGTTTTCTTGATCTAACTTTTTAAATTTTGGTTTCATTACACGGCAGTTACCGCACCATGAAGCCATATACTGTACTACAACTGTTTCATTTTCTGAAACTATTTGCTGTAGATTATCTTGATCTAATGTTTGCATTTTGATAGTTTTTTAAAAAAGACAAGGAAAGTAGGAAAGAAATATCTCTCTACTTTCCTTGTCAATTTGATAGAATATTCTAATTAGTTTTTAGAAAGATACTCTGCAGTGGCGTTGCGATTTGCGCCCATTGCTTCTTTTCCTTCTTCCCAGTTTGCAGGACATACTTCACCATTTTTCTGTACGTGAGTATATGCATCTATCATTCTTAGGAATTCGTTTACATTTCTTCCTACTGGCATGTGATTCACACCTTCATGAAATACAGTTCCTTCTTCATCGATAAGGTAAGTTGCTCTATAAGTAACATTATCACCTACAAGAATGTGATCATCTAGCTCATCGCTAAATTCTACTTCTACATCTAAAATATCTAAAGTACCTGCTAGATTACGGTTAGAATCTGCAAGGATGTTGTAAGTCACACCTTCAATTCCTCCATTATCTTTTGAAGTGTTTAACCATGCAAAGTGTACCTCTGGAGTATCACAAGAAGCACCGATTACGATAGTATTTCTTTTTTCAAATTCTCCTAAAGCTTCCTGAAATGCGTGTAACTCAGTTGGGCATACAAAAGTGAAATCTTTTGGGTACCAAAATAAAAGAACTTTCTTTCCCTTATTTTTTGCTTCATCAAGTACATTTAATTTAAATGTATCTCCCATTTCATTCATTGCATCTACATCTAGATTTGGGAATTGTTTTCCTACTATAGCCATTTTTATTTATTTAAAAAATTAGTTTTTGTTTTCTGGTTGCAAAAATAGTGTCCGCTTTCGCGAAAGCGGAATAATTTCTATCTAGTTAACAAATGTTATAATAGTTTTTGCCTATTTAATAAAGCATTAAGAATAGAAGTATCTGATAATTGCTGAGGAGTTGAAGCAACGACCTGCTTGCAATAACCTAAAACAAGCCAGCAAAACTAGTAATTTATGATGAATGGAGATTCCAAATAATCTTCACCGTAGGAATAGAATCGCCATCGATGACTTGGTAATTTTCTTCTATAGAAATGATTTCTTCAAATTGTACTTCTTTTTGTAAACTAGAATCCCAGTAGGTTTGAATACCGCGGTAACTATATGGATAACTTGAATTATGGAGAATAGGAGTAAGTTTTATGCTTCTATATTCAAGGCCAGATGTGTATAGTTTTTGAGGACTTGGTTTTGTTGTATTAGGAAAATTAGCGTTATTTCTGTTTAGTTGGTGCTCTTCTACTAATTCTTCAAATTTCTCTTCAATGTAACCTTCATAAAAAGCCACTTTATCAAAATCTTCTTCTACCGCAAGCTCATTGGCATCTTCTGTCACTTTGTAGCTCATTTCATCGGCGGCATTTTTACAACTGGCGATTATCACAATAAGTAGTAAGATTACATACTTTTTCATCTTTGAATTCTAAATTTTAACTTGGTTATTTGCTCATTTCTATAGGTCGTTTCGATAATTTCAAGACGTTTTAAGGTAGATGTGGGCGTTGTTAGTTTATTGATAAAATCTGCTTTTTCATACAAGGTAACACCTATAGAATGAGGTAAGACTTCCATGATGATGGCATCTCTAGCGATGAGCTGATTTAATTGCGCTTTACGCTTTTTAAATTCTTCTACCTTACCGTTAGAATAGTAATCCAGCATGAGCGCATAATCATCTGTGCGTAACGGTAATTGCTCAAATTGTTCTCCATTTAAAACTCTAGTGATGGTATCATTTTTATAATAAGGAGAAGATACTACAAACTTAATTAAACTGCCAGATGTGGTTCCTTTAAAGCATCCTAAAGAGTCCGTTTTGAAATATTGCGGGCTTTCATTTTCATTCAAGACTTTGATGTCTAAGATTTTGTTTTCGATAGGTGATTTACTATAAAAATCAATAAAGCAAAATTCGTATTCTGTTTTAGAATTCATAAAAGAATATATCCATGAAATACACATAATTACAACGACAAGAATCAGGATGATGTAAGGCTTTTTTGATCTTAGCTGTCTAGGTTTTTGGATGTGTTGCGATCTTGTTTCTTCTATTTTGAATGGTTGTTTGTGTTCCGCTTTCGCGAAAGCGTGCCAATTATCCTCACCTATATATTGCGCCAGCATATTTAGTATGTCAATGCGTGGCAATTTTTCAGGATTATTTTTAACGTAGGTATAGAACCATTTTTCACTTATGGTACTGCCAGTTTTAGACCTTAAATCATCCTGAAAATGTATAATTTCTTGTCCTTTCCAGCTTTTAATCTGACCGACATCATATCCTGTAGAACTTTCATACTGCTTTTCTACTCGATGCAGCAATATTTTGAATAAGTCAATGTCAGTAATGGTTTTCATAGAATGCGGTAGCTAAAATACCTTTTGTAAAACAGTTTACAAAGCTTTTACAAGAGCTTTACAAAGAGATTTTTGCTACCGGTAATAGGTTTGTGATTCATTATAAAAATAAATATCATGAAAAATACCATTTCAATTATAGCGACAATAGCTTTATTGCTTCTAAGCAGTTGTCATCAAGAAGGAGCTTATCAAGAGAGCCTAGAGATGCAAAACGAGAGCACGCCTACAACTGTTGAGGTACGCTCAACTAACGATCAAAGCAAAACTTCTGCTCAAAAACCCAGTTACAATCATCTTAAAATCATTAAAACTGCAGACGCTAAGTTTAAAGTTAAAAATCTAGATAGTTGTACCAGCAAAGCACAAGAGTTGATCCATAAATGGAATGGCTATGTGGCAGATATGCGATACACTCAAAATGATTACCAGCTTGAAAACAGAATGGTATTTAAAGTGCCTGCGGCCAACTTTGACCAACTACTGAACGATTTTACCCAACTAGCAGATTTTGTTGATTATAAGAACATCACAAGCCAAGACATTACCGCAAACTATGTGGATCTTACTACACGACTAGAAACCAAAAAAGAGGTCAAAGAAAAGTATGATAAAATCTTGCGCAGCAAGGCAAAAACGGTTGAAGAAGTACTTAAAACCGAGGAGAAATTAAGAGTCTTGCAAGAGGAAATAGAAGCGGCAGAAGGTCGTTTGAAAATGATGCAAAATCAAGTGTCTTTAAGTACGATTGAGATTGAGTTTTATGAAACAGTTGCTTATAAAAAAGAGCCAGAAAGTTATGTCATCACTTTCAAAGATCAAGCGATCAATAGTGTAGGTTATGGCTGGGGTTTTATAAAAGGAGCTGCGTTGTTGTTATTGACTTTATGGCCTTTGTTTTTTATAATTCCTTCAGTTTACTTTGGAATCAAATGGTTAAGGAGAAAATAGATTACGATAGAGTAGAGGCAACCTCAAACTTTGATTTAAAGTTTGAGGTTGTTTATGGTTTTAGAGCTTACGAATCAATAAGAATGTCACAAAATAGATTCTGTTCAAGTTACTCCGCTTTTCTTTATGACTCATAAGCTCTTAAAACAAGCTTTTGCCATAGTAAAATCAGGACTCATTTACGATGATTCTTACAGAAGTACTCTAGTGATAAAATAAAGCAGATTTTACTTGTTTTTTACCACAGTACTTTGTTAGTGGCTTTTTTCTTTTACTATTTTAATGATGGTTTTATTGAATTTATCAGGCTCTTCTTCAGGTGGTTCGTGCCCTGATTGTTCAAACCATATATATTCTTTTTGCGGAGCCTTTAAACTTTTTAGATATCGCTCTGCAACAACACCAGGCAAATTCCAATCATGACGACCAGCCATGAAAAAAACTGGAATTTCTAAAGACTTAATACCTGTTAGATCTGTGTCGAATACTTTCGATGTTAATCTAGAGCTCGTATAATTATAAGCTTCATACCAGTCATAATCCTTGTAATCATCATAAACGTGTTGCTCGGCTTTCTCGATTTCTTTAGCAACTTCTGGATTGAATATCGTTCCGTTGTATTTCACTAACAATTGATATTTGCTCATAAAACAATCCAATTTTGTTTTACAAACAGATGTGTCTCTTTGTTCTATCAAGCTTAGTTGATTTAACACGGCAGTATCTTGTTTTTTTTGTGCTTGGTCTTTTAGCCATTGCATAGATACATCCCAATTTTCTTTTGTATCAATAATTTGAGAGACACCTAAATAGGCATAATAGTCTTCAGGGTACTTTTCGGCTAGTTTTAGACCAATAACGCTTCCATAAGAAAATCCGAGTAGAACAATTTTCTCTTTATTGAATCTCTTTTTGAGGTATAATGTCAATTCATGGGCATCACTAACCAAACTTTCAATGCTTAGATTCTTTGGGGTTGGGTTTTTTTGATAAGAAAGTCCACAACCTGCTTGATCCCAAGAAACTAAAATCATTTCTTTGGTTAAATCAGCATTAAAATATCGGAGATGCGGTGTCTGTGGCCAACCTGGTCCACCATGTAAAAAAAGCAATACAGGTAATTGATCTGAAGCACCTGTCATTTCTACATATTGCTTTTCACCTCCTAATTCGACAAAAGTTTTTTCTTGAACAGGTTTTGTGCTTTCAGATTGCTCTTCTTGTCCATCTTTTTTGTTTTGACAACCCATCATAAGAAAAACAGATACTAATACTATAATATTTTTCATTGCTTTACTATTTTATTCAATCTCAAGAATACTTTCGTTAATATCAAATTGCCGCTAACGGGCAAAGGTATAATGCGTGTGAGGCGTTTTAGCTGAGTAGCGTTATCCTTAGTTGTTTTAGTTATAGTTGTAAAGTTAACTAAATTTTGAATTGATTCGCCTCGCAATGAGCATTTAAAACGCCTGATGCGCTTTATGCTATGGCTCATGCCAGTTAGTTGTGGCAGCGATAATTGACTAAGTATGCACCGGAATTTAGATAAGGCGTTTTACACCTTTGCCCGTTTCTGTCTCCGACGAGTATAACGAGAGGAAGACATGAAGTAGTTTGGGAGTCTTAAAATTGTTAATTTGTTGAGCCTACAGATAGGTTAATCGTTTTCACAACAATTGCGTAATCTTATTTTAGTATCCTAAACAACCAATTAAAATTTTATAGCTTAGAACTACGGCTTCAAGTAATTGGCCTGAATGGTCTAGTGAATGAAACTTAGCGAATTTTACGCACTACTTTTTCAGTTTAAAACATATTGTAATTTATTGATATTCATTTATATAAACTAAAAAAAAAGCTACTTTTCAGATCTGTTGTTAATCTTTCGTTATTTTTTATTTAGAGCTTCAATCCTTTCTTTATAGTAATCTTTACCACTTAATTCAAAGGCCTTGTTTAAGTATTTTAAGGTATTCTCTTTATCGTTTTGAGATTCATAATATTCAGCCATTGATTCATAGGCAGTAGCATTTTTAGGATTGTATTTGATATTCATTTCAAAAAACATGAACGCCTTTTTAGGTTGTCCCATTTGCATATTCATGTAACCATAGCCACTTAACATTTCGTCAATCATTGGTGCAGTAGGAACACCAAAATGTTCTGTATAAATTTGTTCCTGTACCTTCAATAGCGAAACCAATTCTTCTATAGAGGTTTCTGGGTTATTATATTTTTGAGGAGATTTAAACTGATACCATTGAAAAAGAAAAATTAGCCCATCTCTTATTGATGGTAAAGGAACTGTACCATGTAAATCTTCATTATAGACTTTCCATGAAAAATTTAATCCATTCTGTTTTTGAGATGTAGTATAATTTGAAAACTCAATGATTGAACGCGCAAACAATGTAAATTCTGAAGAGTCATCCATAATATTCTCCATGTTTATTTCTTCATTCCACATATGTAGCTGCTCTGCAGCTAAAGACACAAAGAGGGACTTTCCTTCATAACTTTCTGTACTCAGTTTTTGTTTTGCCTGTTTCAATAATTTTTGGTCATCCCAATCCAGACTTGGATCTATGGCTATATAGTTTTGAAAGAGATGTTTATGATTAACCAACATATTTATAGTAAACAATCCGGCATAAGAATGTCCAATTAATGTACGATAGTTCATGGTTGGATACTTATTGTCAATATATGGGATGAGTTCCTCTTCCATAAATTTGGTAAAGGTTTCTGCACCTCCAGTTTCATAATCAAATGCACTACCGCGTCTCATTTTTATCTGCGATGTAGTTAAATCTCTTGTTCGCTTCTTGCGATTAGAAACCCCAACAAGTATCATATGCGGTAAGTAATGTCCCCAATAATTACCATAAACAGCTTCCAAAGTGCTTTCTAGTGAAAATCCATCCATTAGATAAATCACGGCATATTTTTCATCACTATCTGGCTGAAAATTATCTGGTAATCTAACCCAAAAGTCACGACTTTCATTTAAAGTTTTAGAAAATATGGAATCCACTATTCGATTTTGAAATTGCTCCGTTTGGTACTCAGTTGTTTGTGCAATTGCATTTTGATTTACCATTAAAATCGATCCGATAAGTACTAATAAGTAGATGGAATGTTTCATTATTTTTTTTCTTGAATTTAAATTTACTAATTAATTTATTCTTGGAAATTTATCATATTTAAAAATTTGGCGGTCTCCAAAAATAGTGTCTAAATTTAATGAAGAAAAAGGTTGTTTTTTACCTCAGTTCTTTGTTGTGTGTAGTTTTTATATTCGAACACATTTGAACGATTTCCATTGATTTTTCAGATATTTGCTAGGTAAGTTATCACCATTTCTATCCATTATTCTATTAAGTGAATCACAAACAGCCCTTTCAGCTCTTATATCACAAGCATTCTTTTCTTGACGGTTAATAGCGTCTTTTAAACATTCAGTATATTTTTTAATGGCCTCGTTTATGTCTTTTCGAATAGTGTCTAGAATCCTCATATCAATCTGCATAAGAGAATCAATAAAATCCTTTGCCTCATTTAGGTCAAAATTTGATGGTTTATCGATTTCCTTTTTATCAAAAAATGAGCGAATATTTTCAACGGTTGATGAGAGTCTCTCAGAAATCAAAAAATCAGCGACTTTTATTCCAGTTTCTATATATTTCAAAACTACTGCTCCACTAGCTGCAGCTGCTAATGCTCCTAAGGCCATAAATTTATCGTTTTAGTTATAATAATATTACTTTAAGTTTCTTCAAATTACACACAACGTCTCGTATATGAAACGTAGAGTGGAAAAAGACGCTATAGTTTCGGATTATACACAAGCCGAATTTTTTAATTTTTCTTATTATCTTTTTTTCTTAATAAGCCAAATTAAAAAATTTGACGGACTAGCCAATATGGCTTAACTTAGATTAAGCAACTGAATAGCAATGAGCTATATACGACTTAAGTTTGAATCTTATTAAATTTAGATATAAATAAGAAAGAACAAAAGAGAGGAATAAGGTTATTATATACGCAGAGACCTAGATCTCGTCAACATTGAAAATCACCTCTCTCTTTCTACACAGATTTCGTACAGTTCTATGAGGCTTTTTAGACCTCGATTTTAAGTCGTTGAAACTCGCGTAGGTAGTCCTTTCAAAAATCATTTAGTTATGAATAAAGATATTAAATTTTATGGAATTGATATCAGCCATTTAGTCTTTGATGTTACGGACCATTGTGGAGATCATTATCAGTTTAAAAACTCTCCTGCAGGATTCAAAAAGTTTGCAAAACTCTTAGATCAAGATAGTCATTGTGTAATGGAAGCAACAGGATATTATCACTATCAATTAGCTTATTATTTACTAGAAGAAGGTATCAAAGTATCGGTAGAGAATCCATTATCAGTAAAACGATTTATACACTTGTCTCCGACGAGTTACGCTTTCGCGAAAGCGTGACGAGAGGAAGACATTTGTCCAAAATAAAGACCGATAAGAGTGATTCAAAACTAATCTGTGAATATGCAAAGCAGGTTGAATTAAAGCTCTGGAGAGGTAATTCTAAGCATCAATTAGAGTGTCTTCAAATGACTAGACTGCTTGCTGTGTATACAAAACAAAGCACAGCGCTTAAAAATAAACTACATGGAGAATCGGTACTAGGAAATCCAAGTAAAGCAGTTGTAAGCTCTCTTAAACGTAGTTTACGACAAATTAAAAAAGAGATGGAAATGCTAGAGGAAAACTCCAGATCTTAGTTAAAGAAGTTCATAGCGATGTGCTATCACGATTAAAAACGATACCAGGAATAGGAAAGAAAACAGCGCTGATGCTAGTGGTTCTAACCGATGGATTTGATCGATTTACCAGTGCTGCAGAATTATGTAGTTATGCCGGATTAACACCAGTGATAAGAAAGAGTGGAAGTAGTGTAAAAGGAAGAAGTAGGATCAGTAAAATAGGAAATCAAAAATTAAGAAACCTATTATTTATGTGCAGCTTTAATGCATGTAAATACAACAAGGCATGTAGAGAAATTTATGAGCGAATAGTTGCCACTTGTCTCCGACGAGTGAGGCACGATCGAGAGGAAGACATGAGTAAAAAACTAGCCCTAATTGCTGTCTGTAATAAGCTCTTAAAACAAGCCTTTGCCATAGCCAAATCAGGACTCATTTACGATGATTCTTACAGAAGTACTCTAGTTATAAAATAAAGCGGATTTTACTTGTTTTTTACCACAGTACTTTGTTGTGAGCTGGCTTTTTACAGGTATTCAATTAAGCTAATTTTTTGCACCTTATGTTTTTTAAATTTTATTGGATTCAGTTGTAAAATTATATCATCACTTTTATATTCAATCTCAACTTGTTTTGGTAATAAATATTTAGTTTTATTTCTTTTGAGGTCGTTGAAATATTGAATATCTTTTTTGAACCGATTTGTAACGTATTCTTTTAAGTGTGATAATTTTATACTATCCAAATAACCAATAGCTCTTTCAATCGAATCAATTTCAATTTGAAATGTTTTTTTTGCTCCAAGCGTATCTTTAGGTTGTAATAAGTGGCCAAACAAATGCAGTAAAATGTAAAATCTATCATCAATTTTTAAATTACAATCGATTTTAATACTTAAACCATCAGATTGTCCATTAATTGGATGCTTTAAATTGTTAGAAGCATCAACTATAATTCCAATTTTTTTCAATTCATTTAGTAAAATGCTATAATCATTTTTTTTTATCATTATGGCTTGAGCATTTGAGAACCAATATTAGCAGTCACTTGTACAACAAAATCTTTTAATTCTTTATAAAATACAGATTCTGTTAACCTTTTTTGATTAATTATTTTGTGATAGTCTTTAAAATCTTTAAAGTTATATTCAAATTGATTTATTATACTATCATAAAAATCTTTTGGTAAGGAATCAAAAGCTTCCCTAAATGAATTGGGGTATATTATTTCTAAATATTGATTTTTATGAGATGTAATGATATTTAAAACTAAATCTTCATCTTCAAAAAGGATTTTTTCTGCAAGCCAGAAGTCGAAGTGTTCATTATCGTCTTTATAATTGAAATCTGAAAATGGGATATTTGCAATATTATTATTTTTCAAGGCCTTTTCAGTTGCTATGTCTGGTACTCGAGCGGTTAAAAGAGTATTGACCATAAAGTACGGACTTTTCGATTTCGGTTGATTTTTTTTATAGTAAGTAATCATTTTATTTAATCGTGAATGGTTGATATGGTAAATAAAATATTTACTTTGACTATTCCACTCTGATACATTAAAATAACATCTGTTTGCGTCTATGTTTAATCCCTCTAAATTTAAATCTAAAAGAGCATATATCTTTTTTGACATTAAACCTTGAGAATCGATACAATTTAAAATGTATGACTTTTCTAGAACTCTATAAATTGAACTTAAATTCCTGCCAAAAGTTTCTGCAATTGAGCTGGCAAAATCACAAGAAATTGGATAATTAAAATGAATATACCTTATTCCTCCAAACTCATTAATTTCGATAGTTTTAGCTGCTTCTTCTTTGGAACTTTCACAAATAAACTCAACTAATAACTTCCTTGAATCATTTGCAAGATTTATAAAAACTTTAATTGGTTTATTTTCAATCCAAATCCTTCCATTTCTCAAGTCAAAATTATTAGCTTTGAGTTGTTTATATAATAGCATTCTTAAATATTCGAAAATCGATTTTTCAATATCAGCTTCTTTATTCGCTAAATCGCTAAAAGATAAATTTATTAGATGTAATTTGAAGTTTTCCAAAATGTTTTTTTAAGCTTGCTCACAACGGTAAGGCTATGATTCGTTTCACGCATCAACCCTTACCGTTAATTCTTAGTTGATTGCTTTAAAGATATTACTTTGATCTAAATTACTGTCTTCTCTTTGAAATGAATTATCGCTAGTGTTGTTAAATGTCAATCATTTGCCACTCGTCAATAAATGAAAATAAAACTTCATAAGGAATCTATGCCCTTTATACCTGAGTATAAGGGACGTTGATTTCTGTAAGATCATTCTGTAGCTGTCATAATTTCAGAGTGTTAATGCGTATTTCTATTCTATTTACGCTACCTTTTACAAGTTGTTTGTACGTTTTTACGTTCTGAAAACACGAGTTTTCAACGATGCAATCGAAACAACTTGAAAGGCCAGCTACATCGTAATATCCAGCATAATACTGCTAAATTAAACCTGTGCTCAGAATAGGATCGATGAATTTCAATGTTGCGAAATCGTTGATTTTTTTCAACGGTTAGTATAAGAATAGTAGTGGATTAAAACTCGATAACTGTTCGGTTAAGCACAAAGCTTTTTTATATTCACTTACTTTGGATTTAGCACTAAAACCGCTATTATTTTTATACATTGTTACCCAACGTATTTTTCTTCATTCCAAAGTTCAATCCTTTTTTCTATTTCTTTTATCGGAAGCCTATTATTTAATAGCATTAATTGTTTGATTTTTTCAATTGCGTCTTGAAAACTTATCAGATTTTGAATTAAAAGTACATCAAAGAGATAAATTATTCCACGAACTTCAATTTTATCTTTACTGGCTTGTTTTCTTAGTTTTCCGTCACCAGTTAAAAGAATTCCTGACATTTTCTTACTGTAATACCAAACAGAACAATCTTCAAAACTTAGTCCAGTACTTTTTCCCAAGATTGTAGTTATACCTTGAAAATCTATTGTTTCTGTGGTTTCTATTACCGTAAGTTTTTTTCCATTGTTTAAATTTGTAATTGGTGTCTTCTGCTCATCATTTAATTCATCAAGAACAAAGTCTGTCGTATGTAAATCAAAATCTAATTTGGAAAAAGCATCTATAAGTTCGAGTTTTACTAAGTCGATTAAGATATTAGCATCATTAATAACAATTTTCATAATGCTAAAACTATATTAACGAACTTTCCTTAACATTCTCAATATTCTTATTTAATAGTGAGGATGCTTTACTTATGGAAATGTTTTCTTGGGATAAAGCTCTGTAAACTAATTGTTCGAATCGAGAAGATTTTTCTGGGGTTTCAAAACGTGACGCGTTTACTTCTCTATTTAAAGAAGGATTAAACCTAGTTTTTTTATAAAAATCGGTATGTCGTTGTTTACTCAAAATTCCAGAATCAACTAATCTATATACAATTGCTGGAATACTTATTCCGTATTTTTTTTGAGTAGCGATTAATTCAGCAAGAGTAATGTGGTTTCTTTTTCCGCCAAATTCTTTAACAACAATTTCTCTAGGGAAGAGAAATTCAGCTGCAAATTTGTTACAAAACTGTTCTTCTTTTTTGGTTTCACAATTAGGAAGATTGAGTAGTAAATGTCCTAGTTCGTGAAGTAAAGTAAACCTCTTTCGTTCAACAGGGAAATTTCCATTAACAACAATTACTGGGTATTTTCCATTAACATAAGTAGCTAAACCATCAAACTTGTCGTCAACGTCATACAACTCAATAACTTTAATTTCTTTATCTTCTAATAATTGTATAATATTATGTATTGGGTCAATGCCAATATTCCATTCAGTTCTTAATTCTAGTACTGCTCTTTCTACGTCTTCCAATTTGTTAATGCTAATATTCTTTATTGCGTTTTTAAAACGATAGTCAATAGAAAGAGTGTCTTCTAACCAAAGATAATTTTCTAAATTAATTTTGATTTGTTCTTTTAAAGAGCTTTGTTTTTTTATCGAAAAACTAGATTTTTTTCGAAAATTTATTTCGCCTAGTTCAACTTGAAAAGAACTAAAGAAATAGTCGATTTTCAATCCGAATAACTTTGATAATTTTAGAAATTTTGAACTAGTCGGTATAGCTTCACCATTTTCATATTTGCTTACCATTTGCTTTGAAACACCTAACTCGTCCGCAACATTTTGTTGAGACAAGCATTTAAGTATTCTTGCATTTTTAATGCGATTAGCGATTAAGTTTTCCATCATTCAAGTTTAGTGGTTGACAAAAGTATATAAATTTAATGAATTGTCAACTAAAAAACAAAATATTAACGGTTTTCTTATATGTTGGGTAACGGCAGTTCGTCTCAAAACTGCCTAAATTTAGTTTAAATTTACGTTAGAAAAGTGATGTGAATAGATTTTGAGAAAATGAGTTGGTATAATTATTTTAGGTTTGAAAAGGCTTAAAAATGTTGATAGGAGCTTAAAAATGGCTTTATGGCGTTGTTTATTAAGTATAAAGGCTAGTTTTCCTTGCTCTTTGATGATGTTTAGGATTCTTTTGAGGTTGTATGCGATAGCGATGAGGCCAAAATCTGCACTGGCGTTCTGGATTCCTTTTTTAGTAATAATGTGATCAAAACCCCATTGGCGCTTTATGGTGCCATATAGATGTTCTACGATGGCTTGTCTTTTTTTATAGATCTCTGGTTGTTGTTGTACTCGTTTAAAATTAGCTTCTATGTACTGTTTGTATTCGCTACGCTGGACTATTTTACCGTTTGCTTTTGATGTGGTGCATAGCGATCTGACTGGGCAGCTTTTACAGGCGCTACTCTTATATTGCTTAAACTTATAATTACGTGCTTTGTACCAGTTTCCATTGCTTTTAAGCTCGTGACCTTGCGGACATTGATAGCTGTCAGATGCTTTATCGTATTTAAAATGTTCTACGTTATAAGCTGGATCGGGCGCTTGACTTTTACGTCCTATAGCTGGTATGGCTACTAGGGTATCGATACCTAAATCGTGTGCTGTTTTAAACTCGCTGCCCGTGTGATAGCCTTTGTCGTAGAGAGCGGTGAATTGGTTGGTTTTAAGGATGGATTTTGCTCTGCGCAGCATGTTTCCCATCGCTTTTTTATCATTCTCGTTAGTAACTTTATAATCTAGGAGTACTTTATGGTCAGCATCTACCGTGGTTTGTGCGGTGTAGCATACTTCTGTGATCATCCCACGAGTAATTTGGTGCCTGCTATCTGGATCGCTGGTGGACAACTGTGGGTTTTCGGTCGTGGTATCTTCCTTCAGCGTTTTATTGATTCCTTCGTAACGCTTGCGCTGTTTGTTGTGCTTGTCGATTTGGTCTTTGTGGTCTTGCTTTTCTTGGTCGTTGTCCGCTTTTGCAAGAGCGGTATTATGCTCCTCTAATTTTTTATCGATGTACTCGATGTGTCGGGCTACTTTTTTGAGGTTGTAATTGTTTTTCTTGCTGTTTTGAGCTCTGAGTTTAGTGGAGTCTCCAGCGATTAAGGTGGCGCCTATCAGGTTGTGGTTTTGGGCGATACTCACGGTGGCTCTAAAGACGCGTTTAATGGCTTTGGGGTTGTTTTTTCTAAACCTAGAGATGGTGTTGTGGTCTGGTTTGAGATTGCCTAGTAACCATATGAGCTCAATGTTGCGATTACATTCCAGTTCTAACCTTCTGGAGGATCTCATGCGGTTCATGTATCCATAGATAAAGAGCTTGAGAAGATCTGCTGGATCATAAGGTGGTCTTCCTTGAGATGCTAGTGATGCAAAGCCTAGTTGTTCTAAATCGAGACTGTCTACAAAGGTGTCAATAGCTCTAACGGTGTTATCAGCGGCAATCATGTCATCTAGGCATGTGGTGTATAAAGTGAGCTGACTACGCGACTCTTTTTGCAAGTATTCCATATATAAATATCGGAAAAATCGATATAAATATCAAGCAGAATGGGAGAGTTTTGAGACAGTCTGACGTCTCTGTATATGGCTCGTAGCGTGCAAATTATGAAAATATTTTCGGATGAAGCACGAGCCGAATTTTTTAATTTTTCTTATTATCTTTTTTTATCAATAAGCCAAATTAAAAAATTTGGCGGACTAGCAAATATACCTTAACTTCGATTAAGCAACTAACTAGCTATGAGCTATATACGTTGTTGTAAGCAGTTTTTATTTTTCCGATATTTCAAATCTAAATTTAGCAAGTTCTTTAGTCTTTTCTCTAACAGCAGCAATCATATCAAAGTGTATTTCTATTAAGAACTTTTTTTCCATTTCGTTTGAATGTATATCCGTGTAATTCACATTCAATTCGAGTGGTGGAAAAAAGTCTTCTAATGATTTTTTCGGTCCTTTTTTGCCAATTTGGTTAACCATATACAACCAATACAAACTAATGAAATAGTCAGGAATAACAATTTCAGTTTCTCTATTTTCATTAGAATATGGAAGTATAAAATTGAAATTTCCACCAATATTATCTTCATTAACATCAAAAGCCCATTTTATATTTGCTTTTTTAGAGTCAATAGTCAAAAAATCATCTCCGCTTTCCCATTTTACGCCTTTGTTTTTACAAATAACTTTTTGTGCTTGATTTAGGTCGAAAGTCCAAGTCCATCTAACATTTTTTGCAACACCAAATCCGATATTATTAATTCCGATTTTCAATTCGTTAAATCCGTCTATTTTTTCATTTTCCTCCTTTTTATTCTTGTAAGAATACAGATAAATTGAATCAATTTCATCATCAAAATCTCCTTTATAGACATAAAATGAAAAGTTTGCCATATTTATGTCTGGATGATAACTATGAACTCTTTGCTTACGCATTTCATTTATAGTAAGAAGAGCAATAATTGTAGTAATAAAAGTTATTGTGGCGATAACTATATTTATCCAATCAGCAGTAGTTATGTTTAGTAAAATATTCAAATGTTTCTATTTCGGATATTGGTTTGGTTAAATTGCTTACAACGGTTAGTATATGGCAAGTAGGGCAGTAGAAAGCAGTAACCTTTCATGTTTGCACTGAGCCAAAGCGTTGTATTTTGTTTTTATCTTGTTCATTTTAAAAGCCAAATCAACGATTTGGCGTTGTTTGTAAATAGCACTGGACTTTCCTAAACCGCTGAAAGCCCTATTTGCTATATACAGTGTTACAGGCAGTTTTTATTTTTAGAATGTTTCGTATTCATATCTAAATATTTCTCTGTTTCCATTAAAGTCTTTCTTGACGAGTTCAACTTTGTCAGTCTTATCATATTTATATGAATAGACTGTTTTTTGCTCTCTACTTAGGTTCTCTTTAACAAGCTTTGTTAATTGTCCTTTTGAGTTGTAATTATAGGTTTCTATTCTTGTCTGATTGTCGTCCTCATCTAGCAATTTCATCTCAATCAAATTACCGTTTTTATCGAAGCTATCAATTCTGAATAACCTTTCATCATCTTCGGTATAATGTTCAAGTCCATTTTTGATTTTAACTTCATCCAAATATCTTTTCTCACTAACTTTTGTTCCATTCTTGTCAAATTGAACTTTTGTTACATACTTTTTGTCGTCCAAATATTCATAATGGTATTGAACATAAATCTTGTCATTTTGAAACCTTGTTTCAAGTAGCCATTTCATGTCATTATCCTTTACATATACATTCTTCAATATGATTTTCCCATTCTTATCATATTCTGAATATGTGCTGATATTCTCATTTTCTATAGATGTTCGTTTCCTGAAAAGTAGACTGTCCTCAATTTTGTACATCAATTGGGCGCCATCTTTATATTTATAGTAGTAACCATATCTAAATGAACCATCTGTCGAATAGTGTTTTTTCTCAACCATTCGGTTTTGGTCATCCCACTTGTAAGTCGATTTTCGGACGGCATTATTCTCCATTCCTATTGTAGTAATAAAATTTCCATTTGTGTCAAATTCCATTGAGGATGATAAAAGAGTATCCCTGTAGAAGGTTACTTTTTTCAGTTTATGCTCCTTGGCAAATTCATTAGTTGCTTGTCCAATGATTAGCTTATTGAAAATACGTTCAGGTTCATGCTGTATTTTACTCTGTGCAAAACCAACTTGTGAAATAAGAATTAATATTATTAGTAGTCTAACTATCATTTGGTTCAAATTGCCTGTAACGGCAGTTCGTCTCAAAACTGCGTGATTTCAGTTTAAATATACGTTAGAAAAGTGAAGTGAATGGATTTTGAGAAAGTGAGTTGGTAAGATTATTTTTGGTTTGAAAAGGCTTAAAAATGTTGATAGGAGCTTAAAAATGGCTTTATGGCGTTGTTTATTAAGTATAAAGGCTAGTTTTCCTTGCTCTTTTATGATGTTTAGGATTCTTTTGAGGTTGTATGCGATAGCGATGAGGCCAAAATCTGCACTGGCGTTCTGGATTCCTTTTTTAGTAATAATGTGATCAAAACCCCATTGGCGCTTTATGGTGCCATATGGATGTTCTACGATGGCTTGTCTTTTTTTATAGATCTCTGGTTGTTGTTGTACTCGTTTAAAATTAGCTTCTATGTACTGTTTGTATTCACTACGCTGGACTATTTTACCGTTTGCTTTTGATGTGGTGCATAGCGACCTGACTGGGCAGCTTTTACAGGCGCTACTCTTATATTGCTTAAACTTATAATTACGTGCTTTGTACCAGTTTCCATTGCTTTTAAGCTCGTGACCTTGCGGACATTGATAGCTGTCAGATGCTTTATCGTATTTAAAATGTTCTACGTTATAAGCTGGATCGGGCGCTTGACTTTTACGTCCTATAGCTGGTATGGCTACTAGGGTATCGATGCCTAAATCGTGTGCTGTTTTAAACTCGCTGCCCGTGTGATAGCCTTTGTCGTAGAGAGCGGTGAATTGGTTGGTTTTAAGGATAGATTTTGCTCTGCGCAGCATGTTTCCCATCGCTTTTTTATCATTCTCGTTAGTAACTTTATAATCTAGGAGTACTTTATGGTCAGCATCTACCGTGGTTTGTGCGGTGTAGCATACTTCTGTGATCATCCCACGAGTAATTTGGTGCCTGCTATCTGGATCGCTGGTGGACAACTGCGGATTTTCGGTCGTGGTATCTTCCTTCAGCGTTTTATTGATTCCTTCGTAACGCTTGCGCTGTTTGTTGTGCTTGTCGATTTGGTCTTTGTGGTCTTGCTTTTCTTGGTCGTTGTCCGCTTTTGCAAGAGCGGTATTATGCTCCTCTAATTTTTTATCGATGTACTCGATGTGTCGGGCTACTTTTTTGAGGTTGTAATTGTTTTTCTTGCTGTTTTGAGCTCTGAGTTTAGTGGAGTCTCCAGCGATTAAGGTGGCGCCTATCAGGTTGTGGTTTTGGGCGATACTCACGGTGGCTCTAAAGACGCGTTTAATGGCTTTGGGGTTGTTTTTTCTAAACCTAGAGATGGTGTTGTGGTCTGGTTTGAGATTGCCTAGCAACCAGATGAGCTCGATGTTGCGATTGCATTCCAGTTCTAGTCTTCTAGAGGATCTCATGCGGTTCATGTAGCCATAGATGAAGAGTTTGAGAAGATCTGCTGGATCATAAGGTGGTCTTCCTTGAGATGCTAGTGATGCAAAGCCTAGATGTTCTAAATCGAGACTGTCTACAAAGGTGTCAATAGCCCTAACGGTATTATCAGCGGCAATCATGTCATCTAGGCATGTGGTGTATAAAGTGAGCTGACTGCGCGACTCTTTTTGCAAGTATTCCATATATAAATATCGGAAAAATCGATATAAATATCAAGCAGAATGGGAGAGTTTTGAGACAGTCTGACGGTTTTGTATATAGAAAGTTGCGGTTTTTGTTTGTTATTTTTTGGCATTTTAGTTAATTTAATTTCTTACTGGTTTTTGTGTTGTCAATTAGTTGAGCAATTTTCTATATACCGTGTTGTGCATAGTGTAATTTTCGTTATGTTTGGTTTATGACTATACAAGAATTTTTAGACGAACACTACCAAAGACTTTCGGATTTCACTTCAAAACAAATATCTGACTTTAATCAAGACTTCCCTAACAAGGCAGACCACTTTATAAAACGTTCTCATTATTTAAGTCAACAGATAATCGAAAACTCAAACGATTTGATATCCGATGTATACTCGGATGAAAATTTAGACCCTGAACAACGAGTTATTATAAAAGGTACTTCTATACCGATGACTCAATTTTTACTAATGGGTGTGTCTAAAAACCAAATAGAGTGTTTAAAAAGATTTGATGATGCAGTGGAAAAGCTTTTTATTCAGTCTTTTGAATGAATGTTCCGTAAAGATTTTCTATTTCTGGATCTACTTTTATTTCGACGGTAAAAGGCAATAAATCTTTAACTTCATCTCTTTGGCTAATATCGATTGCTTGCTGAAGTAATCTCGTTAGATACATACTTATTTTTAGGTTAATCTGCGATAACAGTTTTACTTTTTTTTCAAGTTCCTCATAACTCGGTTTTTCTTTTGTTGTACTCATAGTTTGTTTTATATTATGCACAACGGTCTTGGCTATGCGCAGTTGCGTGTCTCAGCCTTATGTTTCTAAATATAACCAAACCGTAGAAAATTTCGCAGAAATTTTTGGGATGAGCAAGAACCGAGCAATTGCGTATAGCCAGTGTTGTGCAACGTTAATTCGCGAAGTAATTTAATATTCGGTATTCAATTTTAGTGTTGGTTGCACTTATCACTTCAAGTCTCAATCCTCTAAACCCAATAATTCTATCTTCACTTAAATCGTACTGCAAATCTTGTGTAAAAGCAGGTCTTGCATAATCATTTACAAACTCTCGGTATATAAATTTAATTCCATTTCCAACTTTACCATTATAAATGAATTCCTGCTTATAATAATCATCACTTTTAATTGGTCTTTGAGTAGAAACGTATTCTATCTGATACTTTGAAGGTTTTAATCTTAATCCAGTTCCTGTAGGTCCTGTGCTATAAACTTTTGGCATTTCCCCATTTTTTGAAATAGCTATACCATAAGTTTGGTCATTCACATTTTCATACAATTCAAAATCTTCCGTTTCAAATTTTTTGATAAACGTTTCTCCTACCTCTAAAGTTTTTACCAGCATATTCGGCTTAATCTTTACTTCCTTAGTTATTTCTATCGCACTATATTTTTTCGCAGTTTCCTTAGAAACAAGGGTAATTCCAATTTCAGAAGTGTTTATTTCATTAATCTCAGGCGTGAGAATAGTTTCGGAATTTGGTATTACGGGAAATTTTTTGATTCCGCAAGATGTAATAAAAACAGACAATAATAGTAAAGTGTAAATTTTTTTCATTTTTTGTTTTAGTGTTTGGTTATAATGTTGCACAACGGCAGTTCGTCTCAAAACTGCCTAAATTTAGTTTAAATTTACGTTAGAAAAGTGATGTGAATAGATTTTGAGAAAATGAGTTGGTATAATTATTTTAGGTTTGAAAAGGCTTAAAAATGTTGATAGGAGCTTAAAAATGGCTTTATGGCGTTGTTTATTAAGTATAAAGGCTAGTTTTCCTTGCTCTTTGATGATGTTTAGGATTCTTTTGAGGTTGTATGCGATAGCGATGAGGCCAAAATCTGCACTGGCGTTCTGGATTCCTTTTTTAGTAATAATGTGATCAAAACCCCATTGGCGCTTTATGGTGCCATATAGATGTTCTACGATGGCTTGTCTTTTTTTATAGATCTCTGGTTGTTGTTGTACTCGTTTAAAATTAGCTTCTATGTACTGTTTGTATTCGCTACGCTGGACTATTTTACCGTTTGCTTTTGATGTGGTGCATAGCGATCTGACTGGGCAGCTTTTACAGGCGCTACTCTTATATTGCTTAAACTTATAATTACGTGCTTTGTACCAGTTTCCATTGCTTTTAAGCTCGTGACCTTGCGGACATTGATAGCTGTCAGATGCTTTATCGTATTTAAAATGTTCTACGTTATAAGCTGGATCGGGCGCTTGACTTTTACGTCCTATAGCTGGTATGGCTACTAGGGTATCGATACCTAAATCGTGTGCTGTTTTAAACTCGCTGCCCGTGTGATAGCCTTTGTCGTAGAGAGCGGTGAATTGGTTGGTTTTAAGGATGGATTTTGCTCTGCGCAGCATGTTTCCCATCGCTTTTTTATCATTCTCGTTAGTAACTTTATAATCTAGGAGTACTTTATGGTCAGCATCTACCGTGGTTTGTGCGGTGTAGCATACTTCTGTGATCATCCCACGAGTAATTTGGTGCCTGCTATCTGGATCGCTGGTGGACAACTGTGGGTTTTCGGTCGTGGTATCTTCCTTCAGCGTTTTATTGATTCCTTCGTAACGCTTGCGCTGTTTGTTGTGCTTGTCGATTTGGTCTTTGTGGTCTTGCTTTTCTTGGTCGTTGTCCGCTTTTGCAAGAGCGGTATTATGCTCCTCTAATTTTTTATCGATGTACTCGATGTGTCGGGCTACTTTTTTGAGGTTGTAATTGTTTTTCTTGCTGTTTTGAGCTCTGAGTTTAGTGGAGTCTCCAGCGATTAAGGTGGCGCCTATCAGGTTGTGGTTTTGGGCGATACTCACGGTGGCTCTAAAGACGCGTTTAATGGCTTTGGGGTTGTTTTTTCTAAACCTAGAGATGGTGTTGTGGTCTGGTTTGAGATTGCCTAGTAACCATATGAGCTCAATGTTGCGATTACATTCCAGTTCTAACCTTCTGGAGGATCTCATGCGGTTCATGTATCCATAGATAAAGAGCTTGAGAAGATCTGCTGGATCATAAGGTGGTCTTCCTTGAGATGCTAGTGATGCAAAGCCTAGTTGTTCTAAATCGAGACTGTCTACAAAGGTGTCAATAGCTCTAACGGTGTTATCAGCGGCAATCATGTCATCTAGGCATGTGGTGTATAAAGTGAGCTGACTACGCGACTCTTTTTGCAAGTATTCCATATATAAATATCGGAAAAATCGATATAAATATCAAGCAGAATGGGAGAGTTTTGAGACAGTCTGACGGTATTGTATATGGCTCGTAGCGTGCAAATTAGCAATTATTTTTCGGTTAAGCACGAGCCATATTTTTAATTTTTATGTTTAATTTTTTACAAAAAAAAGTAAATTTAAAATATGGCGGACTCGTAAATATGCCGTAATTTTGAATTAATCAACTAACTAGCTATGAGCTATATACGTTGTTACCTGCTGGCTTTATTCCGAATTTTTTATTTAAAATATTCTTACAATTCCAACTCCTAAATTCCAATTATCATAAGCATTGAATTTTAAATCATAACTCAGATTAAAAATGACTTCATATTTGCTATTTATCTTGATATTTGGCTCCAAACCTAAACGCACTAAAGTAAACGTTTCTTCTTCGGCATATTCTATTCCTACACCTGCAATGATGCCTAACTGGTGAATAGGCTTGAAGGTTGTAGCAGCTACTAAAGAAATAGGATAAGAACGTTCTATAATAGCGCCTTCTTCAGCATTACGACTTAGGTCTTGTACGACAAAATCTTCTATAATTATATCTGTATGAATTCCTATTGACCATTTTTTAGACAGACTGCGATTATAACTCATCATCCAAGATGGTAAAGCCAGCCATTTTGTTTTCTCATTTTGGATACCTTGGCTAATGTGCGCGTGACCTACCAAAATACTAAAACTGTTTTTATGATGTTCTGTGTGGCTCACAGCTTGTTGGTTTTGTGCGGCAATTGTTTGCGAGAGTAATCCGAACAAAAAACAAAAAATAAAAGCAATTTTATTTTTTTTAAATTTTTTCTTATGGTTCATAATTTTTATCTATTACAGTGTGTACCCATTCAATAGCTAAACTCAATGTATCAAAAACTCCATACGGTTTATTGTAAAATTTTCTTTCAAACTCAGCATTAGAGCGCATTTTTTGGGTCTTAGGTACTATTGCTATGGCTACCAAGTTTAGTATCTTTTCAGTTTCAGGATATATAAGAGGATTAACGGCATATGAATTTACACGGTTAGAGATATATACCATATCCTTACCTTTAAAATGCTTTTGAATAATATCGTTTAATTCTTCCTCGTGTGGCATATTTACCAAAACACCTTCCTTAATTTGTATAATCAAAAATTGGTCAAAAATAAAAATGTCAGATTCTTTTAGATTATAATGATGAAACATTTCCAAATAGCTGATTTTAATGGTACTTATTTTCTAGTTTGAGTTTTTTCCGATGACTTTCTTATAAGATAATAACTTCCTGAAAGCCCTATTAAAAGTATGCCCAAGCCAAGATAATAAAGTGGTTCTTTATCTAATTTTAAATCAATGATATGTCTTGATAATCCTATGATAGCTACCAGAATTACGACTTCGGCATGGACAACATTTTTTTCCAAATAAATCTTCATTGTTTGAAGAAGTTCAATACCAATTAGCACAAGCATAAAACCACCAAAAATAGTGTGTAGCGAGAGTAAAATGTTCTGTTCTAATGTAACTGTTTGTGAGATACTATCTACGATACCGTTATATAGAAGCCATAGGAAAACAACAATGCTATAAAGTACTACAGCGAGTAAAGCGGTAAGTAAAACGATAATAAGAAAACGTTCTATTTTAACAACTATGTTCAATATTTTTTTATTCTGACTCATAAACTATCTTTCCTTCTTTTATAGTATTTAAAACTTTGATGTCTTTTATGGCTTCAGTATCTACTTTTAAAGGGTTAGCATCCAGAATTACAAAATCTGCTATTTTACCTTCGGTTAGTGTTCCTTTTTTGTTATCTTCCCAATGCTGATATGCACTCCAATCTGTAATACATTTCATTGCTTCATAAGGTGTTAATCGCTCATCTGCACCAATTGATTTTCCGCTTCGTGATGTTCTACTTACCGCTGTCCAAACCATACGCATTAGGTTTGGTAATGCTACTGGTGCATCTGTATGAATAGTAAGTTTTAGGCCTTTATCTAACGCTGTACGTGTTGGACTAATTTTTTGCCCTAGTTCTTCTCCTATTAATTGCTCGTGCCAATCTCCCCAATAAAATGTATGTAATGGAAACAGCGAGACAATAACATTCAATTGTTTAAGCGAATCCAATTGGTCAGGTCGTATATATTGTCCGTGGATAAGTACGTTACGTAAGTCTTTTTTTCCTAATTCTTTTTCGGCAGCTTGCAAACCTTTAATCATTTGGTCAGCAGCAGCATCGCCATTGGCATGGGTTAATATCTGCCAATTGTTTTTATATGCCATTTTATAAACATCAGCAACGTCGTTATCATCTGGTATGGCTGGATAACCTTTGTAATCTCTTGGTGCGCCATCTGGCGGCAGTAGATAGGGCTCTGTTCGCCAAGCAGTTCTTCCTTGCGGCGAACCATCGAGTGTCATTTTTATACCACCAATTCTGTAATGACCATTGTACTCTTTTGAATTCCACTTTGTATCCATATATTTTGCCGATGGATAGTCCATGTAAGATACCACATCAATATCAAACATTCCTTTATCTGCAAATGCAGCCATAATTTCATGCTGTTGCATTGCTTTGCCTTCTTGAATAGTGGTATATCCATAACTTTTGGCCATTTCTAAGCCTGCTTGCATTTGTTTGGCTAAATTTTCTGGTTTAGATGCAGTTACTGCTTTTGCCATATAGGGAATAGCAGCTAGTTCTTCTAAAACACCATTAGGTTCTTTACTGTTGGGCATCCTTCTGATAATTCCGCCTTCTGGGTCTGGTGTTTCTGAATTAATCCCAACCATTTCCAAGCCTTTAGAGTTCATTACGCAAAAATGAGCTGAAATATGCATAATCATAATAGGATGCTCTGTTGAAACTTTATCCAAATCTTCCTTTGTAGGAAAACGTTTTTCTTCAAGCTGTGAATCATCAAATCCGAGACCGAAAATCCAACCTGTAAGTTCAATGTTTTCTGGTGTAGCCCAAGTTTTTAATGTACTTATAATATCATCAATGTTTTTAACTTGCGCATCTGGTGGCGGTAATAAGTTAGCGCCAGATGCTTGCGGACCGAATCCAAAAAAGTGAGCGTGACCATCAATAAGGCCTGGAAAAAGTGCTTTTCCTTTTAAATTTATAACCGTCGTACTATCGCCTTCAAGTTCTAAAACTTCTTCTTTGGTTCCGATTTTTTGTATTATACCATTTTTTTCAGCTATCGCTTCTACGTATGCAGGTTCATCGCCTTCCATAGTTATGATATCTCCATTTATATAGATTGTATTGGCTGCTTGTTCTGGTGTTGCCCTTTTAGTTGAATTGTTACAACTAAAAATGCAAAAAGGAAGACATAATATGATTAATTTTTTCATCATTTATTATAGATTTAGTTTATTAAAGAAAGAATGTAGCTCCTAAACGAATCGTTGTTGCTTCGTTAGTGAAATTAGGGAAATACCCAATGTTTGCTTTTAGTTTGTTGGGAATTATCATATGGTTAAGATTAAACTCTCCAGACCAATTGTCATTCCATTCTCCATCGGTATTTAGGTAGGTTAAAATAGGGTTTACAAATAAAAACCACCTTTCGTTAAAGCTAATACTTACATTGGCTTGCACCAAAAAACCTGTGCTTGAAAACTTAAATTCATCAGGAATAAGGTCGGTGGATGGCTCTGTGACGTGTACAACACTTAATCCTGGAAACATCAATATTTTTTTTGATAAAGCAAAACCATAGACTGAACCTGCCGAAAGTACAAAACTACTTGTTCCAAGACCATCTTCAAATTTTCCTGTTGGTAGCGTTATATCTAAAAAAGGTGCGATAACATTAAACTTTTCAGCTGTCATTTCACGTTTTACTACTGCGAAATAGCGTAAGCGTACATCGCCTAATCCAAAAGCAGAAGTGGCATCATTGTGCAATATCGGTATTTCGGCAAGGATTAAGTTATTAGGATTGAATGTATATTGTATATTTCCTCTAAAGCCATAAAGATTTGTGCCATCCTTTAAAGAAGTATATTCAAACTGAGTATTGACTTGTGTATAGAGATTTGTAGGGTTTGAGGCGTCAACTTCATTTTGTGAATTTGTAGCTTTATCTTGTGCAAAATTTGTTAAACAGTAAAAGCATAAGATAAAAGTTATATAGTTGTATTTCATAAATTTTGATTGTTGCTAAGATTATAATTGCAAATATATTGAGATTATATTAATGTTATTACGAATGTTTGTTTAGCTTGCAGGTAACGGTAAGGCTATGATTCGTTTCACGCATCAACCCTTACCGTTAATTCTTAGTTGATTGCTCTAAAGATATTACTTTGATCTAAATTACTGTCTTCTCTTTGAAATGAATTATCGCTAGTGTTGTTAAATGTCAATCATTTGCCACTCGTCAATAAATGAAAATAAAACTTCATAAGGAATCTATGCCCTTTATACCTGAGTATAAGGGACGTTGATTTCTGTAAGATCATTCTGTAGCTGACATAATTTCAGAGTGTTAATGCGGATTTCTATTCTATTTACGCTACCTTTTACAAGTTGTTTGTACGTTTTTACGTTCTGAAAACAAGAGTTTTCAACGATGCAATCGAAACAACTTGAAAGGCTAGCTACATCGTAATATCCAGCATAATACTGCTAAATTAAACCCAAGCTCAGAATAGAATCGATGAATTTCAATGTTGCGAAATCGTTGATTTTTTTCAACTAGTATATATGAGCAATTTAATTAAAAACTATATACTAACCATACCGTTTTGGGCGTATATGAGAACTTTTTTGGTATTTTTTTTATATTGCGCTTTTAGGTGTATATGAGAACTTTTTACGAATTTCAACAATTGTTGACAATTAAACGCTATGCGAGTAATACCATAGAAACTTATATAGGTTTGCTTATTCCGTTTCATAAAACGATAGGAGTAGACAAAGATCTAGGAATGTTGAGCGATTTTGAAATACTAGAATATTTTAAAAATATTGTTCTTAACAACAACTATGCAGCTGCTTCTCAAAAGCAGCTTTCTAGTGCCATAAGATTGTATTATAAAGAAATGTACAATCGTGAGGTAGATTTTTCTACTCTCGCCACACGACCAGTACAGCGAGCACTTCCTGTTATTCTTTCTAAGCAAGAGGTAAAACTCATTTTGAGTGTACTAAAGAATAAAAAACACATCGCGATGCTTACGACCATTTATGCCTTAGGTTTAAGAAGTAGCGAGCTTATTCATCTTAAAATAGTTGATATAGATGGGCAGCGCAATCAAGTATTCATAAAAACTGCCAAAGGTAAAAAGGATCGTGTCGTCCCTTTTCCAGAAAAGCTCAAATTTCTACTGCGTGATTACATTAAGGAATACCGTCCTAAGGAATACCTTTTTGAGGGCAGCGGCGGCGGTCTTTATTCTACTGCAAGTCTACGAGCGGTTTTTAATAAGGCCAAAAAAGCAGCAGGCATCAAAAAATACGTAACGCTTCACGGCTTGCGTCATGCTTATGCGACTCATCTCATGGATGCTGGCACAGACGTGAGAATCATTAAAGAACTTTTAGGTCACAACGACATCAAGACCACGCTTATCTATACGCACGTGACTCAAATAACGCTGGAGAACCTTCCTAGTCCATTAGACTTACTGTAAATGTAGAACGATGTAAGTATTGCTACCGCTTTCGCGAAAGCGGAACTAGTAAAAACCTCTTTTTTATATTCCAAAATTAATTCCTACCACAAAAGCACCATATTTTCTGCCACTGGTCATGCTATACACATAATCCACACGGAAAGGCCTGAACTTGCCAAAACCTATGTTATCGATTCCAGCGCTGGCCTCAAAATACGGCCTGCGGTCGGTAAACAAAGCTTTACCGCTCAAGATCAAATCATAATTGAGCTGATTCAAACCTGGGATTTTGCCCAGTACAAATCCTTTAAAATCGTGCTGCAAGTGAATTTGAGCATAATCACTATTAGTACTGTAATCGTAGTAATTCAATAAGCCAAAACCATAAGGATTTAACGCCTCTAATTTAAAACGCAAGCGGTTGCCATTAAAATGCTGGAAGTCTACAAACGAGATCTCCTCGCCATCTATAAATGTACCGGCATTCATCCAGTAACTACTGCGGCCTAGGTTGCCCATATCAAAGCTCTGATACAAATTTGCACTCAACTGGTGAAAGTTGTTACCACTCTCGCTACCGGCAAAACCACCTTCATATCGCAGTGCAATTGTAGGGTATTTCTCGTTGCGTATGTTGTACTTCTGGTCAGGATAACTCTGGTATTTCTGTCCTGGTCGTATGGTAATTCCTAAGCCTAGTTTAAGAACTTCATGCTCTGTAATAAAGGCATTTCTATTATTATCCAGTTCTACGGGATTATTACTGGTATAATCTACATCACTTTGAGTAAACCACACTTGGTCGGTCGTGTTGTTAAGTGGTTGCCTTCTCTCATAGTTTGCTCTGGCACTCAAATAAAAACCATTGGCCACTTCTTCATAATAGCTGGCGCCTACAAAATCTACTTCATAAAATTTGGCAAAATTGCGTTCAAAGGCAAGACTAGAAATCGTGTTTTCTAAAGTACTTATAGGATTACCGTTGTTGATTTGTCTTGCTTCCGTTCCAGCGGCAAGAGAGATATTCCTTCTATTAGTTCTATTAAACCTATAATTTGCTCGTGCGGTGTAGCGCAGTCTATCGTCTGAGATTCCATAATTAATATCACTACTTATATACAGGCTGCGGTTGTAGTCGTCATCAAAACCTTTAGAGTAACTAAAACTGGTTCCCAGTACATAACCTTGCACGGTATTGAATCCTTTAAAAGAGCCTAAATCGATCAAGCCATCGTAGCTGTAGCGCTCGTTTTTATTGCTATTTCTATACGTATAACCAGTAAGAAGTGAAGTCATTCTAAACTTATTATTCACACGATCTACACTGTCTTTATATTTAGGATCGTTGCGCACTTTTGCAATACTGTCTTTAACGATATAATTTTTGCTTTCTTCTACCGTAAGCGGTACTGGACGTTTTTTATTCCAGTAAGTGGTATCTTTTTTATTGGCATCGAGTTCAAAACTCAAGACTTGTGGTCCGAAGCTGTCTTTATCAAACTGCGGCGCAAAATCATAGTTGGTATAATTGGCAATAAACCTTCCATTTCCTTTAAAGCCCAAAAATGCAAATTCAAAATCGATACTCTGTGATCTTTTGATCCAGTCGCCGCTGCTAGGCTCATAGGTAAAGTCTTGATTAAAAGTCAGTTTTTCAATCACTGGCACGTTAATGTTTTCACCTAGAGTAGTAAGCTCCAGACCGTAAATAGTCCATTGATCTTCTACGATATAAATAATACCGTTAAAAGTATTATCCTTAGGACGTTTAGAAGTCACCTCTATCTTGTTGATCAAAAATTGATTCTCGTCATAAAAAGCACCTAGTAATTTGTATTTGTAATAGCTAAAAGCATAGTCTGCAATAGGAGAGACGATGCGGTTGTTTAAATCGATGTTGTTGTTATAGAAATCAAAATTAGCACTCTCTGCACTGTTAACGCTAAAGCCGTTATCGTCTCCAGAAATTTTACTCGCAATAATATGTTCTTTAAAATCGTCTGGAGCGTCATAAGCGATTTTAGAAACCGTTTCTGACAGGTAAACTACACCACTGCGCGTTATGGAATCCAGCGATCCTTCCATATCGCCTATTTCTTCTCCCATAAACTTCTCCGGTACATCTTTCATGCGCCATAAACCACGGGAATAGAAGTCTGCTTTATAGCTAGAAAATTTCTTACGGTTTTTCTCTCTGTTTGCAATGGCTTCTCTTATCACACGATTTGCAGGATTCACTCCAGAATTTACTACGACTGTTTCTAGAGAGGCTACTTCTTCTTGCATGGTTACATCTAGAACCTGACCGTCTTTTTTATAATCTACTACAATGGTTTGCGGCTGGTAACCTAAGGACTGAAAGACAATCTCATAATTTTTAAAACCATCTAATTTTAAGGAATAACCGCCATCGATGTTTGTGGTGGTTCCTTTGTAGGTTCCTTTAATGTAAATAGAGGCAAATGCGATAGGTTCATCATTGGCATCAGTTAAAGTTCCAGTAAGTTGCGCTTGCGCAAAAACGGAGACTAACAAAGCTATAATAAATGTAACAGCAGTTTTAGTAATAAAATTCATTTGGGTTGGTTTTATAACGTTGCAAATTAATAAAGCCTTGCCAATTTATTGTGTTAACAAGCTTTATCTATTGTTAAGACGTGAAGGTATTAAAATAGTTGTCTGTAAAGCAGCCTTTTTTTCTTTAAGGTAGAGAAAAGGTGTAGTTCAAGTTCATGAACAACCGATTACTTCAACTATAGGAGAATCAAAGATCGTCAGTTCGAAAGAATAAAAAAATAAAATGAAGTCAAATCATTACCTAGGTGCGGAATTGTTTCTTCACCGCATCGAGCCTGCGTTTGTTATCGCGGTCTTTTAAAGTTTCTCTCTTGTCGTATAACTTTTTCCCTTTTGCAAGAGCGATATCTAATTTTGCCAATCCTTTTTTATTGACAAAAAGTTTTAATGGAATAATCGTGTTACCAGTATTTGCGACGGCTTTTTCTAACTTTTTAAGTTCCTTGCGGTTCAATAAAAGCTTGCGTTCTTGTTTCGGCTGGTGATTAAAATAGGTGGCATGAGAATATTCTTGAACCGTCATGTTAATAATAAACAGCTCATTATTTTGAAACTCACAAAAGCCTTCGGCAATACTCGCTTTTCCTAATCGTATGGCTTTAATTTCAGTTCCAGCCAGTACAATTCCTGCCGTATACTTGTCCAGTATCTCGTATTCAAACCGCGCTTTGCGATTCTTGATCTCTATTTTGTTCTTAAATTCCATAAATACGGGACAAATATACTTTAATAGGTTATGGAATCTCTTATATCTTTGTGAAATGAAAAACAAACTTTATTTACTTTCTGTCATTTGCCTAGGAATTATTTCATGTATTGATAAAACGCCAGACGCGCGTGAGATCATGGATCAAGCCATGCAATCGCATGGTACATCAATTGCTGGAAACGGGACGCTAGAATTTAATTTTAGAGGGATTGATTACTCTGCTACTCGAGAAAATGGTCGTTTTACATATAAAAGACACTTGACGATCAATACCGACTCGATCATAGACCAGCTCGATAATGACGGTTTTACACGTTTTAAAAATAATCAACCACTCCATCTAGCAGACT
The DNA here is from genome assembly GCF_000332115.1 of Nonlabens dokdonensis DSW-6. Taxonomy (NCBI): domain Bacteria; kingdom Pseudomonadati; phylum Bacteroidota; class Flavobacteriia; order Flavobacteriales; family Flavobacteriaceae; genus Nonlabens; species Nonlabens dokdonensis. The sequence continues at coordinate 3,072,136 of NC_020156.1, forward strand.
CTCTTTCTACGAGGTATGCTGCTAGCTTGAACTCAGTGGTATATTTTGCTCAGTTGCCATACAGTCTTGATGGCGATGCGATTTATGTCAAGTATATTTCTCAAGACACTATTCAAGGACAAGCCTATCATGAAATCGAAGTGACATTTGACGAAGATGGCGGTGGAGAAGACCACGAAGATGTGTTTATGTATTGGGTAAATGTAGATGATTTTTTTATAGACTATCTCGCTTACTCGTACTGTGAGGAAGAATGTGGTTACCGCTTTCGCGAAAGCGAGAACAGAAGAAACCTCAATGGGGTGACCATCCAAGATTATAACAATTATAAGTCAGAAAAAGCACAACCAGACTTGTCCAAAATGGATGATTTGTTTGAAGAAGATAAGCTGATTAAGTTGAGTGATATCGATCTCAAACGAGCTGAGTTTACAAAGAACTAGTTTCCTTTTTATAATTTAATTCCAAATTGCTTCTTAGAATACCGTGGAAGAGGTAGAGTAGTGGATGGTTTATAAGGATAGTGAGCTTGTATTTTAAATTTGGGAGCGTTTGTGTTTTGTTATCATCCTTTCTCAATCGTCTAGCATATGGAACGATACTCTTTCTTTGCGTATTGAATGAGCATAAAAAAAGCCTTTGATTTCTCAAAGGCTTTAGTATAAATGAAAGTTATGTGATTTATTGTATGATCACTTTACGTGTTTGTAGGCCGTAATTAGTAAATAGTTGCACGATGTAATTACCTTTTGCAATGTTTACTGTGCTCACTGATAATATACCGTCTTGCTCACTTACGTCCCAAGTTTGTACTTGTTGTCCTAACATATTTGTAATAGTGATCGTATCGATAGTGATGTCTGCACCTTTTTTCACATTAAGTGTATCCATATTATTAGGAGTATAAACTACTAGATCGCTAGATGCAATTACCACTTCTTCATTACTCAATGTTGAAGCATCTGTAAACACTATAGAAAAACGAGTATCGTTAATTCCACCAGATAGAGTAGGGCTTACAAAGTCACCACTCATCAAGTCCGTATAGGTGTTAAGTACATTATCTTTTAAGAAGATTTGTTGCGTAGGATCTATATTTTGAACATCATCTAATTGAATAGTAAAAGAGCCTGATGCTTGTAGTTTTACCATAAGTGGTAACTCTACTGAGGAGTCCATGGAGTTGATACCTTGTATGCTTAAATTATCATTACCTACTACAAAAGCCATGTCTTCTCTTTGTTCGTCGATTTGTAAACCATCAAACGCATTATCATAACCCATGGTAGCATTAGGATCTACTGTTAAAAGGATTTGTCTGTATATAGTACTTGGACTAGCAAAACCGATTCTTACTTTAGGTCTTGTGTCAGTAAAGCTATTGTAATCGTCATAAGCACTGCTTCCAGAACTGTTTCCTGGAGCAGAAACAAATAGACTACTACCAGAAGCTTCTGTTACAAATTGTCTTTGGTCATTTCTAAACCTAATGGTACCGTCAGAGATTCCAGTTACAAAGAAACCTTGTGCCACAGGCACAAATCTTTCAGGACGCTTAGTAGGTATTCCACCTTGATTAACGTCAGGATTTGAAGTACCTATAGTAGCATTAGGGACACCACCGGAGAAATTATACATTGCATATCCACCTTGATAGTTGGCAAGAATATGTGTATTTCCACCCCAGTGTTCCCAGAAGTATAAAGTACCGTCTAAATGTGGGTTATCAGAAATAAATTCATGAGCATCTAGCGCACTAGGGTATGGATTTCCTATAAGGTAATCGTTTCCTGCATCTATATCTAAATCGATATCACCATTATTAGGCTTACCAACGAAAACATAGTTTTGCTCACCAGCAGCTCCTGTTCCTTTCATTGTGAAACCTTCTCCAGCATTTAATCCAACATTAGGACCCACATATTCCCAGTTAGAATAAGTATTACTAGTTAAGTCTCTATAAGCATACAACCATCTACCAGAAATAGTTGCGGCAGTTGTTGCATCTCCAGGAATACCATCTCTAACGTTTCTAGAAGTGAAATTTAAATTTCTAGGGTTGTTTACCAAAGTACCGTCTTTCAAGTTACCACCAATGGTGTAACCGTTATTATTATTGTTGTTGCTAATACGACTTACTGGAGATGACCAGTAATTGTAATCAAATGTAACTCCAGTACCTTGCTGATCTCTCTCTACAAATCCAGTAGAAGTAGCGAGTAAATCACTGTCGATAGTTTGAACCAATTGAGACTCACCTTTTAGATCAATAGAACTCGTAAGGTCTAAAACGTGTGTAACTGTTAAACCGTGATCATTATTTACATTAAGCTGATTGCTCTCTACAAATAAACCTAATACGGTAATATCACTACTTGTAATAGTTACTTCGCTATTTGTTTTCACAATATTCCAATCTATTCTTTCTACGCTACCATTAATCACTCGAGTGCTTCCTGGAGTATATTGTAATGAACCGTTATCCCACACGGATTGATTTTCCCAACTACCATTTGCTGCGCTTTCATAAGGAAGTGGAGCGGTTTGAGTTCTTAGTTCAAAGAAATCTTCATTTGCCATTCTACCATAACCTTTGTTAACGCTCTCATCATTCAACGCAGAACCTATAAAACTGTTCATGCTGTAATAAGCTACTAGTCTTTCCCAATCGATACCCATGATATCATTCTTAGTAATCGAGGTAGGAATTATGTTTCCTGATACAAATGAAGCGTTTTCTCGAAGCTCTTGATTCATAATAAATCGTATTTGATTTTGTGTAAGAGCTACATCCCACATTCTTATTTCATCAAGTTCACCTCTGAAGTGTTCTACAGCAGTTTCATCTTCTTCAATTCTGGCACCTAAACCTAATAAATTTGAATCGGCCATAGGAGCATCAAGTGGAGCCTGAATATCTTGAACACCGTCAATATAAATTTTTGCTAGTGTACCATCGTAAGTTACCGCAATGTGTCTCCATATTCCATTATTTAAAGCTGTGTTAGATATTACTTCTTCTATAGAGGAAGCACTGTTCCATCTCAGGATGATTCGATTATCATCTCTAAGAGATAATTGGAAACCAGAACCGTTAGCTCTTTTAGCTACTATAGTTCTTTCTGTATTAGTGCTATTTGTTCCTTGACTTAGTACCCAAGCTCCTGCAGTAAACCTACCTCCAAAGCCTTGTGGGTTATCTACAATAACGTTGTCATTAACTCCGTCAAAAGAAACACTTCTATCTTCAAACATAACATCTGCAATGGCTAGAGTAAAATATTTTACTCCATCAAAATTATAAGAAGCTCTTTGGTAAACTCCATCTTCATTAAAGAACCTGGTATCAAGGTTAGTTGTAAAGCTAGGGTCGTCAGCAACCATTAAAACATATTCTCTATTTGCACTCAACGCTGGAAGACCAGAGAAATCACTTGTAGCTACTCTTACTTCTGTAGTAGCAATATCAGTAGTTGTTTGTTCCTCAATTTTCCAAACACGGTTCATTCTAGTGATGCTAGTTAAAACAGCATTGCTTATTCCTACATCATGATTGATTATATTTGAAAATGGGTTCAAGTCTTGACCGTTATGACCCCATATGAGAAAGTCTTTGTCATTTTCAAAACTTTGAGCATTTTGACTTCCCAAATCTTCGACTCTGTTTAATCCTACAGCAACGATGCTAGTAGAATTTTCACTTTTAGACTGCTTTTGAAATAACTCTGAACTATCGTCTCTACCTATTCCAGCCACATCGTAGTTAAAGTAAGTGTTTGAGGAATAATCCCAGATGATGTTGTTATCTGAATCTAGATAGTCCCAATCTGCTCTATGATCATCAAGCGTACTTGTTGGGTTATGAAGAGAAACCCCATTTTTTATAGCCAAATAAGAATAGATTTTTTGTTGTACAGCGTCCGATTTTCTATCGCGGTAACTAAAAACTTCTGTTATTTCTCCATCTAGGTGAGTTTCAAAAGGAAGACCATTTAATTGATAACGACCAGCACCTAAATAGAATGGTTTATTTACGATGGAATTGAAATCCATATTGGCATTTGTAAATTCTGAGAAACCTGTAGCATTGTCAATTTTTCTACCATTTAAATAAATCTCTGTTCCGTTGTTGTTAGGGTTGTTCTTAACATTCAATATGTGAACATCATCAAAAGTTCTTGTTTCACTTACAAAGCTTCTTCCATAACTCTCCGGAGCAGGTGATGTCTGACTAAAAGAACTTACACTATGAGAAATTACAGGGTCTTCAAATCTAACGGAAACAGGTCCCCATCCTAAACCAGAAGGGTCTTGTGAAGGACTTTCTTTAGACACTTTAGCTCCTATTAACATTGTTTCACCTGATAATTCTTTAGTCATATCAATAGTACTTCTTACTACAATCCAATAATCGCTAGAATTAAATCCTCCTTTACCTCTCAAATGTTGCTGAGCGCTTCTATCAAAAGCAACTGTAGAATTAAAATTAATATTATTGGTAACGTTGTTTGCATAAACAGGAGCATTTGTAGCAACTTCAAATGCATCATTGTCAAGTGCTTGATCTTCCCAAAGAGGTAAAGTAGTACCGTCAGTAGAAGATATATCTTGAGATCTCAACCATAAAGTTAAGTTGTCGTTTACATCTGCAGGTCCATCTGCTGCTAGATCTGGATTTGTTTTCCTACCTGTTATAATGATGTTATCAAATAATACACCATCATCTCTAGTATTATCATTGTCACTCGCAAATTGAATTCTGAATCTTAAAAGTGGATTGTTTTCTGTAAGTCCTGGTAATTCGTGACTTGCTTCTTCAAATCTACTTAGGCTAGGATCTCTGTCGGTGCTGTCTCCAGCCCAAGCGTCGGCTCCATTTGAGAAACCGTCTACATCTCCAAAATTATACCAATTGTCACCTGTTGTATCGCTTCCTAAAGTAGACCAAGTTATTCCTCCATTTACAGAATATTGAACACGCATACCGTCATCATTGTCATTGGTATTGGTTCTAAAGTCAATGTAGAATTTTAAATCAGTATATCCCAAAGTGGATATTACTGGACTCGTTAAAGTAGCGGTACGGTTACTAGGATAATTGTTCCAGTTATCAGTGTACCAATAATTTCCTTCTCCTTTCTCATTAGGAACAGTTCCCAGACTGAATCGAAATCCACCATTAGTGGATGTGTTCCATCCAGCAGTTCCATTATCAAAATTTTCATAGTACAAAGTAGAGATTGGACTCAAAGTTTGTGCGGTAATATCAAAGTTATAAGAACCTTCATCAGCGTCGTCAGAATTGAATCTTATTGTTGCATCGCTTGTACCGATAGTCGCTCTGGAATATTCTACTGTAAAAATTTCTGAATTTCCCGCTGGTATAACAGTAGCAGGTTGTAGAACCACGTTGAAATCTCCAGCATTGGTTCCAGTAATAGTAACTGGTGCTCCAGTCAAATTTAAATCTGCTCCACCAGTATTTTCAATAGTAAACGTTCTAGTAATTACTGTACCTAAGTCAGAAGTTCCAAAATCTGTTCCATCAGCTAAATTCGGTGCATTAGAATTATCGCTAATATCGATACCGAAACCGACTACATTAATTTCTGGTGAAAGTGTACAACTACCGCCACCTGAAACATCAAAATTTGCAGAAGCTGTACTTCCTGTATTTAAGGAACCTGAAATCACGTTTGTACCTGCAACGGTTACCGTGATATTGGCTCCAGCTCCATTCCAACCATCACCGTAAAAATCATTTACCGTAAGTAAATATCCTGTATCATCTGGAAGACATCCTAAATTTAAAGTAGCAGAATGAGAACCAGCGGCTCCATTAGAACAATTTGAAGGGTCACAATAGGTGAAAATAGATGTTCCACTTGGATCAAAAATTTCAAAACTATTATCTCCAGACCACTGTGGCCAGTTAACAGAAACTATTACCTCAGAGGATTGGGCAGTAATTAAATTTGAACAAGTTAAAAACATTATAAGAGCATAATATTTTAAAAATGTAGGGTAAGTAATTTTTTTCATTCGTACCTGATTTAAATGATTTAAGTCAGGTTAAATATATAAGCAGATAAACGATCAAATACGCTTTTTAACAGTTTTATCGCTTAACAGCGCTAAAATCATACACTTAATCGATAATTTGCTATTTTAAGAATAACATGTTAAAGTGTTTTAACACTGTTAATCGATAAAATAAACTACGATTTAACAGTTTATTCACATTTGTTAATTATAAGAATAAGTGGTTTTAAAGTTAATTTTTAGAAGATTTTAAATATAGAATGCTCTTTTAAATTTGCGAATAAAATTTTTAGAAATGAAACTCGATGATTACAACAATGACTCAAATAAAGAAAGAGTAGCCATAAAAAAAGCTCCTATCTTTTAAGATAGGAGCTTCGTAGCGTGGGGCGGGCACGATCCGCCGACCTCAGCATTATGAGTGCTGCGCTCTAACCAACTGAGCTACCACGCCATTAGAATAGTGTTGTTGTTTAAGCGGCTGCAAATATACATTTATTTATTTTTTCAAACCAAATGATATCTATACTTAATTTTGAATTATTTGATTTTTGAGTAATAAAATTAAGTCCTATATTGCCGCAAAAGTTTATTCCATGCAAGATCCAATCAAATTTGATTTAGAATTTCCTATTCAAGCATCACCGACATTATTATATCAGCACATTGCAACTCCTTCAGGAATGTCAGAATGGTTTGCAGATAACGTAAATAGTCGTGGAGAATATTTTAGATTTATCTGGGATGGACAAGAGGAAAAAGCTAAAATAATGAAACGAGTATCAGGTGAAAGAGCTCGTTTTCAATGGGATTATGATGAGGATACAAAGAAATTTTTTGAATTGAGAATACAAGTTGATGAAATTACAAAGGACGTTTCCTTAATGATTACCGATTACGGTGATGATGATGATGAGGTAGAGGAGCAAAAAATGTTTTGGGAGAATCAAGTCGGAGCCTTAAAAAAAGTACTAGGTTCTAGATAATCCATTATTAAAGAATTAATTTTGAGCCCTGATGAAAACAGGGCTTTTTTTATGATATTACTGAACGGAGAATTTGTTGCCGAGCAAGAGGCAGTCTTACCATTTAATAACCGAGGAACTTATTATGGCGATGGTGTTTTTGAAACCATGAGATGCTTTGAAGGTAACGTATTACTTTTTGAAGAACATTATTTTAGACTTATGTCTAACATGCGCATTTTGAGAATGTCTATTCCTGAGTTTTTTACTCCAGAATATCTTGAAGATAAAATAAAGCAACTGCTACAAGAACAAGATTTACATCACAACCATTCTAGAATAAGAATTACGGTATGGAGGAAAACAGGTGGTTATTACACTCCTTCAGATTTATCCGTAAACTTTTCTATCGCTGCAACATCCTTAGAAACTAAATTTGAGAATGTGCTTATAAAGGAAATTGATTTATTTAAAGATCATTTTGTGTATGCATCCATGCTTAGTACTTTAAAGTCAACTAATAAGAATGTGAATATTCTCGCAGGTATTTTTGCTAAAGAAAACGATTATGATGATTTACTTCTTCTTAACCAAGATAAAATGGTTGTAGAAGCAATTTCTGGTAATGTGTTTTTACGAAAAGGGGATGAGATTAAAACTCCTCCTATATCTGATGGTTGCTTGAATGGAATAATGAGAGGTCAAGTGATTACGACTTTGAAAAAAATGATCAATTACTCTATTACAGAAGAAACTATCACGCCATTTGAATTACAAAGAGCGGATGAAATATTTATTACTAATATGATAAGAGGTGTTCAAAGCGTTACAAAGTATCGTAAGAAGACCTACGATCAAGCAACAGCAAATGAGCTGAATGAGTCTCTTAATGAATTTTTCTTTGATTAATTATAGGAAGGATTTTCTGGAGCATTAGACCACAATTCATATTCACCGCCTAATTTTTTCATCTTTTTCTTCCAGATGTCGTGCATGTTGTTAGATAAGATATTTTTACTATCGGTGTTTTCAACTACTACCCAAGAATTCCCTGCTAGTTCTTCACTAAGTTGATTTGTTTCCCAACCAGAGTACCCTAAGAAAAATTTGATCTCGTCCCCTGAAATTAAACCGTTATTAAGAAGATCGCTTACCGCGTGAAAATCTCCACCCCAATAAATTCCATCTTCAATTAAATGGGAGTCTGGTATAAGTTCAGGAATATTGTGTAAAAAATAAAGGTTATCGGTGTCCACCGGTCCTCCTTGATAAACCTCAAGTTCAGTAGAAATTTCTGGTATCAATTGATCCAGTGTACAATCTAAAGGTTTATTAAGTATAAAGCCCACGACTCCATCAGTGTTAAACTCAGTAAGTAAAACAACTGACCGTGAAAAGGAATGATCGCCAATGATTGATGGTTCCGATACTAAAAGGTTACCTCTTTCAGGTGCTTTATTTTTCATAAAATCTTAAAAGATATGTTTAAACATAATCAAAAATTACCAATTTATCACAATTCTATAGAAAATAACCATATTTGAGATGGCGATCTCATTGCGATAAGATGCTTGTTGTGCTTATCCTAATTTGATAAATGAAATAGGGTAAGTTGTAGAATCAAAAAAGTCCCTTCTTTATTATGTAAAGAAGGGACTTTTAAACAAGTTAAACTAAGATTCTTAGTTTACCGCTTTTTGTAAATCGCTACCTGCTTTGAATTTCACTACTTTTTTAGCAGCAATCTTGATAGTTTTTCCAGTTTGTGGGTTTCTACCTTCACGTGCAGCTCTTTTAGAAACTGAAAATGATCCAAATCCTACAAGAGATACTCTATCTCCTTTTTTAAGAGATCCTTCTACGTTACCTAAGAAAGATTCTAATGCTTTTTTTGCTGCTGCTTTTGAAATGCCAGCATGCTCTGCCATTCCTTCGATTAAATCTGTTTTGTTCATAATTGAATTTAAATTAATGTTGGTTAAACTAAAACGTGAAACAAATTTATACGGATTATGCGACCACACAAGGATTACAAGCTAAATCTCTTTCATTTGTTCATAAAACTAACAAATTGTTAATAACTATATGCATTTTAAAGAGATTTCTTCTCATGCCTCGCCAAATCTAGCATCTTGGTCAAACGTATAACCGTTTAAGAGATCTTTTACCTTCATTCGTTTTTTATTAGGTAATTGCATCTCTTCTACCTCTATCATATTTTCTTTACATGCTATAGTTAAAGTTCCATTTTCAATCACAAAACTACCAGGAAGCATTTGATGTTTTTTATTGATAATTTTTACTTTGTGAATCTTAACAGTCTTTTCTTCTTTATCTTGAATTACGGCCTTAGCCACTGGATAAGGATAAAGTCCTCTTATAAGAGCGTCTACTTTATTTGCTGGCTCGTTAAAATCAATTAAAGTATTCTCATTATTAAGTTTAGGGGCAGCTCTTAGATGATCGCTTTCTTGTTGAACAGACGTAGTTACGTTACCTGCAGCGATAGTATGAACGGTTTCCAGACACAATTCTGCGCCCATAATCATTAATCTGTTATATAAACTACCTACGTTTTCATCAGGTAGTATAGTGGTTTCTTTATTTGCGATTATAGCGCCAGTATCAATTTTATCGTCTATAAAAAAGGTCGTTACACCAGTTTTTGATTCCTGATTGATAATTACCCAGTTAATAGGAGCGGCGCCTCTATACTGCGGTAATAAACTAGCGTGTAAATTAAAAGTACCTAGCGGTGGCATATTCCATACTGCCTCTGGTAACATTCTAAAGGCAACGATAACTTGAAGATCTGCTTTATAGGATGCGAGTTCATTTAAAAAACTATCTGCTTTTAGATTTTTAGGTTGTAAAACTGGAATTTCATGTTCTACAGCATACTTTTTAACATCACTTTCATTTATTTTTCTTCCACGACCAGCTGGTTTATCTGGAGCAGTTACCACAGCAACTACTTCGTGTGAAGAATTATGTAATTCTTTTAAAACTCCTGTGGCAAATTCAGGTGTTCCAAAAAAGACAATCTTTAATGATTTATTCATGTAAGGTGTATTTATTATTATCGGTTAGGATAATAGTTTTGTTTTCTAATAGTTCTTTAATTGCTTTTATGACCGTTTCACGAGCTAATTTGCTGCGGCTCAAAATTTCTTGAGCACTCACTGGCTTTTTTTGAATCAATGCCAAAACTTCATTTTGTACATTTTCACCTTTTTGCTTAGTCACGCAATTACTGCAATGATTGCAATTTTCTTTAAGTTCTTCATCAAAATAAGTTAAAATCATTCTATTGATACAGTCTTCAGTATTAGTCACTAATTGTATCACAGATTTTAATTTTGCCAGCCGTATTTGATTTTGCTTTTCTAATTCTTTTGAAAACCTATTAATGGTGCGGTCATCATCCCTAGGCGTTAAATAAGTAATTTGTAAATCGGTATGAGCAATGGTCGCGTCTATAAAATCTTGGTTTTTCAAAAGCTCTATAGTTTCAAACACTAAGTCCTCATTAGTATTACTTCTCGTAGCAATAAGTGATGGATTAATTTGTAATGTTTGGTTTTTACTACTTCCGTAAGTCCTTAATATAGATTGAATGATGGCATTAACTTCAGGACGGTTTCTTACAAAGTTTATGATGTTTGTTCCGCTTTCGCGAAAGCGGATACTACAACGTCTATGGAAACCTTGTGCAAGATGGATGACACTAAAGCGGTCTAAGGCATTTAAGGCGCTGTATGCCTGCATTCCATTGAGCTCATAAGTTTTACAGAATTGAGAAAAGGATAAGGGCTGTGTTAAGTTCTCGCCTTCGCCCAAAGCGATTCTCAGAAAATTAGATAACTTTCTATAAATAAATTTGAGATAATCAACAGTAGGTTGTGATTTTACAAATTGATTATAGGCATGCTGGATGTCGTTGCGATTATAAATGAATTGAGCTGTGCTAAGCGTGCCATCACGGCCAGCTCTTCCAGTTTCTTGATAATAGCTTTCTATACTATCAGGCAGCTGCAAGTGAACAATACTGCGCACGTCTGGCTTATCGATTCCCATCCCGAAGGCATTTGTAGCCACGATGACTTGAGTTTCATTTTTGAGCCATGCAGTAGAGGTTTTTGAGCGCAATTTATTAGAAAGACCACCATGATAGAATCCAGAAGTAATACCTTGTTGTTGTAAGAGTAAACTGTATTCCACAGCGTTTTTTCTACTTCGTACATAAGTTATGCTGGAGCCAGAATGTAGCGCATAAAACTCTTTGAGTGCTTGTCGCTTATCTGCAGTATGAAGAATCTGATAATGAATATTTGATCTTTCATAACTGGACTTAAAAACTTGTGGTTGTTCCAGCTCTAACACAGTAACAATATCTGCTTGAACTTCTTTTGTTGCTGTGGCTGTCACCGCAATTACCGGTACTCGAGGATGCAATTCTCTCAAAGCATTAATCTCACGATAAGCTGGTCTAAAGTCGTGTCCCCATTCACTGATGCAATGTGCCTCATCTACAGCAATGAGGTTGACGTTCATTTTAAGTATACGTTCTTGAACAAGGTCTTGTTTCAGTCGTTCTGGACTGAGGTATAAAAAATCATAATTTCCATAAATACAATTGTCAAGAATGTCATCGAGTTCTCTGTAAGAAATTCCACCGGTAATACCAGCAGCTTTGATACCTCTTTTCTTAAGTTGATCGATTTGATCTTTTATAAGTGCTACTAAAGGCGAGATGACGATACAAATTCCGTTTAGTTGAATACCTGGTATTTGATAACATATAGATTTTCCTCCACCGGTAGGCAATAAAGCAAGTGAATCTTTTCCTTCTAGAACGTTTGCTATTATTTCTTGCTGTAAAGGTCTAAAAGATTCATAACCGAACCGATTTTTGAGTATATGTAACGAATTCTCGATCAATATTATAGGTGTTCTTTTATAAAGAGGTATCGACTATTAATGTCTAACTTAGGAACTGAGATAGGAGCATAGCCTAGTTTTTTATAAAAATTCAAAAGAATATCACCTAAAACCACTGCTTGTTCATAGCTTTCATAGCGCTCATTATCACTTTCATAAATCTGTTCCCATGGAGGCAAAAAGAAAACTTGATCATATTTATAATCTTTACAAGCTTGAATAAAATGATCTGGAATTTCATCGCCAGTAAAAACGTGGTATGCCGGTACATCAGGAATTCCTCGATCGTAAAAATTGATGCCTTCTTGGATGTTTTTAAACTGCTGGATTCTTCCTTCAAGTAACTGATTGCTAAAAGCAAATGGATCAGAAAGAAAAAGTTGCTCAATCCCTTGCTCTTGTGCTTTGGCGGTTACTTCTCTAGAGATCTCATGATGAACGTAATAGCCGTTTTCTTCTATAGTTGCAAGGACACTAGTTTTTCCAGACCCAGGACCTCCTATTATTAAGATTCTTTTGGTTTTTTCCATAAGGTTACAAAATAACTAAATCTAAGGATAGCAATCGATAGTATCATTAATTATATTTGCAGTATAGTTATGGATAGAAAGAAATCAGAAGAATTTTACACTAAGTTAAAGAGCCAGCTTTTAGATACTAGTTTATGGCCGTCAAAATATTTGTATAAGTTTATTGTACCTTCAAACGGTACTCAGATTAAAGAAATTGAACAAATTTTTGATAATACTGGTGCAGTTATCAATACCAAACAATCCAGTAAAGGAACTTATACCAGCGTTTCCATAATTGTAAACATGAAAAATCCAGATGCTGTGATCGCAAAATATAAAGAGGTAAGTAAAGTTGAAGGAGTTATATCGCTTTAAGACTTTTTTAATTCTATTTTGTGTATTTTGCAGCTCTTCATATTAAGAAATACATTTCAATTTGATATCATCATTAGAATACAATACAGAGCGCAACCAGCTTGTCATACCTGAATATGGAAGACATATTCAAAAATTAGTCGAGCATTGTAAAACTTTGGAAACAAAGGAAGAGCGCAACCGCATGGCAACAGCTATCATAGGAGTCATGGGAAATTTGAATCCGCATTTGAGAGATGTTGCAGATTTTCAACATAAACTTTGGGACCAGTTATTTGTTATTGCTGGTTTTGACCTTGATGTAGATTCTCCATATCCTATACCAGATAAGGAAGAACTTGCAGCGAGACCTAAGAAAATGACTTATCCTCAAAAGAGACCACGTTATCGATTCTATGGAAATAACATCCAAGGAATGATTAATGTAGCATTAGGCTGGGAGCGAGGTGAGAAACGTGAAGCACTAGCTTATATCATTGCAAATCATATGAAAAAATCATTCCTTAACTGGAATAAAGATTCTGTGGATGATTCTGTGATTTTCAAGCATTTATTTGAATTGAGTGACGGCGAAATTAATCTAGCTGCAAAAGAAGAAGATCTTCTTGAGTCTAAAGCACTTATTTATCGCAATACAAGTACAAATCGTTCTAGAGCTAACACAAATAAAAAGCAATACTCTAAGAAAAATAATAGAGGAAATAACAATAATAATAGACGCCGTAGAAATTAATCCTACCTAAACTATTAAATTGAAGCATAAAAAAATCCCATTTCAAATTCTTGAAATGGGATTTTTAAGTTCATCAGGTCAATTTATACTGATTTCCTTGTATCTTCTGTATTCATTCTCCATGCGTCTAACATCCATGAAGTGGTTTCTAGTTCTCTAATGTAGGCTCCTATTAAATCAATGGTACCTTCATCTCCACATTCATCAGCAGTCTCGACTACCTTTGTCATTTGGCTTAAGATATGACCGTGATCATCTATTAAGTTATTGACCATTTCCATATCAGATAATTCTGATTTAGTCTCCTTCAAATTAGATAACTCTAAGTATTCACTGTAGTTAGAAGTAGGTTGAAATCTTAGCGTTAAAATACGTTCAGCAATTTCATCTATTTTGATAATAGCGTCGTCGTACATTTCTTCAAATTTTACATGAAGATCAAAAAAGGAATGTCCCACAATATTCCAGTGGTAGTTTCTTAGCTTTTGATAGTACAAATGATAATCCGCAAGAAGTACGTTAAGTTCTTTACTTGTATTTTTTGCTTTCTCTATATCGAAGTTTAAATAATTCATTCTTTATTTTGATTTTTCTTGTTTGTCTTTGATTGTTTCAGTCTCTAAACTGAAGTCTCTATTTTTTGTTTTGGTATCTCCAAAACTTGATAAAGGTTGGTCTTTTGTCTTTCTTTCAAATTTCTTGTTCATGGCGTTTGTTTTTTATAAAGATAAGTGTAGAATCGAGTTGTTTATTTGAAAATTGAGTTAAATCATGTTTATGATATCACAAATTGCTAAGACTAATATCCTCATAGTCTTAATTTATTGCATTAAATAAATTTACTTAACAATAAAAAAACTTTCAAAATCACCAGAATCCAGCTGCATCCATACCAGCGGAGCAAATCCTCTTTCTAGACTTTTTGATGCATTTTCAAGAACTTCCCGAAAAGTGAAAGAATCTGACATAGAGAACGGTGTCATTTTCCAGGCATATTTTTCAGGTAAGAAGTAAGTGTTTTTGGTTTCCGCTTTCGCGAAAGCGGATATCTTAAAATAATACCCTACAATACATGCTTTATTGATGTATTTAAAATCATGATTCCAATACTTATGTGGAATAAATAAATGAGCTAGAAAACACACTTGCTGCCTTATTTTTTCTAAAGGAATGGAATGTGAAGTCAAGATATCTTCAGTTTCTTGAGAATAAAGGAGTGGCAGTTGATGGTTCTTGAGGTGCTTGATTTTCCTGATCAAATGATCTCTGCGATTAGGGCCTCGGTATTTGCTCAATTCGATTAAAAGATCGCTCTTCTCAGTTGAGGCAAACTCTGGATCATAGATATAAAATTTATAAACCAATTCAATATGAATGATGTGACCAGTAGAAATTTCTTTAACGATATAGTCTAATTCTCCTACGGTAACTTTCTTTTTAAAGATTTGTACATTGGAAAGCAGAAGCTTGTAATTATTAGACTCTTCTACACAAAACTTGAAGAAATATTCGGCTCTCTTGCCTAAAACTGTCCCTTGCGGAATCGACGGTAGCTCAAGAGCATCTCCTTCTTTAAGATGATTGAAATCAAAGTTTTTAAGATAAAATTGTTTTAATCCTAAAAGGCTTCCAGACCATAAACTTGCTGTTTTATAAAAGGCTTTAAAACGCGCAAAGTTATTATTCATGGATTTTATATTTTAGAATGCTGACTCTTTAAATAACTGCCAGCTGCAGGACCTAAATTAAATAAAAGGTCAAGACCGCTGAGAGGTTGTAAAAAGCCATGCTTTTCTTGGAACACCTGGATATAAGGATCTAGGATGATCGTTTGTTTGGCTTTTGCAGTAATTAACTGTTTTGCTTTACTATCGTTACTATAGGTCGAGGTATTTCTTATTTCCTTATCAATATTCAATTGTTCTAGAAGAAACATTGTTGCTTTTACATTCCAGTCCAGTAATAACTCAGGAATATCTTCATAGAGCTGTTCTAATTCATCTTGATAGTATTCAAAATAAGGACTACTGTAATAGGCACTTTTGATGCTTTTTAAGTGATTAGATTTCCAGCTTTGTGAATGATCTATTTCAATGGTTTTATAAGGAACAGAATGACCTTTTTTTTGATGAAGGATAGGTATGTTGAGCGATAGTTTACCATTAGCTGCCGCAATATTTGTACGATTTCTATAGGTTTGCTTTACATAGCTGTCGTGCACCTCAAAAGCAAGCTGAGTTGCTTTGTGAATATGGATCAAAGAAATTACATCAGGAAAATAGGAAGGATGTATGATAAGCTCCTGCATGTATTTCTCGCTTAAGATTTCTCTTTATTTTCTTTTTTGTTTTTCATGATTTTTCTCACCACAAAATAACCAGCAAGTAACACTAAGAAATAAACGAGATAGGAAGTAGGTTGTCCAGAACCATTTACCGTAGTAAACATTCTTCCAAATCTAAAACCATTAGGAAATGATTTATTACTATCATAACTCATCCATACAAAAACTGGTTTTCCTACCACATGATTAAAAGGTACATAACCCCAGAATCTACTGTCTAGACTATTACCACGATTATCTCCCATGAGCCAGTAGTAGTCTTGCTTGAAAGTGTATGAAGTAAGTGGCTTACCATTTAGAAATACTTCATTTCCTTTGTAAGTGACGTCGTTAAAGATGTTCATCTCACTACCTTCATAGACCTCTATAATTCTTTCAAAGTATGCGATGTTATTTTGATCAATATCAACTGTCATTCCTTCAGCAGGAATAATAAATTCTGCTCGATCTTCATTATTGTTTCCAGTTCTACCGTCATAAGGGAAAACATTTGGTTTGAGATAAGCAGTTTCAGGATCTTTAAAATCCCTTCTCCATTGCTTAAATGGTGATCCTACATCTAAAGTTCTACGCTTGTAGCTAGAAATGATCCCGTCATTTTTGAGACGTTCTACGGTTTCTTCGGTTGCGGTGAGTTGTAGGTCGTTGGGTATTTGTCTGTCAGCCTGAGTTATGGTCTCTGTTATATCATAATTTTCTATCATATAAGCACGATCGGCCATCAAGTCTATACGAGCGGCTACTACGTCAAATATAAATTGTGGTTTGGCTCGTTCTGGCAAGATCAATAATTCTCCATTGATAAATATATCTCCATCTTTCATGGACATTTTATCGCCAGCTATCGCAACACATCTTTTTACATAATTAGACTTTTTATCGATGGGCTTATAATAATATTTTCCATCGTCATAAGGATAAGTGTTAGTAGAGTCTGCAGGGAAATTAAAAACTACGATATCGTTTCTTTCTATTTTTTGGAATCCAGGCAATCGCATGTAAGGAAGCTGTGGACGTTGCAAGTAACTTTTAACTCCTACAATAGGTATTGTATCGTGCACCATAGGAGCTGCAATAGGAGTCATGGGTAATCGAGCTCCGTAATGAAACTTACTTACAAATAAAAAGTCACCAGTAAGTAATGTTTTTTCTAAAGAAGAAGTAGGTATTATAAATGGCTGCATCACATAAGTATGCACAATAGTAGCTGCAATTACTGCAAATAAGATCGAGTTAGTCCATTCTCCAGCTGCTGTTCTAGGATTTAACTCTCTTTCTTTAATATGATTTAAAGGTTGTGTATAGTTAATGTAATAGATATAAAACCCTAAAGTGACCACGCCTAAAAAAGTATCTTTAGGTTTATTGTAACCAAAAGACCTTAAAGTATCTACCCATACTACGATAAACATCATAATATTGACAACAGGTAAAAACAGTAGAATAGTCCACCACCATGGTCTATTCATAATTTTCATTAATGTAACAGCGTTAAATACAGGTACAAATGCCTGCCATGCTTTGTATCCAGCAGCCACATACATTTTCCATGTTCCTAATCCATGTATTACTTGGATTACTAAAAATGTAATCAACCATTCTGTCCAGTTCATATAACTATTTTGTAGTATGTAAGATTATTCTAGGGATTGTTACAGTCCTAAAACATCTTTCATGGTAAAAATTCCTTTTTTATTAACTATCCACTCAGCAGCGATAACGCTACCTAAGGCAAAACCATCTCTGGTGTTTGCCTTATGAATAATTTCTATACTATCGATATCGTTTTTATAGGCTACACTATGTGTTCCTTTAACATCTTCTTCTCTTACGGCATCAATGGCAATCGAATCCTCTTCAGACTGCGTACCTAAGTGCCATTTCTCCTTTCCTAATTTTTCAGAAATACCTTCAAATAAAGTGATTGCTGTGCCACTAGGTGCGTCTTTTTTCTCGGTATGATGTATTTCTTGCATGCTAACTTCGTACTCAGGAAAGGACTGCATCATTTGTGCTAGTTTTTTATTCAACTCAAAAAACAGATTAACTCCTAGACTAAAATTAGAAGCATGCACCATACTTCCCTGACTTTTCTTTACCAGTTCCTCAATCTCGGTTAAATATTCATTCCATCCTGTTGTGCCACAAACTATAGGTATTCCTGCTGGAATAACTTTAAACAAGTTATCTAAAACACTCTCAGGACTAGTGAATTCTATAACGACATCTGCACCTTTGATGTTTTCAACTGTATCATCTTGACGTCCTATTCTTGCGGTAATGCTATGACCGCGCTCTACCGCTATTCGTTCTATGGTTTTACCCATTTTACCATAACCTAATAGTGCAATTTTCATTCTAAAAGGAATAACTTAAATTAAAACCATAGGTGTTTCCTATAGCTAAGGTATTGTAATCAATGTAGGGAAGGACACTTAAATTGCGATCTACATTAAATTGACTTAAATGCCCATCTACGTTTGCATCAATTATTTGCAAAACATAAAGTCCTGCCGTAAATAAAATACTCAACTCTTTATTGCGTTGTGATGTTCTTTGTGCTCTTTCAAGTGCTGCTGTAGTAATAATAGGCGTACCATCTTCATTAGAAAACTCGTCATTAGTTCCACCGGCGAGTCTTATTCTGAAGGCATCTCTAAACCTGTTGTATTCTTTATCGTTTACCGTGTAAACATAAATAGGAATACCTACCGCAGCAACGGCTAGTGGTATTTTCCAATACTTTTTATTGTAAGCTTGACCTAATCCAGGAACGACTGCACTATAAAAAGCTGCTTTAGACGGTCGGTTTGCATCATAAACTCTAGTGACGCTATCTTGAGCTACAATAATGTCATTAAGATCTACAGTAGTGTCTGGATCAGTTTGCGACATTGCTTGAAGGCCAATAAAAATAAATATGTAGAATAAACACTTATTCATTAATCAATTTTACTATGCGCTCAAAGTCTGCTTTTGAGGCATAATTGATAGTAATTTTACCTTTTCCAGAACTAGACATCGTAGTAGTTACTTTAGTGTCAAGAAAAGAGTTCAAATGGCTTGTTTTCTCGGCTACATTTTCTGGTAAGGAGTTCTTTTTAGTTTGCTTTCGCGAAAGCGTACCAGTTTTCAAATCCTTTACTAGTTTCTCTGTATCTCTTACAGAAAGGCTTTCGGCTAGAATTTTTTGGTAAATATCTAACTGCTGTTCTAGACTTTCTAGGTTGATCAAAGCACGTCCATGACCCATAGAAATAAACCCATCTCTCATACCTGTTTGAATGATAGGATCTAATTTTAAAAGTCTTAAGTAATTTGCTATTGCGCTACGAGATTTTCCTACACGATCACTCATTTGCTCTTGTGTAAGATCTATTTCTTCTATTAATCGCTGGTAAGAAAGTGCGATTTCAATAGGATCTAAATCTTGACGCTGTATGTTTTCTACTAGTGCCATTTCTAGCGACTCCTGATCGTTTGCAATACGCACATAAGCAGGAATGGTTTCAATACCTAATAATTTGGAAGCACGACACCTACGTTCTCCAGAAACGAGTTCATACTTTCCAAAACCTTTTTTACGTACCGTAATAGGTTGTATAACGCCTAGTTCACTGATGGAAGATGCCAGTTCTCTTAATTGCTCTTCATTAAAGCTCGTTCTAGGCTGAAAAGGATTCATGTCTATATCCTTCAAAGGAAGATCGATCACGTTTCCTACTATTTGATCGGCATTTTTATCTTCTGCCGTCTTGATATCATTGCTAGGATCTTTTAATAGAGCAGATAATCCTCTTCCTAGCGCTTGTTTCTTTGTTGCTTTGGCCATAGTGCTTAAGCGTTTTTCTGTATAAGTTCATTTGCAAGACTCAAATAATTCTCTGAGCCTTTACTTGATGCATCATAGTTAATAATGCTTTCTCCGTATGATGGTGCTTCACTTAAACGTACATTTCTTTGAATGATTGTCTTAAAAGTAAGTCCTTCAAAATGTTGATTTACTTCTTCCACCACTTGATTTGATAATCGCAATCTGCTATCGTACATAGTTAATAGTAATCCTTCTATATCAAGTTCTGTATTGTGGATCTTTTGAACACTTTTTATTGTGTTTAAAAGCTTACCTAGTCCTTCTAACGCAAAATACTCACACTGGATAGGGATTAATACTGAATTACTAGCGGTAAGCGCATTTAAGGTAAGTAAGCCTAAAGAAGGTGCACAATCTATAATGATATAGTCATAATCATCCTTCACTTCTTTTAACGCTTCTTTCATCATGTACTCGCGTTTTTCTTTATCAACGAGTTCAATTTCTATCGCAACAAGATCAATATGTGCTGGAATAATATCTACGTTAGGAGAATCGGTTGATAAAATTAATTCTTTAGGAGCAACAGAATTCTCAATTAACTGGTACGTACCTTGAGAAATAGATTCTACATCGATTCCTAAACCAGAAGTTGCATTTGCTTGCGGATCAGCATCTATGAGCAATACTTTCTTCTCCAAAACACCTAAACATGCCGCTAGATTTACTGCAGTAGTTGTTTTTCCTACACCACCTTTTTGATTTGCTATTGCAACTATTTTACCCATGGAAGAATTTAAATTTTAAAATGCTAAAGTAAATATTTTACGGCGGATTTTAAGACCAATTATGATAATAAGATGAACAAGATTTTAAAGCTACTCAGGATGAGATTGCTATTGCAAGTAAACATAGAAATTTGTCATTTGAGATAGGTCTCCATGACTTAAAGCTGAGTAAACTGTTTAAGACCTGAGGTAACGACTATCTTAGATAGTTTATTTAAAAGTAAACGTCTTCATTCTTAGTTTTTGAAACAATAAGTATAATTTTGTCTTATGAAAAAACTCTTAGTATTAGGGAATAACTGGCCTGAGCCTACTACTACGGCAGCTGGATCAAGAATATTGCAATTATTAAAAATTTTCCAGAACGATGGATATGAAGTTCATTTTGCAAGTGCAGCTTCTAAAACGGCCTACTCCATAGATTTTAATCAACTTCTAATTAAAGAGCAATCCATTGTTTTGAATAATCCTAGTTTTGATTTATATATAAAAGATTTGCAACCAGAATTAGTTATGTACGATCGATTCATGATAGAAGAGCAGTACAGCTGGCGCATAAGAGAAAATTCTCCTGAGACTAAACATATCTTAGATACAGAAGATTTACATTTTTTAAGAAAGGCTAGGGAAGAAGCCGTAAAAAAGAAGAAGGATGTTAACTTGTTCAATGAAACGGCGATGCGTGAAATAGCAGCTATTTATAGATGTGATCTCACCTTGATCATTTCTAAAGTCGAGTGTGAGATCCTTCAAACGTCATTTCAAATCGATAGTGATAAACTATTCTACCTTCCTTTTCTAGTGAATGAAGCCGAAATAGCAACCATTATGGAATATGCACTACCATTTAAGGCAAGAGCTCATTTTGTGATGATAGGTAATTCCCTGCACCAGCCTAATTATGATGCGATTTTGTTCATGAAAAAAGAAATCTGGCCACAAATTAGAAATAATGATCCTAATGTAGAGCTACATATTTACGGTGCTTATCAAACTCAGAAGATTCTTCAATTAAACGATAAAAAATCTGGATTTTTAATAAAAGGTCATGCGTCAGATGCGATTGAAACGATTAGAAAATACCGTTTGCTTTTGGCTCCTATACGATATGGCGCAGGTCTGAAAGGTAAGATTTTTGATGCGATGAAAGCTGCGACTCCGGTAGCCATGACCACTATCGCTGCTGAAGGGATGTTTGAAAACACAGCAACTTATGGTTTTGTGGATGATGATCCTGTCAACTACGCCCAAAAATGTCTTCAACTATATAATTCAGAATCGGAGTGGCAATCTGTGAGTCTGGAAAATTCCCATATCTTGAAAAGTAATTATCTAGGTTCCGCTTTCGCGAAAGCGTTATTAACAAAAACCTCTCAACTTATTTCTTACAAATCTCCTGAAATTAACAGGAACAATTTTTCTTCAAAAATGTTGAATTACCATTCTAATAAAGCCACCAAATTTATGAGTAAATGGATTGAAGAAAGGAATGCAAGTCAGCGATGAATTTAGTCGATAAACTCCATAATTATATTGATCTAAAGAGTTATAAATTAACTAGTGCCGTTTATCGATTTTATCATTTTATTAGACTGAAATTAACGTTTGTTAATCAAATTAAGTAACCAAAGTTAATTTTAGTAGTGATTTTTGTTAGATATAAAAGACTTAACATTTGTTCAAAGTTTACTTTTTCGATAAACGGTAAGCACTTTATCGATTAATGAAATTAACGTATTAATTTGATGCTACTGATTACTAGTTAATTATCTTATGCGTGCATAATACTTATATGCAGTGCATAACACTTTACTTGTTTGAAAGGTATTGCACAACTATTCTTGTCGCAATCACTCAAAAAGTGAAAACATGAATAAAATTACATACTTAAACCGAAGGAATATCATCCTTCTTTTTTTCTTTTTTGTCTTACAAATATCGTGGAGTCAGGTAACGATTTACGATGCAAATTTCAGTAACTATTCCGGATCAAATTTCTGGACACAAAATGTAGTTTCAGGTTCAGGATGGTCCATTGGAGCAAATGCTGGGCATCCTTTTGGAGACGGAAATTATATGTTTAGCTCAAAAGATGCAAACGGCCGGTATTTACCTAATACTAATAGTTCCATAACATCTCCAGTAATTGACCTTACTGGTTATGATAGGATGACTTTCTCAATGGACATAGATAGTAAGTTTCCTAACACCTATGATGGTTTTCATATCGAATACACAAATGATGGTATTGAGTGGATTGTACTAGGTAAAATAGATGATAGAGCTGTAAATTGGTATAATTTCGGTAGCTTGTCTGGTACAACTGCTTTTGGCTTTGGTAATTGGACAGGTGACAGGACTTGGGAAACTGTATCTATCGATTTGCCTTCGCAAGGGTTTGACAACCAGTCTAATGTTAGATTTAGAATTGTATTGGGAACAAGTGGATATAATCATGATATAGGCGTAGCCTTTGATAATGTGAAAATTGTAGGTTATTCTCAACAAGTAAAAAATTATTCAGATTGTGGTCTCGGTATAGGTCAAAACTTAGAACTATGGTTGAATACAAGAACTCTTGCTGGTTTAAGCGATGGCGACCGTGTAAGTCAGTGGACTAATATATCATCACTTAATCCACTATCAAATATTAGTGCAGAGTGGACCAGTGCCACGTCTAGTGGAGCATTGCGTCCTACTTATTATGATAATCCTGCAAAAAACACCAACTTTAATCCAGTTGTATCTTTTGATGGTACTAATGAAATGTTTGGGAAATCTGGATTTTATAATAGAGATATATTTATTGTGATCAATCCGACGGCTACTATAAGTGCATCTCGTCCTACTGAAGACGTTTTCTTAGGTGATGATTATTTAACTTATGCGGGAAGTCAAGATGTTACAGGTATCTCAATTAATGACACATCAGCAAGATATGGACCTTATCCAGACATTGCGGCTTATAATCAGGGAGCGCAAGCTTCTTATGGTCGTGCCATTGTTCATCCTACTCTTGTTTATGATAGACCAGTGATCTTTAATGCGAGACTTAACGCTACTGGCGATGGAATGGATCTTTACCTCGATGGAGTTGATCTAGGTCTAACTTTAGATCCTGCCTTGATGCGAGAAGAAAATGCCACGACTTTTAAAGATATCCTTAATTCTAGATATTGGTTAGGTAGATCAGAGTTTTTTGGACCTAGTTTTACAGGAGATATTCTGGAGATCATGTCTTTCTCTGAGCGTAAACCAGATATAGATAGACAGCGTTTAGAATCTTACCTAGCTGTAAAATACGGTATCACTCTAGGGTTATTTGCAGTTCCTGAAATTAATCTTCCGCATGTTCCAGGTGCTTATTTTGATTCTGATGGGAATCCGCTTTGGAATGCCGTTAGCGATGCTGGTTATACCTATAATGTAGCAGGAATAGGTTATGATGACTGTTCTTTACTAAATCAGAAGCAAGCAAAAAGTGTGGACCCATTTACGTTTATCACAGTTGGTCTTGGGGATATTTATGACACTAATAGTGCTAATCCGAGTACATTTGAAGCAAGTGGAGATTTTCTAATGTGGGGTAGCACTCGATCCACACTTACCGCTTTGCCTGATGCGTTAGAAGTGACTTTAGGTCCTAGTTTAGTAACGACCTTTACTGATGTGACAGAACGTACTTGGAAATTCAAGGAAATATCTCAGGTTGGTAATGACATTCCTGAAGTAAAATTATCGGTTTCTACCACTGGTTTAGCTTCCTTACCTACACTAGTAGGAAATGATGCATATGTTATGATTTTAGCCGATGACGATGCCTTTACGACAAATGTAGAAACAGTATTTCTAGAAACAGAAGGTACTAATCAAACTGCTTTCTATGATTTTGATGGAACACGTTATGTGAAATTTGGAGTGGCGCATGAGGTGATAGCTTCAAAAGATATTCTTTTTGATGGAACTAATGACTATGTTGCTATGGGCGACGAGTTAGAATTGTCTGGCGATTATACCATCTCTGCTTGGGTAAAAACCAATGGTTCTAATTCTAATGGAACTAATAAAACTATTGTTTCAAAACGTGGGTCAGGAACCGATGGATATCACTTTTACTTAAGAGATGATAACCACATTGAAATGACGCACAATGGAAGCTCTACAATAACAAGTAATACTGCTCTTAATGATGGTGTTTGGTATTATTTGACATTGACATATGATTCAGGTCAAGCAAGTCTTTACATTGATGGTTTTAGAGACAGAAGAAGAAATATTGACCCAACTTCTACAAATACTTCTAAGTTTTGTATCGGTTCTAGATATGTGGATAAAAATAATATTCTTGATAACTTTTCAGGTAGCATCGATGAAATTAGAATCTTTAATGAGGCTATTTCACAGCGACAAATTAGATTCCTAATGAATCAAGAAATTGAAAAGGATGGAACTGGTATTAAAGGAGCTATAATACCCAATACTATTTCTAGAAATGATATTTCTAGCCTAGAATGGGACTCCTTAGAAGCTTATTTCAACATGAATACTTACATAGGAACTCATTTAAATGACGCATCTGGTAAAAAGCACCGAGGTAGTTTGATACAGCCAGATAACTTTAATATTAATGAGCAAACGGCACCACTGCCATATATTTCAAATAGCGATGCTGATTGGAATACTGCGGCTGCTTGGACTAATGGAGATTCCATGTTTATTCCAGGCTCAAGAAGATTGATAAATGGAAACAATAGGTCTATAAATTGGAACATAGCGGTTGTAAATCATGAAATCACAGCAGATAACAGAAACTACACCTTATTAAGTCTAGAAGTCTCTAATACAGGAAAATTACTTGTTGAAAATGATAGAGGACTAACACTTACGCATCAATTGAAATTGGACGGTAGTATTGATCTTGTAGGTGAATCTCAGTTAATACAACAAAACAATAGTGACTTAGTGGCTTCCACTACTGGTAAAATAGAAATAGACCAGCAAGGAACTTCGAATAACTTTGATTATAATTATTGGAGTTCTCCAGTGAGCACGATCAATGATGGCACAAACAACAATGGATTCTCTATTGCTGAAGTTTTAAAAGATGGAACTTTGGTAAACAATCCTCGTGATTTGACATTTACAGCTCGTAATGTGCCTAATGGTACTCCTGGAACAGCAAGTGTAGCAGCTACTATTTCTGGTAGATGGTTATGGAAGTATGGTAATACAACGAGTAATACCTACGCAAATTGGGAATATGCTGGACCAGATGGTAATCAATTTACTGGTGAAGGATGGACCATGAAAGGAACAGGAGCAGCTGGAACAACTCAAAACTATGTATTTGTAGGTAAACCTAATAATGGTAATATCAATCTAGATATAGATAATGGCAACGACTACCTTGTAGGGAATCCATACCCTAGCGCACTAGATGCTCATGAATTTATTAGTGATAATCCTGATACCGATGGAACGGTTTACTTCTGGGAACATTGGGGTGGAAATACGCACATTCTTGCAAACTATCAAGGAGGTTATGCCACTTATAATTATTCTGGTGGAGTAGGTAATGCAACCATTGGAACCTCAAACCCAGATGTAAATCAAGGAGGAATACCTACTAAACGACCAGAGCAATTTATACCTGTAGGTCAAGGTTTCTTTGTTACTGGAATAAATGATAATGGACAGATTCGCTTTAGAAATGATCAAAGACAGTTTGTAAAAGAGTCTAGTGGACAAAGTTTATTTGTGTCAGCACCTGGTGCTTCACCTATTGCTGCTGCCGGAGACATCAATACTCCTACTGACCCACGTATGAAAATAAGAATAGGTTTTGATTCTTCAAATCTTATCCATAGACAGTTGCTTGTTACCGTTGATAGTAGTGCCACATTTGGAATAGATAGAGGTTATGATGGTAAATTACTAGATGAACAAATGGACGATATGGCCTGGAAATCTTCAAACGAGAAGCTTACTATTCAAGGTATTCCATCGGTAAACGATCTAACAGAATTACCACTTTTCATTAAAATAAATAACGATAGCACATTTAATATTGTGATAGATGAGTTGAGAAATGTACCTGTAGATCAAGATGTATTTGTAAAAGATGCCGTGTTAAATACTTATACAGACATTAAAAACGGTAGTTATACTAGTCCTATGCTTGCCTCAGGAACTTACGAAGATCGTTTTTCTATCACTTTTTCTCAACAGTCTACTTTGAGTGAAGAAGTGCCTCTTATTAATGATAATGATCTTATAGTTTTTACTCCTAGCGGATTAGAACAATTGCACGTTAAGAAGTCTAATACGATATTATTAGAAGACCTTACTCTTATCAATATGTTAGGGCAAAATGTGAAAACTTACGATATCTCAAATGAAAACGATATTATCAAAGTGGATATTTCACAATTAGCAAGCGGAAACTACATTGTTAAGATGAATTCTAATTATGGTATTTTAACTAGAAAAGTTATCATAGAATAATTGATATAACTCATATTTTATACTAAACAAGCCTGTTCTAATTAAGAGCAGGCTTGTTTGTTATAACTCGTTTCAGAGCCGGCAAACTTATTTAAATACACTTAATGATGCATTTGATTGTTATAATTCCGCTTTCGCGAAAGCGAGATAAAAACAGTCCTAACTACATTTATATAACTCAAACGACTTTATCTACACACCAACTTTTTTCTGGAAGAACAAAAATTTAAAAAGCTTGAAAACGGCCAGCGATACTATTCCTACTGCAAGACCGGTTATAAACTCTGCGATAATGGATGGAAGTGCGTGCAATAATTCTTCTATCATATGAATATTATGTAAAAAGATCCCGCCGGCAACCAAAAGCAAAGCGATAGTCCCAATAACCGATAGGCTTTTGATAATCCATGGTAGGGCATTTACTAGAAAAGTACCAATGAATTTAGAAATACTTTTTTTACCATCACTCAACTTTATAAGTCTTACACCTAGATCATCCATTCTTACGATACCAGCGACGATACCATAAACTCCTATCGTTGCAATTATCGCAACAACTGAAACAACTAATATCTGGTTTAAAATAGGTTCCTCTACAACAGAGCTCAAAGCGATAATCACAATCTCTACCGATAGAATAAAATCAGTCACAATCGCCGATTTAATTTTATCTTTCTCTAGTGCTAGAATTTCTTCTTCAGTTAATTCTGGTGCTGCAATCGTTGCTTCAGGCGATTCATGAGGGAAAATCCATTCGTAGATTTTCTCAGCTCCTTCAAAGGCGAGATAAATAGCTCCTAGCAGTAAAATTATAGTAACTACTACAGGTAAAAATGCACTTAACAAAAATGCGATAGGTAGAATGATCAATTTGTTGATAAACGACCCTTTAGTGATTGCCCATAAAACTGGTATCTCTCTAGAAGAAACAAATCCAGAAGCTTTCTCTGCATTTACGGCTAGATCATCTCCTAAAATCCCTGCTGTTTTTTTGGTAGCAATCTTACTCATAGAAGCAACATCATCCATAAGAACACCTATATCATCTAGTAAAGCAAAAAATCCTGAAGCCATTTATAAGTTTTTAATTCACTGTAAAAGTAAAATATTTTAGTGCCTTTGAAAGGCAAACTGATGTTAAGAAATGAAAGGTCGTTTGTGAACTTAGCAGGAGTTTCCTCTAAATATGCTCTATTCAAAATCTACTTTACTCTTAGGAAACTGCTGGTTTTTGTAATTTAGGATTGATTGCTTTCATTTATGGCCTCTTGCAGTACTTTTTCAAAAACCTCCACTGGTTGTGCTCCAGTCACTGCACTTTTTCTATCAAAAACAATCGTAGGCACAGAATTTACACCCAAGTTTTTCCAATAGTTTTGTTTGTCCCTTATTTCTTTTTGGGTTTCTTTATCTTCTAACCTACTAAAAGCTTCTTCCACATTTAATTCTGCTTCTTGTAAGGCTTGTTTTAATATCTCTCGATCAGACACATCATTATTATTTGTGAAAAATGATTTGGTTAATATCATTTTGAGCTCTGTTTGCTTATCAAACTCCTTAGCATATTCTAATAAAATATGCGCTTCAAAAGTATTGGACATTCTCATGTCATCATTATAATTAAATACAAAATCAACTTCGGCACCAGCAGCTTTCATTTGTTGTTGCATTTGTGCGTGCTGTTCAGGACCAGCGCCATATTTTTCAGCGAGATGTTGTTGTAAATTTTGACCTTCTGATGGCATATTGGGGTTCAACTCAAATGGTTGCCATTCTAATTCTATTTGATCTTCTATCCCTAAATTTTTAATAGCCTTTTCTAGACGTTTGTAACCTATGGTACACCATGGACATACTACATCAGATATAATATCAATTTTTAATTTACGTTTCATACGATTAGTTTTTATTCTACTGCCGCGAAAACAAAATTATAAAAAGCTCTTTGTAGCAATTGACTCTTTAAGGGAATTATGGGAAAAAGTAAGAAACTATTATTAATAGTAGTAGTGACAAATAAATTTTTAAAACAACGTTTTTTTTAGCAAAATAAGGACTGATTTATGATGATTGTTATAGAAGTACTACAGTGCCTATAATAATAGAGATTTTACTTAATTTTTACCACAGTACTTTGTTGCCAACAGTATTTTTTAGAATGGCAATTCAAGCTTTTTATCGACAAAATCTCTCAGTTCGTTTTTAGTCCTTATCAAGCTTCTGATTTCACTAAAGCTTGCCAAAAACTCAACAAAATCATCTTCTAAATCTTTACTCGTAATTTCATAGTCGTTAGCTAAATCTTTCAGAGATAAATATTCCTTCAGTTTGGTTTTATATACTATTTCTCTTAACTCGTCTTTCTCTAAAAATTCATTAATGTTTATTGAATTATTAGAGTTATGTCTCCTCATCATAATCATTTCCTTACGCAAAGACTCTATAGATTCTAAAATATACTTATCTGAACTTATCTCAGTCTCTTCAATGTTTGTTATTTTATATTCGCCAAAATGCTTTAAAAACGTAGTATAATTTGGGTTTTCCTGCGAAGCGGTATGAGTTGCAATTATCTTCTGTGACAATTCCTTTTTAAACTTAACAATTTCATTAAATCTCAAATCTCTTGGATATTCCAAATGTTCAATTGGCGATGTGTCAAAAGAATAATTTGTTTTATCATCTTTGATAATTATCGTTGGTTTATCAAATGCCAATCTTAATCCTAATTCAAACATAACGTTCGGATTTTTTGCGCTTACGTCGCAAACTACGATTGGGTTTTTATATAAATTTTGAATAATTCGCTTTTGAATAACCCCAACATCACTGCCATTACTCACTAAGTTTGCATCAAAATCACTCATTGAAACAGCGTCAGTAATTATCGACAGCACGTCTTTCCAATGTTCAGAGCTTAAGCCGTCAATTGCAGAAATAGGCATTACTATTCCGCACTTTTTTCTTTCCTCTGTATTCTCGTTTTTTAATGGTTTTTCACTCTCTTTTTTCTTAGCCATATTTTTTTTGATATTGTAGGTAACTCGTTATATCAATTCAAATATAATCTTTATCCATTTAATTTTCCGGATAAACGCATGTTTACAAACCATTAATCAAATCTTAGTACAACTTAACATAACCAAAAATTCCCAGCGGCTAGCTGGGATTTTGAGTTAAAAAGTCTTTGAGTCTTTTAAGTATTTAAGCTTCAACGGCTTCTTCTTTCCATTGAAGTTCCACCTGACGTTGTCCTTTTAAAATATCCTCCATTGTTTCTCGCTCTCTTATTAGGTGAGCAGCGCTATCGTACCACAACACTTCTGCAGGTCGATAACGAGAATTGTAATTGCTTGCCATAGAAAAACAATAAGCTCCAGCATTAGAGAAAGAGAGAATATCACCTTCTGTTATTTCAGAAATTTGACGATTGTTTGCAAACGTATCCGTCTCACAAATATATCCTACCACGCTGTAAAATCTGTTTTTACCTTCTGGGTTTGAAATGTTTTTTATTCCATGATAAGAACCATAAAGCATCGGTCGTATCAAGTGATTGAAACCAGAATCAATACCTGCAAAAACAGTAGAGGTAGTCTGTTTCACCACGTTTACTTGAGCAAGAAAATGACCAGCTTCACTCACCAGAAATTTACCAGGTTCAAACGCCATGGTGATATCACGACCGTAGTTTTTACAAAATGCGTTAAAACGCTCACTAAGTTGCTCGCCAAGATCTTCAATATCGGTAGAAACATCACCTTCCTTATATGGTACTTTGAAACCACTTCCAAAATCTATAAATTCCAGATCTTTAAATTTTGCAGCCGTTTCAAAAAGGATTTCTGTAGCATAAAGAAAAACACCTATGTCTAGAATATCGCTTCCCGTATGCATGTGCACACCATTAACGGTCATTCCTGTATTTTCTACAATTCTTAATATATGAGGTATTTGATGTATAGAAATACCAAATTTACTATCGATGTGTCCTACAGAAATATTAGCATTTCCACCAGCCATCACATGAGGATTAATCCTTATACAAACTGGTGTTTTAGGATGTTTAGAGCCAAATTGCTCTAAAATAGAAAGGTTATCAATGTTGATTTGAACGCCTTTTTCGGCTACTTTTTCAATTTCCTCCAGTGAAACACCATTAGGTGTAAATATTATTTTTTCAGGAGCAACGCCAGCAGCGAGTCCTAATTCAACTTCTTGTAGACTAACGGTATCGAGTCCAGCGCCTAGCTGTTTAAAAAGTTTCAAGATAGAGATGTTAGACAGTGCTTTTACTGCGTAGTGAATTCTTAGGTTTTTCGCTTTCGCGAAAGCGGAAACTAAACGTTCATACTGCGCTACAATGACATTTGCATCATAGACATAGACCGGACTACCGTGTTCTCGAGCTATGTTTAATAAATCTTGATTATTCATGTAATAAACTTAAGCCTACAAAAGTACTAGAGTGAGAAAAATAAAAGTGAATTATATCTTAAATTTTTAAGTATTGTGTAGATATGGAAACTAGAATAATTGTATAACCGAATTTATGTATTCTTTTAGAAAGATTTCTTTTTCTTTAATGGCTCACTTGCTTATTTTTGCTAATACTTAATTGAACTTTAAAGAACATTTATGAATCTTCACGAATATCAAGGTAAAGAAATACTCGCTAGCTATGGGGTGACCATACAAAGAGGTAAAGTTGCAACCACATCAGACGAGGCAGTAGCAGCGGCAAAAGCACTAACTGAAGAAACCGGAACAGGATGGCATGTAATTAAAGCCCAAGTTCATGCTGGTGGACGTGGTAAAGGTGGTGGAGTAAAACTAGCTAAAAACCTTGATCAAGTAAAAGAAATTTCTGGAGAGATCATAGGAATGGATCTTGTAACGCCACAAACTACCGCCGAAGGTAAACGAGTACATCAAGTTCTTGTTGCTGAGGATGTTTACGAGCCAGGAGAAGCTGAAATAGAAGAATTTTATATGTCTGTTCTTCTTGACCGTGCTCAAGGAAAGAACATGATTATGTATTCTACTGAAGGTGGAATGGATATAGAAACTGTAGCAGAAGAAACGCCACATTTAATATTTACTGAAACTATCGATCCAGCTCATGGATTACAAGGTTTTCAAGCGAGACGTATTGCTTTTAACTTAGGTTTGAGTGGTAAAGCCTTTAAAGAGATGACCAAATTTGTGAACTCTTTATACAATGCTTATTTAGGATCTGATAGTGCTTTATTTGAAATCAATCCAGTATTGAAAGCATCAAATAACACGATTATCGCCGTAGACTGTAAAATCACTTTAGACGAGAATGCATTATTTCGTCATAAAGATCTTGCTGAATTAAGAGATACAAGAGAAGAGAATGCTACTGAAGTAGAAGCAAAGGCCGTAGGATTGAATTATGTTGACCTAGATGGTAACGTAGGTTGTATGGTAAATGGTGCTGGACTTGCAATGGCAACGATGGATCTAATCAAACAAGCTGGAGGATCTCCGGCAAACTTCCTAGACGTAGGTGGAACGGCAGATGCTAAAAGAGTAGAGGAAGCTTTTAAAATTATCTTGAAAGATAAAGGTGTGAAAGCTATTCTGGTAAACATTTTTGGTGGTATTGTACGCTGTGATCGTGTAGCGCAAGGAATTATTGATGCTAAGAAAAGTATGGGTGATGCTATGAATGTTCCATTGATTGTAAGATTACAAGGAACAAACGCAGAGATCGCAAAAGAACTTATTGACAACAGCGGAATGGACGTACAAAGTGCGGTAGAATTTCAAGAAGCTGCAGATAAAGTACAGGCGGTAATAGCAAAGTAAAAAACTACAGCCATTGAGTTGGCAAATTAATTATTATATAAAAACCACGCAATTTGCGTGGTTTTTTTGTTTGAGTGATTATTGTTTAATATGACGTAATATATCTAGTCAAATAATGATGATATAATTGACTGCTTAAAGGAGTCAACTTTATTTCGAATCGATGAAGAGTAATTCACCGAAGAGGTGTTTAATCCTCATCCTCTTCAGCTTTTTTGAGGTCTTCAACGGTTATTTCTGGAAGTGCATCAGGATCTGCCATTTCTTTTTCAGAATAATCATCTTCATCAAAAGATTCCATTTGCATCGAAAGACGCTTAGAAATCTTTACTAAATAT
This sequence comes from Nonlabens dokdonensis DSW-6, assembly GCF_000332115.1. Classification (NCBI taxonomy): domain Bacteria; kingdom Pseudomonadati; phylum Bacteroidota; class Flavobacteriia; order Flavobacteriales; family Flavobacteriaceae; genus Nonlabens; species Nonlabens dokdonensis. Next base: position 3,105,327 of record NC_020156.1, read on the forward strand.
TTAGTGTCTTCAGTAATTACTTCTACAGCTTCTATAGTTTCATACTTGTGATTTTTAAATGAAATCACATCATCATCTCCATATCCATCGGGATATTTTTCCACGAGCAAGGCAAGTACTTCTGGCGTAAGTTTTTTATAATCAACAATTATATTTCTCATTGTAAAATCAATTTAATAATATCGAAAGTATAAGTTTTTTTAGAATATACAAACAAATAAAAAGGCTTATTTAATTAATTATAGCAAGCCGAAAGCCTTGATCACATCCTCTTCAGGAACAGTTTGATCTGTTATAAAAGTACCTATAGATTTTAATAGTACAAAACGTATCTGACCATTTACATTTTTCTTGTCATGTGTCATTAATTCAAGCATTTGTCTTATTTCAAACGCTGAAAATGATAGCTGCATATCTAGGTTTTTGAACCAGACTTCTATTTCTTGAAATTCGTTTTTACTCAATCCAGTATGTAAATGACTGAGAAAAGATTCTAAATACAATCCAGCTGCAATTGCTTCTCCATGAAGTAATGATTCATGATTCTCACTAGATAAACAAAAAGATTCTATGGCGTGTCCTATAGTATGACCGTAATTCAATGATTTACGAGCACCTTTTTCAAAAGGATCACTTTTTACCACATCATTTTTAATTACCACACTTTGATAAATCAAACCTTCAAAAATATCAGAGTAATAATCATCTTTTACTTCTATCATATTCTCCCAATACTTGCGATCTCCTATGAGGCCGTGTTTAAACATTTCAATAGATCCATTAAGGAGTTGCCTTTGATCTAGGGTCCTAAGAAATGTTACGTCTATTAAAGTCATTTGTGGAGGAACAATGACGCCTATCTGGTTCTTGAGATGTCCCAAGTCTACGCCATTTTTACCACCTATCGCCGCATCTACCATTCCTAAAACTGTTGTGGGCACATGAATAAAAGGAATACCTCTTTTAATTGTTGAAGCTACAAATCCTCCTAAGTCCGTAATCACGCCACCGCCTAGATTAATCATTAGACTATTGCGATCACAACCTAGCTCTATCATGGCGCTCCATACACCGCTGCAGGTTTCTATATTTTTGAATTCTTCTCCTGCATCTATCTCGATGACTTCTATGCGAGCATTAGTCTCTAATTGAGGCATAAATAGCGGATAACAATTCTCCATAGTATTCTCATCTACTAATATGAAAACACAACTAGGTTTTTGAGAATCTATGAATTTATTCAGTCGAGAATAGGCTTCTTTGTTAAAATGTATGGCGTAATTATTATTTGTAATCGAGTTCATTGAACAGTAACTGTGATGATTATATAAGTTCCGCTTTCGCGAAAGCGAGACCTAAAATAGGTTCTTGTTATTATTCTCCAAAAGTAGCGTCTATATGATTAATTTAATCTTTTATGCAATTATATTTGTTACATGAATGAGAATCCTTTTAATAATACTGCTAACGCATTTTCTTTAAAATCTGATAAAGATCTTAAGAAAGCGCATTTTATTTTCAGCTCGATGTCTAAGCCATGGCTTGTAGATTTAGGCTCTAAGGCAACCATGCTGGCGCTTAACTGGAAGTTGCCAGTAAAAGGAATTATCAAGGATACGATTTTTCATCAATTTTGCGGTGGAACGACTGATGAGGAGTGCATGCCGCTGGTCGAGAAAATGTTTGAAAAAGGTGTGAGCTCTATTCTAGATTACTCAGTAGAAGGGAAAGAAAATGAAGCCGATTTTGACGCTGTGGTAGGGAAAAAGTTGACGCTCATTCACATGGCGAGTGAAAATAACGCCTTGCCGTTTGAAGTAGTAAAACCTACTGGAATTGGAAGATTCTACATCTGGCAAAAAATTACAGAAAAAAAAACCTTAACGCCACCAGAAGAACTGGAATGGGAGCGCATTTATAATAGGGTAGATCTACTATGTAAAACAGCTGTAGATAATGATATTGCATTATTATTTGATGGTGAAGAAACATGGATGCAAGATGCGGCCGATGACTTGATACGTGAAATGATGTTGAAGTACAATCACGGTAAAGCTTATATCTATAATACCATTCAATGTTATAGACATGATCGTCTGGATTATATCATGGAATTGTATGAAGATGCCAAAGCAAATGATTTTATTGTAGGTGCAAAAATTGTAAGAGGAGCTTACATGGAGAAAGAACGTGAACGTGCAATTAAGTATGGCTATGAAAGCCCGATATGTAAGGATAAAACTGCTACAGACGAAATGTTTAACCATGTCATGCATTATATTCTAGACCGACTAGACACTATAAAGTTATGTATAGGAACTCATAATGAAAAAAGCACTCTTGATGCGATGAAAACGCTAGCTGAAAAAAACATAGAGCCTAATACAAATGATGTTTGGTTTGGACAGCTTTATGGAATGAGTGATAACCTTACCTTTAATCTTGCCGCACTAGGTCATAATACGTTTAAGATTCTTCCTTTTGGTCCTATTGAAGATGTGATGCCTTATTTAATTAGAAGAGCGCAAGAAAACACATCTGTAGCAGGGCAGACTGGTAGAGAGTTAACTCTTATCAAGCAGGAAATGAATAGAAGAGGTATATAAATTTCATATTTGAAAGTATTTTACCTTTCATGAATTAATCCACGTACCACTCGAATATACCTGAAAATAAAATTGAGATAGGTATCATCTGAAATAGAGCTGTAATAATCAAGAAGTAAAAATCAATTTTTGATTTTTTGATGAATAGATAGAGCATCATTAAGAAAAACCAAGTCAAAAAAGAATACGTCCAAATTAGCATAAATTGCTCTATCCATGGTGAATAAAATGAATATAATTCTAGCTCTTTAGGATCGGGATTATTATATTTAGGATAATACCCTAAATGATTACTTGCTTTGATATAAAATGAAAGTAAAGAAAATGAAAAAGGTAAGCTTAAAAATGATAAAAAATAAATAAAATGTTTTAAAAACCTTATCATCTCCACTATTGCGTCATTAAGTTAAATCGTGACTAAATCATTATATCGTCAAGAATATTAAAAATTACTGGCTCAATACTTTTACTACCTTAACGTAACGCTCGCAATTCTGAACCCAAAGTGAGGTGTTCTTTAGCTCCTGTCTTCCAGAAATATGATAAAAATTACATGGAATGGTATCGGTATTAGATTTTGAAAAATCTACACTACCATACTTGAGTATAAGTTGGATATCTAAAGTATCAATTTCTCTTTGTTCTAGCATCGTACGCATTTCTGGAGAGAAGCGCACAAAGTTTTTTCTACGGATATCGTTTATAACTCGATCTTCAGGAAGCCAGGTACATTGGGTTCTTTTTCCGGTAAGGAAAAATATTAAGAAAACCATTCCAATAGCAAAACCACCACCGTAAAAACCTAGTCTTTTTATAAACTTCATATTCTTTTTAAAATATGAGCAAATTTACATCGGTATGAGATAAATCATACCATTGACCTACAGATTTGTTTGTAACAATTCCATGATATAAATAAATCCCACATTTAAGACCTTGATCCATGCGTATGGCATGTTCAATTCCACCATCGTTTGCAATATTTAAAATATATGGTGTGAACATATTGCTCAATGCAACACTTGCTGTTTTGGAATATCTTGATGGAATATTAGGGACACAATAATGGGTTACTCCTAACTTACTAAAAGTTGGTTTGTCATGATTTGTCACCTCGCTCGTTTCAAAACAACCACCCATATCAATACTAACGTCTATAATTACTGCACCATTTTTCATGTTTTCAACCATTTGCTGAGAAACGACTACTGGTGTTCTATTCTCGCCTGTAAGAGCTCCTATAGCAACATCACAGCGCCTTAAGGCTTTTGATAAATATTTGGGTTGAATGGTAGAAGTGTACACTTGCTGATTTACCTTGTTCTGAACATTGCGCAATTTTGAAATGGAGTTATCAAATATCTTAACGCTAGCACCTAGACCTAAGGCAGTCCGTGCAGCAAACTCACCAACGACTCCAGCTCCCAATATAACTACATCAACAGGTGGAACTCCAGTTATGTTCCCAAATAATTGACCAGTTCTATTAGCTCCGCTAGAAAGAATTTCTGAAGCAATTAATACTGAGGCAACACCAGAAATTTCGCTTAACGCATTAACTGCTGTAAATTGACCTTCGTCATCAGTAATAAATTCATAGGCTAGTGCGGTCACTTTTTTCTCAGCTAGCTTTTTAAAATATTTTTGGTCTTGTGTTTTAAGTTGCAAAGCTGAAATCAATACGGATTGAGGTTTGATCATTTCTATTTCTTCCATAGAAGGTGGCGCAACTTTGAGGATAGTCGGACAAGAAAATACTTTTGTGGTGTCCGAGGTCATTTCGGCACCAGCATTTACATAGTCTTTATCAGAAAAGTTACTTGCTATTCCCGCTCCTTTTTCAATGAGTATGCGATGCCCATGAGCGCAAACTGCTGCCACTGCATCTGGAGTGAGGCAAATACGTTTTTCTTGATGTTGAGTTTCTTTAGGAATCCCTATGAACAGTTCTTTTTTGGTAATCGTTATCTCTAGTCGCTCTTCTTGAGGAATAAGTTGATCTTTAGTAAAAGGTGTTGCTATAGAGGACATCTACGTATTTTTTTCTTTCTAAATCTACAAAATAGATTACTTAAACCAGCGATCGCTAGGTTTTTTTATTTCATCTTCTATCTCACTTATGTCTATGCCGTGAATACGATCAAAAACTTTAATTCTAGCTAAATAAGTAAGAGAGAGCGAAATAATCACCACTGGTACTATAAAATACAACTCGCCAGAATCAATATAGGTAGAGGAGAAATCAAAAAGGTTATAAAGCTGAAATGCATAAAGACTTATTGGTATGATAATAACATGGTACCACCAATGCTTACAAGTCAAAAACCAAATGATTAATAATAGTAAAGGCACGATTTTTTGAAAAAGTATCCATGATGCCATTAGTCGATTATCGTCAAAAGATTTAGACAAAGAATTAAACAGAGAAGTATCCCAAAGCCAATCTGGCAAAGCTTCATAATAGTAAAAGGCATAAGGTAAAACCGCCATAATCACAGCAACGGCACTACCTACAGCTAATGCTTTAGTTCCTTTACTTTGCCTTCTTGATGTATTCATAGATAAAAATTATAATGAAAAAAGCTCACTGCAAGTAAATGTAGTGAGCTTTTTTAATTATATCAAATTTATTTTAGCCAGTTACTGGTGGCTTAAACTTTGCTAATAATTTCTTTTCGATTTTAGAAGTTTTTGTTTCTTCAGGTTGAAATTGCACTGCGGCACCGGCAAGGGATACACCGAAAATTGCCAATAAAGCTAACGCTTTAATAGATTTGTTGTTCATAATAAAAGGGTTTAAGTAAATAAGTGATACTAAATTACAAACAACAACCATAAATGCAGCAGTAATTTCTCACCTTTTCGATGAAAAACTGTTACCACATGTTAAACTACATGATTCCAAACTTAAACAAGAGTAATTATTTCTCTCGTTAAGATTATTGGGTATTTTGTAAAGGCTTTAAGCTTAATTTTCTTGTGTTTGAATCAATTATTTCTATTGATACTTCCTGATATTCAGATAGAAACGGTTTTGAAAACTCTGGCCACTCAATTAGCTGAAATGCATTTTTTATCAGATAATCTTCAAAACCAATGTCATATAACTGCTCAGAATGTTCAATTCTGTACAAATCAAAGTGCATCACGTCTGTTTGAACTCCTTTATACTCGTTGACTAAACTAAAAGTAGGAGAGGTGATCGCATCTATTACTCCTAATTGTTTACAGAGTGCTTTTATGAGGGTAGTTTTTCCTGCTCCCATTGGAGCATCAAACAATATTACCTTTGACTGCGCATGATTTAGAAGCTGCTCAGCAACAGCATCGATTTCAGATAAATTATAAGTAATTTCCATTATCTAGGTTCAAATATGACAAATGGTATCAACATCTCTTCTAAAGAAACACCTCCATGCTGATACGTATTTCTATAATAACTTACATAGTGATTGTAGTTATTAGGATATGCAAAGAACAAATCTCCTTTTGCAAAAATGAAACTACTACTCATATTAATCTTGGGTAATTTGATGCTACTAGGGTCTTTAGCTGCAAGAACATCTTTATCTTCATAAGATAAACTTCTACCAGTTTTATATCTTAAGTTCAAGCTTGTATTTTTATCTCCGATTACTTTGCTAGGTGAAGTAACATTAATAGTTCCATGATCAGTCGTCAGAATTAACTTAAAGCCTAACTCTTGACCTTTTTGTATAATATCAAACAACGGAGAGTTTTTAAACCAGCTTAAAGTTAGTGATCTATAACTTTTATCTGTACTTGCAAGTTCTTTAATCACTTCCATTTCTGTTTTAGAATGAGAAAGCATGTCTACAAAATTGTAAACTACAACTGTAAGATCATTGTCTTTTTGACTTTTAAAGTTATCGGCAAGTTTACGCCCTTTATTCTCATTAGTAATTTTATGGTACTGATGTGTGATGTTTAAGTTTAGTCGTTTTAACTGCGCTGTGAGAAAGGCGTTTTCATGCATGTTTTTCCCACCTTCATCAGTATCATCCAGCCATAAATCTGGATGCCTTTTCTTCATATCTTCTGGCATCAGGCCAGAAAACAACGCATTTCTTGCATATTGAGTAGCTGTAGGTAATATGGAACAGTAGGTTTCTTCCTCCACTTTCTTATAGTAATTGTTGATCAAGTTTTCAAACACTCGGTATTGATCTAATCTAAGATTATCAACTACAACAAGTAATACAGGATCTTCTTTTTTAAGATGTGGAGCTATTCTCTCTTTAAATAAATTGTGACTTAAAATAGGATTGTCCTCGTCACCGTCAAACCAATCTGGATAGTTTCTATCAATAAATTTACAGAACTGTTGATTTGCTTCGTTCTTCTGAGCTTGTAAAATTTCAAACATACCAGAGTCGTCAACATCCTCTAATTCAATTTCCCAATAAACTAATTTCTGATAGAGTTGCACCCATTCTTCATAACTATTGATCATAGACATGTCCATAGCTATTTTTCTAAACTCACGCTGATAATCACTTATTGTTTTATCATTGATAAGCCTAGAATGATCGAGATTCTTTTTTACCGCAAGTAGTATTTGATTGGGATTAACTGGTTTGATAAGGTAATCGGCTATTTTAGAACCGATAGCTTCCTCCATAATATATTCCTCTTCACTTTTTGTGATCATTATCACAGGTAATTGAGCTTGTTTTTCTTTGATTTCGTGCAAGGTTTCCAGTCCCGTTAAACCTGGCATGTTTTCGTCTAAAAAGATCAAGTCATAATTGGTCTCTTCAATTGCTTCCAGCGCCTCAGAACCACTTATTCTTGTGTCAATCGTATATCCCTTTTTCTCCAAGAAAATGATGTGAGGTTTTAATAAATCCACTTCATCGTCTACCCATAGTATTTTGATCTCTGCCATATCAGTATATTTGTATTAAAATGCTGTTCCCTTGAAACAACAGAACAAACTTAAAATATTAAACGATCCTATCTACGGTTTTATTTCGATTCCTTCAGAAGAGATTTTTAGAATAGTAGAACATCCATATTTTCAACGTCTACGTCGTATTACTCAAATGGGCTTGAGCTACCTGGTTTATCCTGGAGCACACCATACTAGATTTCATCATGCATTAGGTTGTTTGCACCTCATGCAAAAAGCAGTACAAGTACTTAGATCTAAGTCAGTTGAAATATCAGTAGAGGAAGAAGATGCGCTCTACAAAGCCATCTTGTTACACGATATAGGACATGGACCGTTTTCTCATGCCTTAGAATATCAAATTATAAATAAGGTCACTCACGAGCAACTTTCTTATCATTTTATGAATGATTTGAATCGCGAGTTTAACTGTAGTTTAACGCTTGCCATCCAAATATTTAAAGGAGAATACCACCGTCCGTTTATGTTAGAATTGATTTCCAGTCAGCTAGACATGGATCGATTAGATTATCTTAAAAGAGATAGTTTTTATACCGGCGTTGCAGAAGGTAACATCAACAGCCAGCGACTCATTACAATGCTTAATGTAGTGAATGATAAACTCGTAGTTGAGGAAAAAGGACTTTACAGCGTGGAAAACTTCCTATCTGGTCGAAGGTTGATGTATTGGCAAGTTTATTTACACAAAACAGGAATAGGCGCTGAGCATTTACTGCAATCTGTTATTAAGCGTGTTAAGGAACTTCTTGAAAAAGGAGTTAAGGTAGACTTACCAGATAATCTCAGATATTTCTTTATTAATGATCATCCTGATTTTGAAACAAATTCTTTGGATCTCGAACGATTTGCTGCTTTAGATGACTCTGATATAATTTTTACGCTCAAACTAAGCATGAATCATCAAGATTTTGTTTTGAGCGAACTTTGTAAAATGATCCTGAATCGACAGCTGCTCAAAATAAAATTTTCAAGTAAACCTATTCCACAAAGTAAAGTTCAAAAGCATTTACAAAAACTTCAGAAATCTTATCAACTAAGTGAGCACGAAGCATCTTACTTTGTGTTTTCTGGTGATGTTGTTAATCTCGCTTACGCGAAAGCGAAACCTATTCAAATAGTAAATAAAAAAGGTAAATTAATAGAACTTATAAAAGCAGGTAAGGAAGATAGCTTTAAAGCTTTGCTCAAAGAAGTGAAGAAATATTACTGTTGTTATCCAAAGCTGCAAGATTGATATAAATTAGTACTTTTGCTACAATGAAATTTACCATCAAACAAATTGCGGAAATTCTAGAAGGAACCATTGAAGGAGATCCAGCTATTGAAGTAAATAAACTCTCAAAAATTGAGGAAGGTGAATCAGGAAGTTTGAGTTTTCTCTCAAATGCAAAATACACTCCTTATATATACAAGACAGAAGCAAGTGCGGTTATCGTGAATAAAGATTTTGTTTTGGAGCAAGAAGTAGATTGCGCTTTAATAAGAGTAGAAGACGCCTACCTCGCATTTTCTAAGCTGTTGGAATATTATCAAATGGCAAAGAATAATAAATCTGGTATTGAACAACCATCATTTATTCATAAAACGGCTTCTTATGGAGACGGTTTTTACCTTGCGGCTTTTGGTTACATAGGAGAAAATGTAAAAATAGGAGACAATGTAAAGATATTTCCTAACGTCACTATTGCCGAAAATGTAAGCATAGGAAATGATTGCATCATTCAATCTGGAGTTCAAATTATGGCCGATACGATCATAGGAAATCATGTTTCTATCAACTCCGGAAGTGTAATAGGAGCTGATGGTTTTGGATACGCACCTAAAGAAGATGGTAGCTATTCAAAAATTCCACAGACGGGAAATGTAGTAATCGAAGATCACGTTAATATAGGAGCGCTTACTACTATTGATAAAGCTACTTTAGGAAGTACGATTATTAAATCTGGTGTAAAGCTAGATAACCAAATTCAAGTGGCCCATAACGTTGAGATAGGAGAAAATACAGTAATCGCTGCCCAAACTGGTATTGCAGGATCTGCAAAAATTGGTAAAAACTGTAGAATAGGTGGACAAGTAGGAATTGCTGGCCATATAGAAATAGAAGATAATGTAGGCATTCAAGCACAAAGCGGTATAGGCAGAAAATTAAAAAGTGGATCCATAGTTCAAGGTTCTCCAGCATTTGATTTCGGAGACTGGAATAGGAGCTATGTGCTATTTAAAAATTTAAGAAAAATCGAATCGAGAATCACTGATCTTGAGAAAAAATAAGGTGAAATGACGGTAACAGAATTTAAGCAAACTACAATAAAAGACGAAGTAACCCTATCTGGAGTAGGATTACATACTGGTAAAAAAGTTACCCTAGTCTTTAAAGCGGCTCCGGAAAATCATGGATATGCTTTTCAAAGAGTTGACCTAGAAGGTAGTCCGATTATTGAGGCAAATGCCAACTACGTAACTGATACTAAAAGAGGAACTACTTTAGATAAAAGAGGTGTTCAAATCAATACGTGTGAGCATGTTCTTGCTGCATTAGTTGGTCTAGAAATAGACAACTGCTTAATAGAAATCGATAGCAGCGAGCCGCCCATTATGGATGGTTCTTCAAAATTCTTTGTAGAAGCTCTTGAGAAAGCTGGTAAAGTCGAGCAAGATCAATTCAGAGAAGAATATGTTATTAAAGAGATCATCTCTTATAAAGACGAGGAAACCGGTAGCGAAATTATCGTTATGCCAGCAGACTCCTATCAAATTACCACAATGGTAGATTTTGGTACTAAAGTATTAGGTACTCAAAATGCTACACTAGAAAAGCTGAGTAATTTCAAAGATGAAATTTCTAGTTCTAGAACATTTAGCTTTCTTCATGAAATAGAAATGTTATTAGAGCATGGACTCATTAAAGGTGGTGACTTAAACAATGCTATAGTTTACGTAGATAAGGAGTTGTCAGAGAAAACAACTGAAAGCCTTAAAAAAGCATTTAATAAAGACAATATTACCATAAGACCTAATGGTATTCTAGATAATCTTGAATTGCATCATCCTAATGAAGCTGCGCGACACAAATTACTTGATGTTATAGGCGATCTAGCACTTGTAGGTTATAGAATTAGAGGAAAGGTAATTGCTACAAAACCTGGACATTTTGTAAACACACAATTTGCTAAAAAACTATCTAAAATAATAAAGAAGGATATTAAAGATAATGTCCCTCAAGTTGATATTGATAAGGAACCACTTATGGATGTCGTTCAAATCATGAACGTACTTCCACACAGGCCGCCTTTCTTGCTTATTGATAAGATCTTTGAATTATCAGATTCTCATGTGATAGGTTTAAAAAATGTAACGATGAATGAACCATTCTTCGTAGGTCATTTTCCAGGACAACCAGTAATGCCAGGAGTTTTAATAGTAGAAGCTATGGCGCAAACTGGAGGGATTCTTGTTTTAAGTACGGTTCCTGATCCAGAGAATTACTTAACCTTCTTCATGAAAATGGATAATGTAAAGTTCAAAAGAAAAGTATCTCCTGGTGATACACTAATATTTAAATGTGACCTCATATCTCCTATAAGAAGAGGTATTTGTCACATGCAAGCTTATGCTTATGCAAATGGTATTCTTTGTGCCGAGGCTGAGTTAATGGCACAAATTTCAAAAGTAAAATAATGAATCAACCACTAGCATACGTACATCCTGGCGCAAAAATCGCAAAAAACGTTGTAATTGAACCCTTTACCACTATTCATAATGATGTAGTTATAGGAGAAGGTTCTTGGATAGGATCAAACGTTACTATCATGGAAGGTGCTCGCATAGGAAAAAATGTAAGCATATTTCCTGGTGCTGTAATAAGCGCTATTCCTCAAGACAAGAAATTTGAAGATGAAGACACGGTAACAATAATTGGTGACAATACTACAATTAGAGAATGTGTAACCATCAATAGAGGTACTTCTGATAGAATGAAAACTGTTATAGGTAAAAACTGTTGGATCATGGCTTATTGTCACATCGCTCACGATTGTATAGTAGGAGACAACTGTATCTTTTCTAACAATAGTACTCTAGCTGGTCACATTACGGTCGGTGATTATGTCGTGCTTGCAGGAATGGCTGCTGTGCAACAGTTTTGTCAGGTAGGTAGTCACGCATTTGTATCTGGTGGATCATTAGTGCGTAAAGACGTTCCTCCATATGTAAAAGCTGGTAGAGAACCTTTGAGTTATGTAGGGATCAATTCAGTTGGGCTTCGTAGAAGAGGCTTTGAGCTTGAAAAAATTAGAGAAATACAAGATATTTACCGCATTCTTTATCAAAAGAATTATAACGTTTCTCAAGCGGTAGAAATAATCGAGGCAGAAATGAGTGCCACACCAGAACGAGACGAAATATTAGAATTTATTAAAAACACAAAGCGAGGTATCATGAGAGGATACATCAGCAAACAATAGAATATGGCAAGTACAAGCGACATTAGAAAAGGATTATGCATCCGTTACAATCATGATATCTATAAAATCATTGAATTTTTACATGTAAAACCTGGAAAGGGACCTGCATTTGTAAGAACAAAGTTAAAATCGGTAACCTCTGGAAAAGTTATTGATAATACGTTTTCTGCAGGGCATAAAATTGAAGATATCAGAGTAGAAACTCAAGCTTTTCAATTTTTATATCAAGATCCAGAAGGATATCACTTTATGAATACTGAAACTTATGAGCAAATACGTTTACAAGAATCTGTTCTTGATGCACCTGGATTGCTTAAAGAAGGTGAGATTGTAAAAATTCAAATTAATACAGAAGATGATTCGCCATTATCTGTAGACATGCCTCAATATGTAGTTCTTGAAGTAACAGCTACCGAACCAGGAGTTAAAGGTAATACGGCAACTAATGCTACTAAACCTGCAACCGTTGAAACTGGTGCTGAGGTAATGGTACCACTTTTCATTAATGAAGGTGACGTTATCCGTATCGATACTGAAAAAGGAAACTATCACGAGAGAATGAAGCAATAGTGAAGTTCCCTAAAGCATATACACTTTCTGAAATAGCTGCTATCATTGATTGTGGTTACAAAGGTGACGCAGCATTTCCAGTTTTGGGAATGAATGAAATTCATGTGGTAACGCCTGGTGACATTGTATTTGTAGATCATCCTAAATATTATGATAAAGCATTGGAGAGCGCCGCTACTATCGTTTTGATTAATAAAGAGGTGGAATGTCCTGAAGGTAAAGCTTTACTCATTTCAGACGATCCTTTTAGGGATTTCAATAAACTAACAAATTATTTTCTTCCTTTTTCCGCTTTCGCGAAAGCGCAACTTCCCAAAAGCATAGGAAAAAATTCTCATATTCATCATACGGCCAGTGTAGGTAAAGATGTTGTCATAGGAAGTAACACGATCATTCATGCAAATGTTAATATAGGGGATCGTACCATAATCGGTGATGATGTAACCATTCATGCTGGGGTAGTCTTAGGCGGCGATGCATTCTATTACAAAAGAAGGCCAGAAGGTTATGATAAATTACTGAGTAATGGTAGAGTGGTGATTCATGATCGAGTTGAGATAGGTGCAAATAGCACAATAGATCGAGGTGTTACAGGAGACACAACTATAGGCTATGGAACTAAGTTAGATAATCAGGTACAAATAGGACACGATACTGTATTAGGTAATCATGTTCTCATTGCAAGCCAGACTGGAATTGCTGGTTGTGTAGTTGTAGAAGATGAGGTTACCATATGGGGCCAAGTAGGGATAACTAGTGGCATAACTATAGGTAAAAAAGCTGTGATATCTGCAAAGTCTGGTGTTAGTAAAACTCTTGAAGGAAACAAACATTACTTCGGCATTCCAGCAGATGATTTTAGAAGTAAATACAAAGAAATTGCTGCGATAAAGCAAATTCCTGAAATGATGCAATTGGTCAAAGAATTAGATAAAAACCGTTAATATTTTAACGAAAAGATAGAATTTAAAACTAGGTTAACATTTCAATCTTACCTAGTTTAGCATAAAATTAAACAAATTGATAAATGGCTGTTTCAGCAAAAAAAGTAGTTTTAAATTTTTTAGATTCTGACGTATTTGTTAATACAGAATTGTTTGATAAATACATGCATAAAGATTTAAAAATGAATTGGCATGCAAGTTCTGGTTACAGAGAGTTTGACTATGATGATTACTATAGATTATGCCAGTCTACAGCGGCATCTTATGAAAGTATGAGAACAGAAATCTCTCACATTTTCAGCGATAAAAAAGAGGTAGCTGCTAGGTTTACAGTTTACGTAAGAACTAATGAAAACCCAAGAGAAGAAGTACCTATAGGTTATTTTGTTTCTATTTTTAAAGTAGAAGATGAAAAGATCATTGAAGTGCATCAATCCAGCCATCCATCACAAGATTAAATAAAAATACTCCATACATAAAATATAAAAAATGAGCGTTTTAGTAAACAAAGATTCTAAAATTATAGTACAAGGTTTTACCGGTAGTGAAGGAACATTTCACGCAGGTCAAATGATCGATTACGGTACTAACGTAGTAGGTGGTGTGACGCCAGGAAAAGGTGGTCAAGAACACTTAGGTAAACCAGTTTTTAATACAGTTCAAGAAGCTGTTGAAAAAGCAGGTGCTGATGTTACTATCATTTTTGTGCCACCAGCTTTTGCTGCTGATGCGATTAAGGAGGCTGCTGATGCTGGTATTAAAGTAATCATCACGATTACAGAAGGTATTCCAGTGGCAGACATGGTAAAAGCTGCAGATTATATTAAAGATAAAGACTGTAGACTAGTAGGTCCTAACTGTCCAGGAGTAATCACTCCAGGAGAAGCAAAAGTAGGTATCATGCCAGGTTTTGTATTCAAAAAAGGAAAAGTAGGTATCGTTTCTAAATCTGGAACGCTTACTTATGAAGCATCTGACCAAGTGGTAAAACAAGGTTATGGTATTTCTACAGCAATAGGTATAGGTGGTGACCCAATCATAGGTACAACTACAAAAGAAGCTGTCGAATTATTCATGAATGATCCAGAAACGGAAGCTATCGTGATGATAGGTGAGATAGGTGGTCAGTTAGAAGCTGATGCGGCAAAATGGATCAAAGAAACTGGAAATAAAAAGCCTGTTATAGGTTTTATCGCAGGTGAAACTGCTCCTGCAGGAAGAACTATGGGGCACGCAGGTGCGATCGTAGGAGGATCTGAAGATACAGCACAAGCTAAAAAAGCTATTATGTCAGAATGTGGAATTCACGTTGTGGATTCACCAGCTGAAATCGGTAAGAAAGTTGCCGAAGTATTAGGATAAATTTTCTTAAACCAGAACAAGTAACAGTTAATCGGCGCTTGTTCTGGTTATTTTATATAAACCAACTACTTATGAAATTATTAGAAGGTAAAAATGTCATCATTACTGGTGGTAGTCGTGGGATAGGTAAAGGTATCGCTGAGGTGTTTGCAAAACATGGAGCAAACGTAGCATTTACTTATGCCAGCTCTGAAGGTCCTGCTCTTGAGTTAGAAAAAGAACTTTCTTCACTAGAAATCAAAGCAAAGGCTTATAAAAGCAATGCAGCAGATTTTAAAGAAGCACAAGAACTTATCGATCAGGTAACAAAAGACTTTGACAGCATTGATGTATTGATCAACAACGCTGGTATTACCAAAGACAATTTGTTAATGAGAATCAGCGAAGAAGATTTTGATAAAGTAATTGAGGTCAACCTGAAGTCTGTTTTCAATATGACCAAAGCGGTTCAACGTACGATGTTAAAACAACGTAGCGGTAGTATCATTAATATGAGTAGTGTAGTAGGAGTCAAAGGTAATGCTGGTCAGACCAACTATGCAGCTAGTAAAGCTGGAATTATCGGTTTTAGTAAGTCTGTAGCTCTAGAATTAGGTTCTCGTAACATTAGATGTAACTCTATAGCACCAGGTTTTATTGAAACTGAAATGACTGGAGCGCTCAACGAGGCAACAGTTCAAGGATGGAGAGATGCCATTCCTTTAAAACGCGGTGGTACTCCAGAAGATGTGGCAAATGCATGTGTATTTCTTGCCAGTGATCTTTCTACCTACGTAACAGGGCAAACTCTTAACGTAGATGGCGGAATGCTAACTTAATAAAAAAATACTTTTATGACCGTAGTTTTGATGATTGTAGCTGCAGGTATTGCTGCCTTAATAGCTCTTTTTCAGTACGGTTATATAGGTACATCAAAAAATACTAGAAAAAAACCGTGGTTTGCGTTATTGCGCTTTCTCACGGTTTTTTCTATTTTATTACTTTTTATAGCTCCTAGATTTGACTCTAAAACCTATGAATCCTTGCTACCTCAATTAGTTATTGTAGTAGACGATTCTAAGTCTATTGATTACCTCGATTCTGGTGACGCTGTGAAAAAGGATTTGGAATCGATTTTAAATAATCAAGAGCTAAATTCAAATTTTGAGATTCAGACCTATAAGTTTTCTGAAACTATACAGCCACTCGATTCTTTAGGTTTTCTTGCGACAGAGACTGACTTAAGTGTTGCCATAACGCAACCTCAAGAGTTATTTAAGAACAGAAACAAAGCGGTAGTTGTTCTCACTGATGGCAATCAAACCACTGGAAATAGTTATTCTTACTCACAAATAGATGAGAAAACAAGCTTATATCCGGTGATCTACGGTGATACTACGCAGTATGCAGATCTACAAATTACAAACATAAACGTGAATAGGTATTCCTACCTTAATAATGAGTTTCCTGTAGAAGTGTTTGTTTCCTATCAAGGTCAGGAAAAAGAGTCGCGTTTATTTAAAATTACCCAAGGAAATAGCACCTTGTATTCTGAAACACTTTCTTTTGATTCTAAGAATAGGTCGGCAATTGTGAGCTTTAACCTTACCAGTAAAGCAGTAGGAACTCAATCTATGGTGGCGACTATAGAGGCGCTTCCTAATGAAAAGAACACTCAAAACAATTACCGAAGCTTTGCGGTTGAGGTGATCGATCAACAGACTAATGTTTTGATTCTAAGCGACCAGTTGCATCCAGATATCGGCGCTTTGAAAAAGGCAATAGAGTCTAACCAGCAGCGTAAAGTCACGATTAAAAATACCAGTGAAGATTATGATCTCAATGAGTATAATCTAGTGGTAATGTATGGTGTGAGTTCCGCTTTCGAGAAAGCGTACACACAAATAGATCAATTTAATAAAAATACATGGGTGATTACAGGTAGCCAGCCCGACATTGATTACCTGAATAGTAAATACCAAAGTTTTGAGTTAGAAAACAGTTTTGACTTTGATGAGGCACAGCCTATTCTCAATACATCTTACTCTACATTTAATCTAGATCAATTGAGTTTTGATGATTATCCTCCAGCTCAAGTGCCTTTTGGAGAATTGATTTTTAATACAAATGTTGACGTACTTTTTTATAAGAAAATAGGCGCAATTGCGACTACACAACCTATATGGTTTAATTATGAAGATGGTGATTCTAAACGTGCGGTGACACTAGCAAGCGGTTTATGGAGATGGAGAGCTCAAAGTTATTTAGACGAGCAAGATTTTAAGAATTTTGATGATTTAGTGAGCAGTCAGGTGCAATACTTAGCCAGCAATAAAAAGCGCAATAGGCTAGAGGTAACTTACGAGCCATTCTACTATCAAAATAAAAGTATTTTAATAAATGCTCAATATCTGGATAAAAATTATGAATTTGAAGACAATGGTATATTAAACTTAAATATAACTAATACTGAAAATAAGGAATTGATCACCAGACCTTTTGTACTAAGTGGTAATTCTTACGTAGTTGATTTAAGTGGTCTTGAAGCAGGTGATTATAGATTCACAGTTAAAGTAGAAAATGACCAGTTATCGCGCAGCGGTTCTTTCAGTATTTTAGAATATGATATTGAAAAGCAACAAGTAAATGCGAGTGATGCTGGAATGAAAAAATTAGTAGGTAATGAAAGGGTTTATTATCAAGGACAAACAGCTCAGTTGATAGAAAACTTGAACACAGACCCATTATTACAAACAGTAGAAAGAGCAAGTGTTAAACAAACCAGTCTAATAGACTGGAAGTACCTTTTAGGCCTTATCTTGCTATTATTAGGACTAGAATGGTTTTTAAGAAAATATAACGGATTAGTTTAAAAAAGAAAATTATGGAAAAATTACCTAAAGCAGCGGTATTCACTTTAATAGGATTAGTGATACTTGCTATTGTTATTATTAAAAGTTCGGTCGTGATTGAGTCAGGACAAGCAGGAGTTTTATTTAAAACCCTTAACGATGGTGTAGATAGAGAAAATACCTATGGAGAAGGATTTCACATCATCGCTCCATGGAATGATATGATCATTTATCCGGTAAGACAGTTGTCTGTAAGCGATAAAATGAGAGTACTTTCTGTAAATGGTCTTGAAGTAACTGTAGATGGAACCGTATGGTACCAGCCAGAATATGATAAGTTACCTTATTTACACCAAGAAAAAGGACGTGAGTACGAATCTCAAATTCTTGCACCAGCAATAAGTGCTGCAGCGAGAAGTGTGGTAGGTCGTTACACACCAGAGCAATTGTATTCTAGTAAGCGTGATGTCATTCAAAATGAAATTCTAGATGAAGTTCAAAAAGAATTATCAACGCAGTACATACAAGTAAACAGAGTTCTTGTAGAAGACGTGACGTTACCACCTAAAATTAAGTCTGCTATTGAGCGCAAATTAGAGCAAGAGCAAGAAGCATTAGAATATGAGTTTAGGCTTGCTAGAGCGACTAAGGAAGCACAAAGACAAAAAATTGATGCCGAAGGTAAAGCGGTAGCCAACAAAATTTTGAGCGCTTCTTTAACTGACAAGATTCTTACTGAAAAAGGAATCGAGGCAACTTTAAAGTTAGCAGAATCTCCTAATTCTAAAGTGATTGTAGTAGGTGGCGGCGAGAGCGGTGGTTTACCTATTATTTTAGGAAATCAGTAACAGATATTATTGAATTTTAAAAAGCGCAAATCTCATGATTTGCGCTTTTTTAGTTTATAACAGTTTGACCTTTAAATGTTTTCTTATCTTTAAGAACATTTAAACGATGGTTATGTCTAGATTTTTACTTTTAATTTTTCTTACTTTTAGTGTTCAGTTTGCGCAGT
The DNA here is from genome assembly GCF_000332115.1 of Nonlabens dokdonensis DSW-6. Classification (NCBI taxonomy): domain Bacteria; kingdom Pseudomonadati; phylum Bacteroidota; class Flavobacteriia; order Flavobacteriales; family Flavobacteriaceae; genus Nonlabens; species Nonlabens dokdonensis. The sequence goes on from NC_020156.1 coordinate 3,124,051, forward strand.
CGCAGTGTCTACCAGTAACACAGTTTGATTATTCCAATTATACAGGAACAAGTGCAGAAATAAATTGGACGCCTGCAGGAACAGAAACTGCCTGGGTAATTGAATACGGTGTGCATCCCTATAACCCAGCAACTAATTCTGGGGTGATAATATTTTCTACTGGTTCTCCTATTTTAGTAGTTACTGGATTGACACCTAATGTAGCGTATGATTTCTTTATTTCAGCAGATTGTCAAAATTTAGGAACTAGTGGTCAGACAGGACCGGTTATAGTTCCTTCTAATTCAATTAACGGTAGAATTATTTATGATTCAGATTCTAATGGTTGCAGTACCACTGATCCCATGGTGAGTGGAATGCGTATAAACGCCCAAGCTACTTCAGTTTCGTCTTTGTTCTCTGCCATTACAGATTCAAATGGAAATTATGAAATTTTAGTTCCTAGTGGAAACTTCACTTTAGATATGGATTTCAATAACTCGATAGTTAGCGTAAATCCTCAAAGTACAAATATTTCTTTTCCGAATAGTAGCAATAATTTTACACAAGACTTCTGCATTGTTCCAATAACATTACAACAAGATATAGTCGTCAGGATAATACCTATTAACCAAGCTAGGCCAGGTTTTAACGTGATGTACGATGTAATAGTCAGTAATCAAGGTACTTTACCAGTTAGTGATGTATTGAAATTCTCTTACAACAATACACTAATGACTTTTTTGTCAGCATTACCTACACAGGATAGTACAACTGCAAATAGTATTTTCTGGAACTACACTTTAAATCCATTTGAAAGCAATACCTATAGAGTTACAATTAATTTAAATGCACCAACACATCCTACTAATCCATTAAATGGTGGAGATATTATCTTACCAAATGCTAGTAGTTATCTTAATAGTGCTGATGTTGATCTTTCTAACAACTTCTATGTATTAGATCAAACTGTAGTAAACAGTTACGATCCTAATGACAAAACTTGTCTACAAGGCAATACTATTGAGCCAGATATGATAGGTGAATACTTGGAGTATCTGATACGTTTTGAAAACACAGGAACGGCAAGCGCCATTAACGTAAGAGTTAAAGATGTCATCGATACCTCTAAATTTGATATAGACAGTTTTGCGCCGTTAAACTCTAGTCATGAGTATTATGCCAGCATCACAAATGGTAACGAAATTGAATTTTACTTTGACGACATCAATTTAGATTTTAACGATGCGACAAATGATGGTTATGTTCTATTCAAAATCAAAACATTGAATTCATTAGCACTAGGCGATAGCTTTGATAATACTGCCGAAATCTATTTTGACTTCAACTTTCCGATTATTACCAATACCGAGACTGTTACTATTTTAAACACGACAAGTGTTGCAGATCCTACTGAAAATAGCATCTTGCTATCTCCTAATCCATCACAAGACTTTATAAGCCTTGATGCTGCCTTCACGATTGAATCGCTTTTGATATACGATATTCAAGGAAGAATGCAGTCGCAATATGATGAGTCGACAACGGATTTTGAAGCACCTATTTCTATTGCAAAGTTGAGTCAAGGCGTTTATTTTCTTGTTGTAAATAGCGATCAAGGTCAGGAAACGTTGAAGTTTATTAAGAAATAAAGATTCTTTAGGGTTTTGTAGTTAAAGCTCTTAGATCATGAACAAGCAACGTGTCAAACCCTTTTCGTTAGTAGCAAGCTACTTAACTTTTTTCCCTTCATCTGAAGGGAAATACTTTATTTAGATATTATTATAAGTTCCTCCTGAAATTATTGAATTCTAAAGACATTTTTAATTCTTACTAAGTTGACTTTATTAGTCATGCGTTGAATTAGTTGAGCATTTGCAATGCGGATTGCTGCAAACAAAATACGAGCAAAACAAACACCTAATAATAAATTAGTATACTTTACAAAAGCGCGCTATTCAGTATTGTTTATATTATAAAAGCTTTAGTGCTAGTACAAGCATTCTCCATCCTTTCCGACCAAACCTACGCTGCGCTCCAATTTGCCCACCTTTCCTTTTCTAAGGAAAGGAGTTTTTAAAGATGGCGCAATTTCCATATCGAGCGCATCTGTGATGCGTTTGAACTAGTTGAGCATTTTTAATGCACATTGCTCCAAGTAATAAAAGAGCTTTATGAAATGTTTTTAGGAATGAAGCCTTGAATCTGTTTGCAAAGCAATTTTCAACTTCAACTTTAACTTAAGTTTAAACTTAAACCTAAATTACGATCCATAAATACGCGTGTCTGCAATACCTACGATGACCCATTTGTCGTCTATAAAAAAGAGTGTGAACTTATTAGTTCCTATATGCGATAACAAATTATTGAAATAGAATTCATAAGTGGTAGAAACAGTTGCGACCTGAGTATCGTTGCTGTAACTGATCTCAATAAGGCGTTCTTCAAAGGGAATACTATCTGGTATACTCGCAATTCCTTTTAAGAATCCGTCTATTTTTGTTTTGTTGATCATGCGTTGTTCACCTTTGATAGACATTGAGGTAAGCATGATTTCTGGTAGGATCATTTCTTTTAATGCCACCGTATCTTGCGCGTGAAAATTTTTAAAAAAGGTCTTCACAGCATCCACAGGATTAGGTTTTTCAATAGTCACCACGGTAGAATCTTGTGATATAGGTTGTTGTGAGTAAGCTTTCGCGAAAGCGAGAACACAAATAGCAGTAAATAGAAGTCTCATATCGTATCCATTAAATTGAGCTGTAATATTAGTACTTTTGCTAGACTTAAAACAAGTTTATGTCTACCGCAAAGAAGCAATATAAAAGAGTAACCGTTAAAACCCTTGTAGAAATGAAGGGCAATCACGAAAAGATCTCGATGTTAACGGCTTATGATTATACCATGGCAAAAATTATCGATAGCGCAGGAATAGACGTGATTCTTGTGGGCGATAGTGCGAGTAATGTAATGGCTGGACATGAAACGACCTTACCGATAACGCTGGACCAAATGATTTATCATGCCAGTAGTGTGGTGCGAGGTACAGAACGTGCTCTTGTGGTGGTAGATTTACCTTTCGGTAGTTATCAAAGTGATCCTAAAGAAGCTTTGCGCAGTGCGATACGCATCATGAAAGAAAGTGGCGGACACTCCGTAAAACTAGAAGGTGGAAGCGAGGTAAAAGAATCTATAAAACGTATTCTTAATGCAGGTATTCCAGTGATGGGACATTTAGGACTCACGCCACAATCCATTTATAAATTTGGTACCTATACGGTTAGAGCCAAAGAAGAAGAAGAAGCGGCAAAACTAGTGGAAGACGCACTTGCGTTACAACGTTGGGGTTGTTTTGCACTGGTTCTAGAAAAAGTACCAGCAGCACTCGCAAAAAAAGTAGCCGACCAACTTACCATTCCAGTAATAGGAATAGGAGCAGGCGCTGGCGTGGATGGCCAGGTTCTCGTTTCTCACGATATGTTTGGGATGACACATGAGTTTAATCCGCGATTTTTACGTCGTTATTTGAATCTATATGAAGATATGGGAAATGCGGTAGCCAACTATGTAAAAGACGTCAAGGCAGTCGATTTTCCTAATGAAGAAGAGCAGTATTAAGAGTTAAGAAATAAGAATCAAGAAACAGGAATCAAGAGTTAAGAAACAAGAGGTAAGATTCAAGACTCAAGAAACTAGATTCAAATAGTATGAACGTCTCTTTTTAGGAGGCGTTTTTTTGTGGTTGGTGGTTTGGCTTTTGCTGTAGATCAGAAAGACTGCTAAAACTTTAATCCAACAGATTTTAGTTCACACACTTTTCAGAATAGTTTCTGGCGGCTTTAGTTCTTAGCAAATTTTATTAATGGATCTAAGTTACCATTATCAGCCTTTTTTAATGCTTTGATGTATTCTTTCCTCGTTTCGTTTGCTTTAACCATATTTGATTGATGCCACGTGAATATTTCACCACCAAAAATAGATTCGATAATGATGTCTGCCATCATTCTTGAATGCCTACCATTCCCATTTGGGAAACAATGAATAGATACAAGACGGTGTTTAAACCTTATAGCGATTTCTTCTGGTGGATACGTTTTATTGTCAATCCAGAACTTTGTGTCGTCCAACAAATTCTTTAATTCTATTCCAATATTTGGCCACGAGATTCCGATGTTCTTTTCAGTTCTTCTAAATTGACCAGCCCATTTCCAGACATCGCTATACATTCTTTTATGCAAGTTTTTGATAAACTTTTCTGTTAGAATATTTCCAGGTTTAAATTTTGTGTAAATGGTCCATTCGACTGCTTTTTCTATGTTAAGCTGTTCAAATTCATCCAATTCTTCATGAGTAGTAATTGACTTTATTTTTAGACCATTCTTTTCCTCTTCCTCTAATGGAGTTTGTCCATTTTTATAATCAAATTCTAATCCCATAGTGACTTTCTCATCTCACGTTTTAATTCAGCAGCAAGCTCCTTAATCGTTTTGTCCAATTTTTGATCTCCTATTCCTTGGTTTTCTAATTGCATTGTTTGATTGGTTCGCATTACTATTTTTCGGGCTAATTCCTCGGCTTTATTCTCTATCAAATTGTTGATGGTTCCATTTTTTGGAACTAACGCATATACTAACTTAAAGTCCATTGCCTCAGCTGCATCTTTTAGGGAATTAAGTGTTATCGTCCCGCTCGCCTCACTTTCTTCAATTCTTTTCACACCTTGCCTGGTTATATTTAGTTTGGTGCCTAGTTGAGCCATAGTCATATGCAGCGCAGTACGAATGGTATTGGTCCATCCACGTTCTGGGATTAATACTTTGCTAGTTTCATAAAAAGGCTGTAATTTTTTATCCAGCTGTTCGATCAAAAGGTGGTGCTTATTTCTCATCACATGTAAATGTTTACGTTTACAATACAATTTATATGTAAACATATATATTTACAAATATAATAAAAAGTAAACTTATATGTTTACTTTTGAAAACATCATAAGTAAATGATCGCGGTTTTAAGCGTAGTTTCTTACTGTGAATGTATAAAACAAAAGTAAAATAGCATCTACGCGAGTATTTCCTTATTCAATAAGCTGCTATTACAACTTCTGTAAGAAGTAGTGGTTTTTATGGGTGGTAGTTTCGCTTTCGCGAAAGCGAGTTTTTAGAAATTAAATGTCCTACATTTTGAAACCCTTATTTTAATCTATAAATGGTTTTATTTTTTTCTGCTATGTTATCCAAAATAGAAGTAACTAATTTTAAAATGGAAGATGTTATTTCGTAAGGTGGTTTCAAAACTGATACTATCATTTGATACTATCAAAGATACTATCATTAATGATTTGTTATATAGAGAAGTAGACCTTTTTTAATTGAGGACAGTGGCTTTATATTTAAAAAAAGCATCAATTGCATACTGTAGCAAGCCCTTAAAACAAGCTTTTGCCATCGCTAAAACGGATTGAAATGGTGGTTGATTCTGCTCATATTTCTTTGAGAATGGTTATTGTGTCAACCCAAATAATAACTTTTTAAATACATTTTCAGTAATTATCTTATGTTTATCAATTATAAATAATGGTAATTTATCATTGGTTTTGTTATCAATTTTCTATAATAAAAGCGTACTATTGATAGATAAATTATTTAATTATGAAAAAAATTACCATATTCTTATTCGTATTCATAGTTTTTGAGTTTGCGACAGCTCAAAACCTTGCTCTTAATGGTACGGCCACCGCAAGTTCTGTCGAAAATGGAGGGACTTTGGCAGTTAATGCTAACGATGGTAATGCTGCTACACGTTGGGCATCTTCTTTTTCTGACCCAGAATGGATTACTATCGATTTAGGTGCTAGCTTTGATATTGGACGAGTGGTATTAAATTGGGAAGGTGCATTTGGAAGTTCTTATGAAATACAAATTTCTAATGATCCTACATTCACCACATTTACTACTGCTTTCACTACAACTACTGGAGATGGCGGCATTGATGATATATCGGTTAGTGAAACAGGTAGATATGTGAGAATGTATGGCACGGTAAGAGGGACACCTTTTGGATATAGTCTATGGGAGTTTGAAATTTATGAAGCAGTAGACCCTTTAATAGACACTTCGTTAAGTGACCTTACCGTCAATGGATCAACAGTAGCTGGTTTTTCATCAAGCACCTTAGATTATAATATTTTATTACCTATAGGTACAACGGTTGTCCCAACGGTTGTAGCTACCGCAGCACAAGCATCACCAGCAACAGCTGTGGTTACTAACGCTGCATCGCTTCCAGGAGTAACTTCTATTCTAGTAACTGCGCAAAATGGAACAGATACCAATACCTACACCATTAGTTTCACCGTAGAGATCACACCTGTAAATCAAACTTTTGATTTAACTTTTGAACCAGGATCAGTTGGCAGCGTTGCTACTAATTGGAATGTGTTTGAAAACGATTCTAATCCACCATTTGAAGTGGTGTCAAATCCAGATGCCACTGGTGTTAATACGTCTCCTACGGTAGCCAAATTAATAACCTTAACAGCAGGTGAACCTTTTGCAGGTTGCGAAACACAACATGGAACCATCTGGAAATGGGTTTTAGACGGGACAACTACTACTATTACCATAGATGTTTATAAAACGGTAATTAGTGATGTTGGTATTAAAATGGTAAATGAAACTTCGGGCACTATTTTTCAGCTGTTACAACCCAATACAGTTACAAACGCATGGGAAACCTTAACCTATGATATCACAAGTGCTATAACAAGTGGAGATAATAATGACGTAGACCAAATTGTAGTCTTTACAGATTGGCAACCTAGAACTTCTGATAATATTTCTTATTTTGATAATATTTCATGGGAAGGACTTAAATTAGCCGAAGCACCTTTACTTAGCATTCCCACTATGGATACAACTGTAATTAAAGTTTATCCTAACCCTACACAGCAAGTTTGGAATGTAACCTCTAGTAATCAGGTTTTAAATTCCATTGAAGTATTTGACGTTTTGGGAAAACAAGTATTGTCCCTACGCCCAAATGCTAATGATACCATCATTGATGCTACTGCGTTAACAAACGGCTTATATATTGCAAAAATAACAACAGACACAGGTAGTAAAAGTCTAAAACTTCTTAAGAAATAAAATGTAATTTTTAGCCATTTATTTAAAAACGCTTCTTTTTAGGAGGCGTTTTTTTATGGGTGATAATTTCGCTTTCGCGAAAGCGCGTTTTATACTATTTTCACTATTCTAAATTTAAAATAAAACCACCATCAAACCATCCAAACCTATCATTACATGAGCCAACTTAACGATATCGTGTCGCAGCGCAAGAAAGGATTAAGCTCTAGCGAGATAAGACAAAAGCTGGAAGAAGATGGAGTAGAAGAGGCCCAAATCCAGTTCTACCTACAAAAATCTGACGAGCTGTTTTTTAATCAAATGATGAGTCCTAAAAAGACGGAAACTGCTTCTACTAATAATGCCACCAAAGTCATAAAAATCATTACTTTGATATTGTGCTTACTGCTCTTAATAAGCATCTTTTTGGGCTACATCACCACTGGTTTATTAGGTCTATTAATAATTTGGATTTTGATTAGGTATAGTTCTTTTTGAGAGTGAGAGTAGTAGGGAAGATTTCTTTAATAAGTTAGTTCATTGTAATCCATCGCTTTCTAGTTTAAATTACACCAAATGATTTCATCATTCTTCAAAGTGAATCTTGGAAAAAAGTTAAAATTAGTAGTAACATCAAATTCTGGTTCCAATACAATCCACCATTCAAAATTCTCTTTTTTCAAATTAATAGCAGACAAGAAATACATCGTTTGTAATTCACTTTTAGTTTTTTCCCATTTTGAATCGCGATAACATTCTTCCATATATTGGAACAATTTGTCATTTATGCTTTTCCATCTTTTTTCAAATTCTTGTATTTGCTTAATTTGTTTATTAGAAGGAACATTTTGATCTTCAACTTCAATAGTTAATTCAATTAGAGCTTTTGAAATAGGCATTTTGATAAGTCCAGACCACTCAAATTCGGTTTTATTTTTATGAAGCTGTAACTTGCCGTAATTAGCTAAGATAAATTCTGGATTTTCTTTATTCCAATTCAGCAATTTTATATTTTTTATTTAATTATACTTAAAAATTATGAATAACAAAGTATCGAAATAAATAAGTCTTTGCTATTATCGCAAAATAAGGATTGATTTAGGATGATTTGTCTATAAGTACTTTAGTTATATAATAAACGTGATTTCACTTGTTTTTCATCACAATAATTTGTTGGGGACATTTATTATAATTCGCTCAATATTTTCATAAGGTTCATTTTCCTCCATATACTGCAATGAATCAAAGGCAATTCCTGTTTTACCTTTTTTAATTTCAGAGTTAACAATTTGTTCTAGTTTTTTAATTCCGACAGCACCTACTCCGAAGTAATCTATAATAATAGAATTGCTTTTTTCAAAATGAGCTTTTATTATTAATGCTTTTCGATTTGTAAAATTTATAAGTTCTAACCTTTCGTTTAATCCAATATCAAGTTCATTTGCAATTCTTGAGGCGTTATTCTTATCAATTTTCATTTTTTGGATTAAATACTTTTCTACTGTTAAAGGAAATAAGCGTTCAATAAATGAATTTTGAGAGTAGTTTTTTGCCCATGGTAAATTAGCATTAGTTTTTTGTAAATGCTTAATTGATTCAATTGTAAGGTCAAATTCAATAATCCGAACACTTGGAACATAAATCCGTATTAGTTTTCCACTTCTGAGTTCAAAATCTGGTACAGAAATTCCGTTTATTTCAAACTCTTTACTATAAAAAATAGTGTTCGTCATAATTATACTAAATGGTTATATATGAATCTCTTAACTTGTAAATAGCGATAAGTTTAAGCACAAGTCCTACTTCCAAAAGTCTTTCACTTCCTACATGATCTTTGACGCTAGATATTTCTGGACTTCATAAACATCAATGCTTTTATTGAACTTTTTACTTACTGAAGGTATGTTTTCACTCGAAATATAAATTTTCAACTCAGCGTCCAGATCAAATGTTCCAGCAGTTTCTAAGGAAAGTCTTGATATGCTTTTATAGGGTAATGATTTATACTCTACTTTGCTTCCCGTGAGTCCTTGCACATCAATTAGTATCAATCTTCAATTCGTTATCCATAATTCTGCTTACCAGCGTATAGTAATTGAATCTATTTTTGACTCTAAATTTTCACCTCTAAGTTCAATTCTTTTTTTCTCATTATTCCACCAATCGTCATTTAGTTGTTTTTTATCTATTGAACAACTTGCATTAATCCATTCGATCTTAAAATGAATATGTTCCAAATCTGGCTGGAAATTTTCCAAATGTTCATTATGCATAATTTCCGAAATTGAAACTCCTAATCTAACGTCAGATAAAGTATGAAATTTAGTACTTTTAATACTTATTAAACGGATAAGATCATTAATATTACCGTTTTCTGAAGTCTCTACAGCTAGAAGGATTTCTCCGTTTGAATTATAAATTTCATAAGAGTCATACATATCTTCTCCTGGATGTTCACCATATGCTACAGTCTTCCTAATTTGGTTACTTGGAAGTATTGTGTACAAATCTTTAATAGTCATTCCTTTTTTTAATATTCCAACTCTATTCTTATGAATTCTAAAATTATCAAAAGTGTAAATGCCTTTATACAAATAATCAGCATTAATAGACAAGTTATTTTTAGTTTTAATTACTAAACTTTCTGAAATTTCGCCAGATTCTATAGATGTATGACAATTAGGGCAAACAGAAATTAGATTTTTAAAAACAGTATTTGCAGGGTTACCATCTATATGATGGTGTTCTAGCTTTGAAGCATCTGCATAATTACAAAACGGACATTTCAATTTAACTTCTTGAAGTAGCTTTATTTTTAATTTATAATTTGGATTTTTTCTTTTGTTCAAATTTATTGGTTCATTTTAGTCATTTACGATAATATAGTCAGATTTTTTAGTTACGAAAAAAATATTGACTTTTCAAATATACTTTAATATTGACAAGAGAACTGTTTGATTGTTTACTATACATTGCTTAAGCGGCTGTTTTTTTTCTTAAAGTTTTAATGTTTCTAACATCCTTTCTAACTCATGCACTTTATCCTTTTGATTACGATTACTATACTGCCGTTTTAGGAATAAAAACTCTTTGTCGAGCCGTTTTTGTAGTTGTTCCTTTGATTGGTCTAAAAGAGGAAATTTGTCGTTTGATAAAATATTCAAAAGCGAATAAAGATTGTCATAGTTTTCTATGAGTTCTTGCTCAAAGAATTCTTTGTGCTCTGAAAAAATTTGATTGGCAACTAAGAACAATAAGTGCAAAGGCATTTGATAGTATTCAGAGCTGTCAATATGAGAAAATCTGTCTTGCGTTAAAATATGATTAGTTAATCCTTTGAAAAAGCTTTCTTTCTCGTTTCTGCCTTTGAACCCAGATTCATTTTCAAAGAGCAACGCAACTCCCGAACAAATAAAAGATTCTTTTACCAATGGTGAAAAGTCAATTTTGGAAGGGTTCCAACCTTGATGAATAGTTTTAAATTTATTGATTAACTCTTTCGCTGTTTGAATAGGGTTGTCTTGTTGGCTTATTATAAATCCTAGACTTTTTAATGCAGACCAATATGGTTCTGTATAAGTTCTGTCCCAAAAGAATTTGTCAGAGCTAATATAATTTGTTATTGCCTCAAGTAAAGTTGAAAGGATATTTTTGTCTTCTTTGTGCCTGATAACTTCTACATAGAAATTGAACTTTTGTAAATTAAATGACTGCAAATCTAAACTCAAAAATTCAACAGATTTTTTCTTGTAAGTTTCTGTCAATAATTTTATTTCTGAATTGTAAATGTCGTTTGGCTTATACTGACGACTATTTATTCTTGGTCTATAACTAAAAATCCAATCTTCAATCTCCGAATTTGATAGTGCTTTCTTCAAAGACTGAATTATGTTCTCGTAGTTCTTTTTCTTTGTTTCAATCCATTCTATTTGTTTCTCAATTCCTTTTTCAAAAAACTGTTCATTTCTTTCATTTTTTCTTTCGGAATCTTCGTAAATGGAAAAACGCTCTGTTAGTTTATTTGATGCTTCAAAATAATTGTGTGCTACAATTAATAAGAGAACTTTCAAATTAGATTTTACAACTGTTTTTTCATCTGTAAGTTTAGAAGCTAATTGTAAATACTCTTTTGGACTAAAATTTAACGAAGATATAAATACACAATCTTGAATTATCGGAAGTTTTAGATTGTCCCAAAATTCAATCCAAAGAGAAATATCTTTTCTAATAAGAACGGAAGATATAAAACTAAACTCGTGGTTTAACATTATATAATCCGAATGGCGTGTTGCTTCTTGAGCAAAACCCCAAAGATTTTCTTTTGGAAGTTTTGATATGGAATTCTCATATCCATTAAAAAATTCTTTGTCATACGTTCTAACAGCATCAAGTAATTTGTCAGGGCTAACATTTATGTTTACCCATTCTTCCTTTTTGTTTAAAACCCAGTCTATTGGAAGATTTTCAATTAAGTCAGCATAGAAACCGTGAAGCATTTCGGTTTTATCTAATAACGATTTCAATACTACTAAAGAACTAAAGCGTGAATCTTGAGCAATGTTCAGGGCTAATTTATTCTCTAACCACGAATGAATGTAATTTTGAATAACGTGAGTTTCATTATAGTGCCCGTCTTTTTTGAATATTCTACTCAGAAATTTATTGAAAACAAATTCTGACAGACTTTTTTCTGAATGAGCTTTATATGACGTATAAAGCGGATTGTCTTCTAAAATTTTCTCTAATTCTTTATCTACGTTAGGGGCATCAACATCTTTAACCTCTGCATTTTCACCAGCTTTAATTGATTTGTATAATAAGTCAGCAACATTGCTTATAAATGGCATTATAGAATCATTCAGTGATGAAATTCCACCTAAGAGTTCAGCGAGTTTGCGTTCTGGATATTTTTGCTCAAGAGCGTAAAAGTCATATTTGTAAAAAAGGTCTTTATTCATTAAAGGTGTAAATAGGTTAATGGAATTTCGTGTTGATTGGAACTATTCCAATATTTTTGAAAAATTGATATTATAAAATCCCTTGTGTCTGGAGTGGATACTTTGAGAATTCCTGTGGATTGTTCTGATTTTAAATGATAACCTAAAGAACTACCGATTAAATACACATCGGTACTATCAATAATCAAGAATCTATCATGAAAAAATCTTCCGCCTTGATTCGCCACGTCTCCTTTATTGATAACTCTCAAACCAAACCTACAATCTTTTGCTGGTGCGATTACGACCTTTACTGCATTATGGACATCCGTTAAATATGATTGAGTTGAGTCTAAGCCTTTTAAAGTTAGAATCTTAATAGTAATGTCGTTTTTAATGTTTGTAAATATGTTTTGGTCAGCATTGGGTGGTTTTACATTGAAATAAGGATCCCAAATAATTACTTCATCAATAGCGTTATCAATCAAGTCTTGATACATCAAGGGATTGTCGCTGGGATAAGTGTCTTTATGGTAAAACCAATATTCACTTTGTCCGCATTCGTGCATTCTAAGCGCAGCATTTACAGGATTTGTCAAAAAAATATTAGCCATTTTCTGTTTCTTTAGCAAAGTCCATGATATTTTGAGAAAACTCATCTGAGCCATACCATTTCTCAATCTCTTTGATTATGAGTTTTCCTGAAGAATCAGGAACTTTAGCAATGCATGTTGCTCTGTTTCCAAATTCATTGAATGAACTTCCTATGAACCAAACATTTTTATCTGTAACAATAAATCTGTCGTGAAGAATGCTGTTGCCTCTAAGAATGCGGACTTCAATTTTTCCGAATGGTTTGCTATTGTATTCTTTAACTACAGTTGCTATTTTTTTAGCTTCTTCTTTTGAAACAGCTTCTTTACTGTTAAGTATCTTTATTTTAACCCCTGAATTTTTAATTTGAAATGCAAACTCAACAATGTCCATACTACTGAAATATGGGTCACATAAATAGCAAGTATCATTAGCGTTGTTTATGATTTCTCTGATGATAGATTTTGCGTTTTCTTTCAGTTTGCTTTTTTCAGCTTCATCTTTTGCTCCAGAATAAAAAATAAATTCTTTGCGTTCGGCAAGTTCTATGTGATGTCTTTCTTTGTCTGCGTTTTTGAAATAATATTCAGGATTGAAATCCTTGGTTTTTCCAACAACAGAAGGTTCTACTTTAGAAAATTTTTCTACTACAAATTCTTTCTTTTCTTTTTCCGTTTCAACTTTGACGTGAAAGTCTGCTTGTTTCATAGACAATCCTATTTGAATTCTCCTTAGAAATGTCGCAGGTTCGTGAATGGCAATCAAATCATTATCTTGGTTGTAGATTCTAAGTTCAAATAGATGTGGTTCGTGAGGTAGTTCTATAAGGCCTGCTTGCTTTGTTATTTCAAATGTTTTATCTAGAGCTATTGCATCTCCGTGTTTGTCTATAATTCTAAACTTCAATGACTCAAAATTCTTTTTGCGTGTTAGTATTTTGTAAAAGACACCTGTTGGGTTAGTAGAAAGGGAGATTTCCACTTCTCTAAAATATGGATTTGGTGCAGACAGATAAATGTTCCCAATGTGCTCTCTTTTTTGTAAAATGTCAAAACCTAACCACTCCATAGTTAATTCTTGCATTGCTAACATTTCCTTTGTTATACTTGCAGAAATAAATTTATTGTCGGTTTTTCGATCATTGTCAATTTGACTCCAAACCAATAAACCTGATTTTCTTTTTGGAAGGATTGAAGCAACACCTTTGTCTATGTAGAAGTTAGAAGCGAAAACTAAAGGATAATTTCCTGAAGGTTCTTTTACAAAAGTTGTATTGATGAAAGATATTTCTTGTCCGTCAATAACAAAATTTTCAAATGGTTTGTCAAACGCCTTTAAAGCAATATCAACAGAAGCTATTTCGTCAATGGAAAGATAAAATGAATATTCGTCTAATTTCGATTGATCGGTTCTAACAGAACCATTTTCCCATTTGTCGTTTGGAATATAGTAAGAATATTCATCGTCAGTTTGCAATTCAATTACAGAGAATAAATGATACCAATTTTTCGTCAGCTTGTCTTGAGCTAAAAGAGATGTCCGAATGGCTTTGGTGTATTTTTGCCCTAGTTTTTCTATCATTTACTTTATTGATTTTTAGTTGTTTGAATAGCCGCCAACTAGTAGTATTTTAATAAACACACTCCTTATCCCATAAAAACAAAAGGAAATAAAGCACATCCAACTCACCATTCCACCGCCCAAATTACAACCTCAAAATCTTCTTCCTTTACGGGAAACCGTAACAAGGAGCAATACAGCAGCAAATGATTCTTTAAATCTAAATTATTTAATCCTACCCAAAGCGGTATTTCGTACAACAAATCAAAATTTGAGTATAAATACCCATGCTTTTTTCTAACTAAAAACAGACTTTTGATCTTGTTCATTTAGATTACTACTAACTACTGCCACTGAAAACTGAAAACTGCCACTGAAAACTAAGACTTGTAACTGTTCATTACTTGTGAATACTTCACATAATATCGCTTTACAAACCACTCCAAGTTCTTTATTTTTAAAAATTACAATTAAAATTATTCATGGGAACATTTATTATCGAAGGTGGACATCAATTAAAAGGAGAAATTCAACCTCAAGGTGCTAAAAATGAAGCGCTTCAAATACTTTGTGCGGTCTTATTAACCGACCAGCCAGTAGAAATCAATAACGTTCCTGACATTATAGATGTCAATAAATTGATCGCTTTACTCAACAATCTAGGCGTTAAAGTGACTAAAAACGGTAAAGAATCCTACACTTTTCAAGCCGATAATATCAACCTGGACTGGTTACAGTCTGAAGAATATAAAATCCAAGGTCGTGGCTTGCGTGGTTCCATCATGTTAGTAGGTCCATTACTGGCTCGTTTTGGTAAAGGATACATTCCGCGTCCTGGTGGAGATAAAATCGGTCGTCGTCGTCTGGACACGCACTTTGAAGGTTTTATCAAACTAGGCGCAAAATTCAGGTACAATAAAGAAGAATATTTCTACGGTGTAGAAGCAGACGAGCTTCACGGTGCTTACATGTTGCTCGATGAGGCATCGGTAACAGGTACCGCAAACATCGTGATGGCAGCCGTTCTTGCCAAAGGTAAAACTACCATCTACAACGCTGCTTGTGAGCCATATTTACAGCAATTGTGCAACATGCTCGTGCGCATGGGTGCTAACATTTCTGGAATAGGTTCTAATATGTTGATCATAGAAGGAGTGGAAAAATTAGGTGGTACGACGCACCGCATTCTGCCAGATATGATTGAGATAGGTAGCTGGATAGGTCTTGCTGCGATGACTAAGTCTGAGGTGACGATCAAAAACGTTTCTTATGACGAGTTGGGAATCATTCCAGCCACATTTAGAAAGCTAGGAATCACTATCGAGCGTCAGGGCGATGACATTCACATTCCTGCACATACCGATGGTTATGAGATCCAGAATTATATAGATGGTTCGATTCTAACCATTTCTGACGCGCCATGGCCAGGTTTCACACCAGATTTATTGAGTATTGTTCTAGTGGTGGCAACGCAGGCTAGAGGTAGTGTGTTGATTCACCAAAAGATGTTTGAAAGCCGCTTGTTTTTCGTTGATAAATTGATCGACATGGGTGCTAAAATCATTCTTTGTGATCCGCATAGAGCGAGTGTGATTGGGTATGATTTTCAGTCGCAGTTAAAAGCAACAACCATGACCAGTCCAGACATCCGCGCCGGAATCTCTTTATTGATCGC
Source organism: Nonlabens dokdonensis DSW-6 (assembly GCF_000332115.1). NCBI lineage: Bacteria > Pseudomonadati > Bacteroidota > Flavobacteriia > Flavobacteriales > Flavobacteriaceae > Nonlabens > Nonlabens dokdonensis. The sequence goes on from NC_020156.1 coordinate 3,139,920, forward strand.
TGCTTTGAGTGCCAAAGGTACTAGCACCATTCACAACATTGAGCAAATAGACCGTGGTTATCAAAACATCGACACGCGTTTGCGTGCTATAGGAGCAAAGATCACTCGTTTAGAATAAGTTTTTTAGGTTTCCGCTTTCGCGAAAGCGGAATTATTTTAAAGATCTGTATTTGATTTTATGACTTTTGACTTAAGAAAAGGTTGTTTCTATAAAGCTGTTGTGATAATAGCCAGCTTGTTATGTGTCGCTTATAATAGTTATGCTCAGCAAAAATTACCAGTAAAAGAGCAAAATGAAGCTTTTGTAGACAGTGTCGAGAATATATTCCCAAAGCCATTAGGATTAGTAAATGATTACAGCAATGTCTTGACTGATGATCAAGTGTCTTTTCTATCTGATTTATTAGAGAATTATAAGAAAGATTCTTCGAGGCATGTTGTCCTTGTTACGATTGATAGTATGGAGCCTTACCAAGATATCGTGAATTATGGTACTGATTTAGGTAACTTTTGGGGAGTTGGAACTAAGGAGAAGAATAATGGAATACTTATCGTATTCTGTAAACCTTGCAGTCAAGTAGGAATAGCCACTGGAAAAGGAACAGAGCTGGTTTTAACTAATCAAATTTGTCAAGAAGTGGTAAATAAGGATATGCTTCCAAAATTTAAAAACAATCTGTATTACGATGGTTTATTAAGCGGCGTAGAATCACTTTTAAAGCAATGGAAATAAATTAACTGTTGAAGATGGCAATCAATACTGCCAACACCCAACTCTTATCTTCCCTCAAAGGGAAGACGGTAGTTCGGGAGTTGTATGATCATTGCGACTTAGCTAGAAATTTAGGTTTTCCCTCGGAGGGAAATGTCCGCAGGACAAAGGGTGTAGCGCATGAGTAAATTCTTGATAATAACACCGCCAACACCCAACTCTTATCTTCCCTCAAAGGGAAGACGGTAGTTTTGGTGTTATATGAACATTGCGTCGCATCTAGAAATTTAGGTTTTCCCTCGGAGGGAAATGTCCGACCTGTGCTGAGCCTGTCGAAGTAAGGACAAAGGGTGTGCCGCATGAGTAAATACACGAGATTAAAACCGCCAACACCCAACTCTTATCTTCCCTCAAAGGGAAGACGGTAATTCGGGAGTTATATGAACATTGCGCCCTAGCTAGAAATTTAGGTTTTCCCTCGGAGGGAAATGTCCGCAGGACAAAGGGTGTAGCGCCTGAGTAAATTTTTGATAATAACATCGCCAACACCCAACTCTTATCTTCCCTCACAGGGAAGACGGTAGTTTTGTAGTTGTATGAACATTGCGACTTAGCTAGAAACTTAGGGCTTTCCCTTTGAGGGAAATGTCCGCAGGACAAAGGGTGTAGCGCCTGAGTAAATTTTTGATAATAACATCGCCAACACCCAACTCTTATCTTCCCTCAAAGGGAAGACGGTAGTTTTGTAGTTGTATGATCATTGCGACTTAGCTAGAAACTTAGGGCTTTCCCTTTGAGGGAAATGTCCGCAGGACAAAGGGTGTAGCGCATGAGTAAATACACGAGATTGGTTGTTTACACCTAAAAAAGTGTGACATCAATTTAAAACTATCGATATTTCTATTTCGAAAGCTCTTTTAGTTGATAACGACTTACTTATAACAAAACCTTTAACTAAAAATAACTTCTTTGTGATCATTTTAGGCAAGGAATTTGATAACTTGCAGGTATGAAAAAGTTAGTTGTATTTATTTTTATGCTTTCACTCGGTGTTTCTTTTGGTCAAGAGACTCCTAAAACAACACCTAGAACTATAGAACCAGTACCAGAAACAAAAAGTGGTGGCTCTATGTTGTTTCCTGAAAAGAAGGAATCTAAGACCTATACGAGACCTAAAGAAAATAATGAGATCAAGATGCGTATGGAAACCGATCTTGTAGATCCAGGCATCAAGTACAAAAATCAAAAATTTAAGAAAGATGCTCCGGTAGGTGCTGGTTTTAGAAGTGATACGTTTTTAGGCGAGATAAGAACCGGAGAGAAAATTTTAAGATTGGTATGTAGAGATCACCAATTTGAAGATGGCGATATGGTGCGCATCTGGCAAGATGATAAAATCCTAGTCGATAAAATCTACTTGAGAAATGCCTATCAAGGCGTAGCAATACCGCTTAAAGATGGGTTTAATAAACTAGAAATTGAAGCCTTAAATCAAGGGACTTCAGGACCCAACACCGCAGAGTTTAAAGTGATGGATATGAAAGGTAAAGTAGTGCAACAAAATATCTGGAATCTTGCATCTGGTGTACGAGCTACATTGATTATTTTAAAGAATGATAAGTAAGTAAATCCTTTTTTTGAGTTGTAAACTAAATCAATCTAGTTGATTAGTAACCTCTTTTACGGTTTTATAATTCAAACTTTTTACAGTAAAATCACCTATTCGCACACGAGCCAGTCGCAATACAGGAAAACCAACTGCTGCACACATTTTACGTACTTGTCTAAACTTGCCTTCCTTTAAAGTTACAGAAACCCAAGAAGTAGGACCATGGCGCTCATCTCTAATACGCTGCAAAGTTTCTGGAAGATCAGGTATATCTTCAATGATTCTTGCTTTACACTCTTTAGTTTGATATAAACTACCATTAATGCTGATCTCGATTCCAGAAGTCATTTTTTGAACGGCTTCATCGGAAATGATACCATCTACTTGAGCGTAATACTCTTTTTCTACTTTCCCTTTTTTATTGATATGACTGCTCAGTTGGCCATCGGTAGTGATGAGGAGTAATCCTTCGCTGGTTTCATCTAATCTTCCTACTGCCATGCAGCCATCAGGAAAGTCGTGTAAATCACCTAAGAACTTTTTATTTTTTTGATGCCTATCGTTAGTCATGAACTGACTGAGCATTTTATAAGGTTTGTAGATTAAAAAGTGTCGGTGACTCATGTGGCAAAGGTCTTGAAAACCTTTTAGACGTGCAGCATAATCTAAAATAAATCTCGCATGATATGAGAAGGAATTGCCAGTTCTTGTTCTTTCATATTTGCTGGAATTCGTATTAATTTAATGACCGATAATCCTGACTCGGTAAGAACTTCTCTTAATTCTTTGATTCTAGAATTAGTGAGCTGGATGCTTAAAATAGACTGCTTTCCTTTTTTGATGTGTTTAGGAACTAATGCTAAAAGTTCTCTTCTTTTTTGCTGGTCAAATTGTTCCATTTTTAAATCGAGATAAGTAACGCCTAGTTTGCGTTGTAAAGCAGTCCATATTTTTGAATACGTAGTTGAGCAAACTTTTTCTCCTATAATCGCGTAGTATTGTTGTGCTAGTTTTTTCATAATTCGAGTATTTATTAACTGTTTAGTAAGTCGTTTTTTTTAAAAGCTATTCCTTTTCTAATCAAATATGCATGATAGGCACTTGGAATATCATGCGTCCATTCTGGTAATATGAGAGTGATCAAAATACGATCGATATGAGAGATCAATCCCATGATAATAGCCATTATAAATGGAATTCCAGCATGATTAAAACCTATTAACGAGGTAAAAGCTATCAATAGTGTAATTCCCCATAATTTTGATAAAAAGGCATGCGTACATGTTTCTTTTTTAAACCTGACAATGCTGATGATGTAACAAGCGATTTCCATTGCGAGAATGGCATAAATAACAATGGCGTGATTTGCAATAAGCTCCGGATATAAGATCCAAGTTGCAAAACCTATGGAAAGCCAAAACACCATATCGGTCTGGCTGTCCATTCTTCTTAATTGAGCGCTAGAAATACCTTGTTTTCTTGCAATGATTCCGTCTAGTATGTCTGAGATCAAACCTAGGTACATCAAAATCACAATTCCTATTTTTGCACTATCTCCTATAAAATAAGCAAGGCTCAAAATTATTGGTGCAAGAAGTAAACGAAAAAGTATCAATGCTTTTGGAATATTCATAACTCATCTTTTTGAACTCACTCCAAATCTATGGGCTTCTTCAGGTTTTCGTTTTGCGCAAATCAAGTAATCTATAATTTTTAATTTGTGTAAAATGCAAAATAGAGGCAGGATGATGGATATTATTGCGCTTTCGCGAAAGCGGAATTCTCCACCAACACCGCAAAGTTTCAAGGCATAAAAAAACCGCTTCATTAATAGAGATGAAGCGGTTTTTACCTTTAGGGAAAGAAGTCTATTTCAAAAAGTCGAGCAAGATCTCGTTCAGCTCATCGGTATGAGTAACATACAAACCATGCGGAGCGTCTTTAATAATTTCTAATTTGGAGTCTTTTACCAGTTTGTGACCTTGTTTTGAACTAGGTTCTATAGGTACGATATTATCAGCGTCTCCATGAATAAATAAGGTAGGAACGTCTATTTTCTTGAGCGCGTCTCTCAAATCGGTTCTACCAAAAGCATTGATACAATCCAGCGTTCCTTTAGGACTTGCTGCAGCAGCAATTTGGAAATTGTAGTCCAGCTGTCCTTGGGAGATGCGGTCTTTGTTATCTTCATAATTTACAAAACCTTCTCCAAAACCTTTTAAGAATCCTAATCGGTCATTTTTCACATTTTCTTCCATTCCCTTGAATACATCGTCAGGAGCACCATCTGGATTGTCCTCTGTTTTTAAAAGGAAAGGAGCAATAGAACTTATAAAAATTAACTTGCTGATTCTGCTGGTTCCAAAAGTATCTACGTACTGTGCCACCTCGCCGCCACCCATAGAAAACCCAGCGAGAATAACATCAACTAAATCTAGTTTTTTGATCAGATCGTGCAAGTCCTCTGCCATGTTATCATAATTATAGCCGTTATAAGGTCGTGATGATTTACCAAATCCTCTACGGTCGTATGTAATCACGCGATGTCCAGCTTTTATCAAGGTTTGAACTTGATATTCCCACATGGCGCCACTTAATGGCCATCCATGAATAAGGATGATAGGTTTGCCACTACCGTGATCTTCATAGTATATATTTACGTCTGCGTCTTTTTGTGCTGTTGTTTTTTCCAAGTATGGCATTTTATATTTTTTTATTACTCTAAATGTAGATAATTACCACTTAAGAGTGTGGTAAGGAAATGTGAAATAGTATGGAATTAAGAATTGTAGTTAGATGATAATCGTTTCACCAAACAAATAATCAGATCACTGAAATTAATGTCTTTTTCTCAAGCTGAAAAGCTTAGTAATAACTAGCATTACGATTAGAAACAGTAAAATGGGAATAATAAGAACGCTAGCAGCTTGATAAAAACGATCTATTTCAAAGTTTGAATTGGTATAATATCTTGTAGGCAGATGATTCATTGAAATGAACGTATACGCTTTTATGATGGTATAAACCCAGCATAATTTCAAGAATACGATTATAAAATAAAGAAATTTAAACTTAGAAAACAGTTTTAAACTCAACAATAACAGCACACTTCCTAAAATAATTCCACTAGTTAATAAGATAGTAAGTGCATCATAAGACCCTATAATAAAATAGGTGTCATGCACGTTGAAATCTAGTGTAGAATCTGCCAAGTTTAATGTATAAAAATATATAAAAACAAACAATGCTAAGCTTGACATTAAAAAGATCAAGCTTGAAAAAAACTCTACTTTATGGAACTTAGATAGCAATTTTATAACTCGGTAGAACCTTTTCCTTCTCTTATAAGAACAGGCTCGTCGCCAGTAAGGTCTATGATCGTAGAACCTACGTTACCACCGTAGCCGGCATCAATAACATAATCTACTAAGTGTTCCCACTTTTCAACGATAAGACTTGGATCTGTAGTGTATTCTATAACTTCATCTTCATCTTTAATAGAAGTAGAGATGATCGGATTCCCCAATAATCTTACTAATTCGGTGGCGATTTTATTATCGGGAACACGTATTCCCACCGTTTTCTTTTTCTTAAAAACCGTAGGTAAATTATTATTTCCTGGAAGTATAAAAGTATAAGGTCCAGGCAAGTTGCGTTTGAGAATTTTAAAAGTATTAGAATCTATCTGACTTACATAATCACTTAGGTTGCTTAAATCTTCGCAAATAAAAGAGAAATTAGCTTTTTCTAATTTCACTCCTTTAATACGAGCTACTTTTTCAAGTGCTGTCTTGTTAGTAATATCGCAACCTAAACCATAAACAGTATCTGTAGGATAGATGACAAGAGCACCATTTTTCATTGCTTTGGCGATGCGTGCTAACTCTTTTTGATTGGGGTTATCTTCGTAAATTTTAACAAGCTCTGCCATGATAACTAGTATTGAGGTTGGAATAAAAGTTTAAATGGTAACCATAAAAATAACAATGCAATTATGGCAATGATGACACGTACCCAAAACTTCAAGTTGCTATTGCCAGAATTAGGAATCACCTCATAGCGGTGTTTTCCATTGCGGTCTATTTTGATCGCAACACGGCTCTTAGCATTGTCTGAATCTGATTTTTGATTTTTAACAAACCAAAACCATGCAGCTACAACAACAATAGTTAGCAATACCATTCCTACCATGTTACTGATACTAGATTGTAAAACTTGTTGTGATATGGTTTGTAATTGATTCAAACGAAATTATTTATTTGATAAATTTAATCAATAAAGTTGATTAATCTATACGTTCTACTTCACTTTCTAATTTTAAAACGCTGGCGCCATCATCTTGTTTGATATACAAAGCTTTATTGCCTTCTTCGCCATTTCTAGTGACTTCATTTCCGTCTATGGTTCTGGTCACTGACTTAGTAAATGTAGATTGTACTTTGCCTTGTGCTGTTCCGTTTCCCCAGCTCCATTTTACGTTTGTTCCTTCTTTAATCATGATTTTTTGTTTAAAGATAGTTGCGATACCGCTTTCGCGAAAGCGTGCTAACAACATATTAACCTCACATTAATAGAACTTTAAGAGGTGAGCTTACTTCACTTATAGTTTGCTCATAAGTTTTTTAACCCATTTCAGTTTATTAGAATAAGGCGCGTACTTCACTGGCAAATCGATCCACGTGCCGCGATGAACAACGCTTTTATAATGGGAGAATGTTTCAAAGCTATGTTTACCATGGTAGGAACCTATCCCACTATTACCAACGCCTCCAAACGGTAAACGGTCGTTGATAAACTGCACAATACTGTCGTTAATCACGCCACCACCGAAGGAGAATCGCTGCACAAACCAATCTTCAAATTTAGAATCACCTGTAAAACAATATGCGCCTAATGGTTTTTCATAGCTCTCGATCCAACTTTCTAACTCTTGCTCAGTGGTGTAACTTATTACAGGCAAAATAGGACCAAAGATTTCATTTTCCATCACCTTTGAGTCTCGCGACGGTTCATTGATCAAAGTAGGTGCGATGTAAAGCGATGCCTTATCATGGTTACCACCGGTTAAAATGGACTCTCCAGCTATCATTTCAAGTAATAGGTCAAAGTGTGCATCTCTAATGATTCTAGGATAATCAGGGGATTTTTTAATGTCTTCTCCAAAGAATTCTTGAAGTTGGTTTTTAATCTCAGTGACTAATTGCTCTTTAATAGAATGATGCACTAGCAAATAATCTGGAGCAATACATGTTTGTCCGGCATTGAGAAATTTTGCCCACACAATTCGTTTTGCTGTGACTTTAATCGCTGCAGATTCATGCACCACACATGGATTTTTACCGCCTAATTCTAAAGTTACTGGGGTAAGATGTTTTGCAGCCTCTTGATAGATTTTTTTACCTACACCAGGACTTCCAGTAAAGAAAATATAATCCCATGACAACGCGGTTAATTCTTGCGCCACTTGTGCATCACCTAATTGAACGGATACATGTTCTTGATCAAAAGCTTCTTCAATAATCTCTTTAAGTAAGGAACTCGTTGCGGTGGAGAACTCACTAGGTTTTAATACGACCGTATTGCCTGCTGCAACAGCACCTATTAAAGGAGCCAGTGCTAACTGGAATGGATAATTCCAAGGTGATATAATTAAAACATTTCCATAAGGTTCTGGGTATCTTCTCGCTTTACTAGGGAAATTTAGAATAGAGGAGGAAACTTTAGTGGGTTGCGACCACTTTTTTGTACGGTAAATAAATTTCTTTAACTCTGCTATGATAACGTTGTACTCGGTCAAAAAGGCTTCGAACTCACATTTTCCAAGATCGTTTTCAAGAGCTGCGTAAACGTCTTGTTCTCTTTTTTCAATGATCTTTTTAAGACGTTGCAAACTTTCTACGCGATATTTAATACCAATCGTTGTGCGACTTTTAAAGAAATTGATTTGTGCTTGATGGAGTTCTTTTATTTGCATGAGTTATAACAGGTCGTTAGTAAATAGCGTTGATGAATTTAAATGGTGTTTTTCTAATTTTTGATCTTGTAACCATTGTAGAAAAGTCTTGATGCCGTCAGGATTCATTTTACCCCATTGTTCTTTATCTCCTAGAACAGCACAAGTTAATTCAATAGCTGTTTTTAAATCCATATTTTGATCCTTTTCAGGAACTAGCTTGCGCAGTACGTCAGCAGAACGCTCAGGATGTTCTTGAGCATAATAAAAACCTTCTTTAGTCGCTTTAAGAAAAGACTGTAATGCTTCTGAATTAGATTTTACAAATGTTTGAGAACAGGCAATTACCGGAGAATAAGAATAGGGAATACCGTAGTCTTTAAGTTTAAAGTATTCCAGTTCGATATTATTTTGTTGGGCTTGGACTGCTTCCCAATTGGTAAATATCCATGTGGATTCTACAATTCCTTTTTCCATCGCTTCCCAGATTTTCAACTTATCTGGATAGACACATTCTAAGATTCCTTTACCACCATCGTTTTTAATCATTTGTCTTACTATCGCATCTTCATAACGTGCATCATAAGAAGCATAAGTGGTATGATCTAATTCTTTAGGAGAGCTTATTCCTTTACTTTTTTTACATACTATAGCACTCAGGTCTTCTTGAAATAATGCCGCAATAGCTATAAGATTAAAAGGTTTGTGTTTAGTCTGATAGCTCATTACGCTTTCTAGAGGGCATAATGCCATATCCACTCGACCTAGTTCTACCTTCTTAGCTGGTGTCGTTTTGTAGTTATCGGCATTAGGATCTAGAATTTCAATATTTAAGTTAACATCAGTATAGTAACCTAATTCTTGTGCGATAAAAAATCCGATATGATTTGCATTAGGTGTCCAGTCTAGAGCAATTTTAAGTGAAGTCATTAAGAAACTATTTTTTGAATTACTAAAATAGCGTACTTCTCAGCAGATTCACCAAAAATTATGTTAGAATGATTCTAGTAATTTCTTTTGAGGCACCAACTTAACAAATAAGAACAATTATAAATTTGCAACCAGTTTCCAGATAGCATCTTTCTTATTCACAGGAGCAATGATTTTAACGGGCTCTTTTCTCACCGGATGCACAAAGGCTAAATACCTTGCATGTAAATGAATGCTACCGTCTTTATTACTGCGTTTTGCACCATATTTTAAATCACCTTTTATGACACAGCCTATTTTTGCTAGCTGCGTTCTGATTTGATGATGACGTCCTGTTTCCAGTTGTATTTCAAGTAAGGTATAACGATTTAGTTCTTTTAAAACAGAGTAGGAGAGTGCTGCTTTTTTAGAATTAGGAACTTCGTGATCGTGCGCATAGCTTTTGTTTTGCTTTGGGTTACGGACTAAAAAATGCTCTAATCGTGCTTTTTTCTCAGGTACTTTTCCTTCCACTATTGCCCAATAGGTTTTGTTAGTTTCATGATCAGCAAAAAGCTTGTTCATACGAGGTAAAGCTTTTGAAGTACGCGCAAAAATAACGACGCCGCTAGTAGGTCGGTCTAGCCTGTGCACCACGCCTAAGAATACCGCGCCTGGCTTATCGTATTTTTTGGCAATATAGTCTTTGATCAAATCTGGAAGAATCTCATCACCAGTTTTATCACCTTGCACCAAGTCACCAGACTCTTTATTGATGGCGATAAGGTGATTGTCTTCAAAGAGGATTCTATTGGTAATGTTATGTTTATTCAAAGTTTCGAAAGTCTTGAGAACCGATAATAGTGCTTATTTCTACATAATCGGTCATAATTCTATAGTAAATGACATCAGAACCGCAAACGCATTTGCGATAACCTGATTTAATATCTTCTGCTACTTGAAAAGAATAGGGGTTTCGAGCAATGGAATCAAAATATTCATATAGTTTGTCGTAGTAACTTTCAGCTTGCGGTATTCCAAATCGATAGACACCATAATCATATATTCTAATTATATCATCCTCCGCAATAGTTGTCAGCTTATAACTTAACATTTGCTCTAGTTCTGGCTATTTCTAAGATTTCATCTTTCGTTTTTGTTGAAATCCCACTTTTTTCAGCTTTCTCGAGCTTCATTCTTATGTAATCAATTTCTGCTCTTTGATTTCTGGCTTGCCTTATGAGATCATTAACCACTTCGCTTTTGCTAGCATATTCTTTGCTAGCGACTTGAGACTTTAGCCATTCATCATTTGGTTCGGTAAAGGAGATACTTTGTCTAGACATAACAATCGATTTGGTGTAAATATACACCAATATTCTTACTGCTCAAATAGTCAAAGAGTATTTACAATATATAAAACCAATTCTACCTTGGTAACGTAAATAAACTATGAGAAACCTTACTATAGCACTTCTTTCTGTAATTTTATATTCTAATCACTTACATGCTCAAAAAATAGATAATCTCACTTCTATAAGAAATATAAATAACGATCATTATTTTAGGTTCCACTACGACAACGATTATTTTGCAGCCACTGACGAGAATTATACACAAGGATATAGTTTTGAATTAGTTACTCCGTTTTTTAAAAAGAATCCAGCTAACTTTCTATTCCTGAAGCCAAAAGATTCAGAAACGCAATATGGACTTACAATGGAGCATATAGGCTTTACACCAGACAGATATGATCTACCAGAAATTCAAGTAGGTGATCGGCCGTTTGCAGCAGCGATATATTTAAAGAGTTTCATTATAGAGACTGACACAATTCACAAGAGCCGATTCACTTCTTCATTAAATATAGGAATGATAGGACCAGCAGCCTTTGGTGGTGAAATGCAAATTGGAATACATGAAGCAACAGGAAATAAAACGCCACGTGGTTGGGGCAATCAAATAATAAACGACCTTGTTCTCAACTATGAAGTTGGATATGAAAAACAGCTCTTAACTTATAAGAACTTCTTTTCCTTTCAAACACAAGGAAACCTGAAAGTGGGAACACTCTTTACAAATGCGTCAATAGGTTTCAATGCTACTGCTGGTATCATAAACTCTTCATTTAATTCTAAAAGGAACAAAAAAGGGTTTCAGTTGTATGCTTATGCGCAGCCGGTCATAAACGTTATAGGTTATGACGCAACACTTCAAGGCGGTTTATTTAACAGGAGCAGTCCTTACACTATTGATTCTAAAGACGTAAAGCGATTAACAGCCCAATTTAATTATGGAATCGTTTTAAAAACAAAAACGCTTTATTTTGAATATACTCGATCTATGATCACAAGAGAGTTTGAGACTGGAAGTTACGCTAATTGGGGCGGCATTAGGATTGGGTTTACGATTTAACTCTAAAACTCATCCTTTGAAAACATCTTTCTTAGATTTGCTTTTTTGCTTTTCAAAAATCTTCCATAGAATTAAACTGACACTTATTGTAATTCCTAAACTATTGATAACGATAGGAGCGGTGCCATTCTCAAAAAGCCATAGATTAAGACTACAGATTAACAGCGTGATACAACCCACCATAATCCGTATACTCCAATTGAACTGAGTCTGCCAAAGCACATCGGCGATAGCTTTCATACTATTGAATTCCATAACAAGATCATATTAATAATTTGATGGATTGACAAACTGATTATCCTTAAAAATAATGAACCATACGTTGGTATGAGTAACATATCGATTTTCCCTTTTAGAAAAACCTGGAGCTAAGATTTTCATAGAAGAAATTGCATCTACTGCAAGTTTTTTTAAATCAGTATTGTTACTAATATTTCTTATGATTTCTAATTTACCATTTGGTTTGAATTTAACACCTATGTTCAACGTGTCTGCTTTTAGAATTACTTTGCGTTTATTTGCTTCATTGATTATAGAGCGACTTATAGAATTTTCTAAGCAAGATGAACTTGTGGCATTTTCACAACCTTTCACTAATGGATAAGCAGGCTGATAGGGAAATGTTTGATCAACTTCTTGTATTACTTCACTTCTCTGCTCATTTTTCTTTGTTGAACAAGAAATCAATAGCATGTTTATCAAAGCGTAAAAAAAAATAAACTGTTTACTCATGAAATTGTATATAGGTCTTTCAAAGATAAGTTACTGTTTACCACCAAAACAATCAAAAAATCCCCATTCACAAAATGTAAACAGGGATTTCCATAACTTTTAAATTCAAATTTCATTTAAAACAACCCTTCATTCTTATTATTAAAATAATTGAAGTCGTGATTGTTTTGAATCTTCAATAAGGATTCATAAATCATTTTGATTACGTTTTCTACGTCATCTCTATGAACCATCTCTACCGTGGTATGCATATAGCGTAAAGGAAGTGATATCAGCGCACTTGGTACGCCACCATTGGAATAAGCAAAAGCATCCGTGTCTGTTCCAGTGGAACGAGAAGTAGCTCTTTTTTGATATGGAATCTCGTTAGCATCTGCTGCGTCCATGATTAGGTTGCGCAGGTTGTTTTGTATCGCCGGTGCATAGGCTAGGACAGGACCTTTTCCTATTGCAGCGTCACCATTAGTCTTTTTATCAATCATAGGTGTAGTGGTGTCGTGTGTCACGTCAGTCACTATCGCTACATTAGGCTTTATAGTTTGAGTGATCATCTCTGCACCACGCAAGCCTATTTCTTCTTGAACCGAATTAGTGACATAAAGTCCAAAATCTAAGGTCTTTTTATTCTCCTTCAATAATCTAGCAACTTCTGCAATCATGAATCCGCCCATACGGTTATCTAGAGCTCTACATACAAATTTGTTTTTGTTCAATACAAAGAACTCATCTGGATAAGTAATGACACAACCTACATCTACACCTAGCGCTAAGACTTCATCTTTCGTCTCACATCCACAATCTATAAAAATGTTATCTGGTTTAGGCGGCGCTTCTTTTGATTTATTTCTAGTATGTATGGCTGGCCAGCCAAAAACACCAGTTACAATTCCACCTTTAGTATGAATATTTACTCTTTTTGATGGAGCGATTTGATGATCAGAGCCACCGTTGCGCACTACGTAGATCAAACCGTCATCTGTAATATAATTCACATACCACGAGATTTCATCGGCATGCCCTTCTATAACCACTTTAAACTTTGCGTCTGGATTGATAACACCTACTGCACTTCCATAATTATCTGTAATAAAGTCGTCTACATAAGGTTTTAGGTAATCCATCCACACCTTTTGACCGTTCCATTCATAACCAGTAGGAGATGCGGTATTGAGGTATTCTTCAAGAAAATCAAGTGATTTTTTATTTAAAATGCTAGTTTCAGCCATGTTATAATATTTAGTTTGTGAAGATAATAATATGCTTTTAAAAACGCTTGTATTGTTAGTGGTTTCTTATTTTTGGAACACTTTTGGCACTATAACTTTTATGATCAAAAATGTATGCTTTTTATTAGGTGTTTTTTGTGTTCTCGCTTTCGCGAAAGCGCAACAAAATCCTACATCACAACCTATAAAAAACGACTCTGTAAAAAAGGATACCACCGAGTATTTCTACATTGACGGTGACTCAGTAAGTTCTATAGAACTGGATAAGGTAATGCTATTACAGGACTTAAACTTTGACAGCAGGTACGAGCGCATCAGGTATTTATTATTAAAACGTAAAGTGCTTAAAGTATGGCCGTATGCAAAAATGGCAGCAGAACGACTAACGGTACTCGATCAAAGACTAGCTTCTTTAGAAACTAAAAATCAAAGAAAGAAATATTCTAAAATGGTGGAAGATTACATCGAAGATGAATTTAAAGCCGAATTGAAAAAACTGACCAAAACAGAAGGTCAAATTTTAATCAAGCTCATACACAGACAAACAGGTGATACGGCTTATGCCTTATTAAAACGCTTGAGAAGCGGCTGGAGTGCGTTTTGGTTTGATAAAACCGCCAGTCTATTTGACATGTCATTAAAAGAAGAATACTTACCAGAAACGGTTGTAGATGATTTTTATGTAGAAGATATCTTGCTCAATCATATAATTGATGAGAAACTTGAGGAACAAGAACCAGCCATAGAATTTGATTACTTTAAAGCACGCAGTAACTGGAAAGACTACGAGCGTAATTTACCTCCTACGTATGATAGCATTCAGCTAGCGGCTCGCGCACAGCGTATTAAAGAATACAAAGAGAAGAAAGCGAGAAAAGAACGACGTAAAAGAAAATAGCTGTTTTAAGAGTTATTCATTAGTGTCAAATTACTCAGTTTATTTAAAAAGATTCTAAATAACTTATTAAAAAGCTTTTTTAAATTCCTTTTCAAACTTATTTTTGCTATTTAAAATCATTCTATATAGTAAAATATGAGCAGAAAAACTTCTCAAAAAGCAAGAGAATTACACAGGTATTTAGGTTTTTTCCTTGCAGGGATAATGGCAGTTTATGCAATAAGTGGTATCGTTTTAATTTTTAGAGATACGGACTTACTTAAAAAAGAAATTATCACTGAAAATGTTATAGAAACCAATTTAGCAGGTGATCAAATAGGTAAGAATCTTAAAATCAAAAATTTCAAAATAGATCGTGAAGAAAACGGTATTGTTTATTTTAAGAACGGTAGTTATGAAATAGCTACTGGAAAAGCGACAATTATAAAGAAAAAGCTTCCTTATGTACTGGATAAAATGGCGCATTTACATAAAGCAAAATCTGGTGAGCCATTGTTTTTCTTAAATATCTTTTTTGGTCTGGCGTTGTTATTCTTTGTTCTCTCGGCGTTCTGGATGTTTATGCCAGGCACTCAAATTTTTAGAAAAGGTGTGATTTATGCAGCGGCAGGAATGGCGCTTACCTTAGTTTTACTATTTGTTTAGACATTAAAAATCCTCCAAAAGAACCAAGTTCTAAAGGAGGATTTTAAAATCAACCAACTTTAATTATACTCTTTTCAACTGTATAATACCTACTGAATTAAGTATTCGGATTATTACATAAGTAATATCAATCTCGTACCATTTCACTCCAAAATTAGCTCGATTTGCGTGTTTATGGTGATTGTTATGGTAACCTTCGCCCATCATTAAGAAATCAAAACGAAATAAGTTCTTGCTCGTGTTTTTCATTTGGAAGTTGACATATCCATAAATATGACCAAACCAGTTGATGATAACGCCATGAATAGGCGCCATTAAAAAGGCAACTGGCAATAGCAACCATTGCCACCATGCTGTCACAAAGTAAACGAAGAATAAAACATAAAGCGCAATCCACAACAAACGGGAAAAACGTGAGCTTGCAAAACGGTCAAAAGATTTCCATTGAGGTACATTCTTAGTAAATCTAGGGTCTACTGCTATGCGATCTAGATTGATATCTTGATAAATAGTTTTAGTCTTCCACATCATCGCAAATAAGTTGTCATCGTATTTAGGAGAATGAGGATCTTTCTCTGTATCGGTAAATGCGTGGTGCATGCGGTGCATGATTCCATATCCATAAGCACTCAAATAACTCGAGCCTTGAAAAATCCAGGTAAGAACAAAAGTGATGCGTTCCATAGTCTTAGACATTGTAAAAACTTGGTGCGCCGCATATCTATGTAAAAAGAAGGACTGGAAGAATAATCCTCCATACCATAATATTAAAACGAACAAAATAACCGCCATATACTTTTTTTTACAAAGGTAGCGGCGGCAATAGGTTTAAAAAATGAACCTAAGTCAAGAAATTCGCTTTCTTATTCGGCTCAAAGCTTGTGCTGTAACACCTATGTAAGAACTGATGTATTTTAAAGGCATCACGCGTATGAGTTGTGGACGTTCTTTAAATAGTTTTAGGTAACGCTCTTCAGCTGTGAGTGTTAACAGGTTTTGTTCCCGTTTTGATTTCAATAAAAATAAACGCTCTGCAGTCAGTCTTCCTATTAAATTTCCTATTTGCGTTTTTTGATACACCTCTTGCAAGTCATCATAAGTAATGCTCAACATTGTAGTCTCGGTAAGAGCTTGCAGCTGGTATAAAGAAGGTGTCCTGGTTAAAAAGGAATCGTAAGCACTTATGAATTGGTTCTCAAAGCTAAAACCAAAAGAAATATCATTTTCATCATTTTCCTTAGGAATAAATAAACGCACAATACCAGATTGTATAAAAGAAATATGATTTTCTATCTCTCCCAATTTCAGAAAAATTTCTTTTTTCTTAATGGTTTTCTGGCGCAATTTCGAGGTAAAAAATTCCCAGTCGTCATCAGAGATGTGCGCGATGCTTTCTAGATATTCTCGTATTTGTTCCATGAACTTTAAGGGACTGCAATAATAGCTTCAAAGATAAACCTAATAGTGGTATGGAATTAATGGAAGTTTGCTAATTTAAACTTAAGAATACGTTTAAAATGATAGGTGTTTGCACTGTTCCGCTTTCGCGAAAGCGAGATAATATTCATTATTTTTACATTAAACTACAAAAGAAATGAGTTCTAAAATCATCAACATACAGCAACTGGATTTCCCATGGCAAACGCAAGATCCGTTTTTATTTTGTGCGCATCATAGAGATTTGTATCCAGCAGGAGATGAGCAATTAGGAATTCCAAATCATTTAAAATCTGGCAGAAATATCGGTCAAGATTTTATGATCAAAGATGGTTTTAGAATGTATCATGGCAGTCATGTACCTGGTTTTCCTTACCATCCACACCGAGGTTTTGAGACGATAACTATTAACAAAGAAGGAGTTGTAGATCATTCAGACTCTTTGGGTGGCGCAGGACGTTTTGGAGCTGGAGACGTGCAATGGATGACAGCAGGAAAAGGAATCTTGCATAGTGAGATGTTTCCTATGTTACATGATGATAAGAAAAATACCCTAGAAATTTTTCAGGTTTGGCTCAATTTGCCACGAGTGAGTAAAATGGTGCCGCCACATTTTAAAATGCTGTGGAGTGAAGATGTACCTGTTATTACACATACAAATGATTCAGGAAATACAACTACTGTAGATCTAATCGCTGGGATGTTAGGATCGTACACATCACTAGAACCGACACCTAACTCTTGGGCTGCGCATCCAGAAAACGAAGTGCTGGTTGCAACTATGAAAATGGATACTGGTGCAACATATCTTTTGCCAAAAGCACTAAGTAGCGAGGCAAAAAGAACCTTGTATTTCTATCGTGGTAGTAAGATTGAAATTGATCATACTACCGTAAAAGAAAACCATTCCTTTGAGGTAAAATCAACTGATGATTTAGATCTAAAAAACACTGGTGATGAGCCTGCTTATTTACTTATCCTACAAGGAAAACCTATCAATGAGCCAGTTGCGCAACACGGTCCATTTGTCATGAATACACAGCAAGAAATAAGAGAAGCCTTTGCAGACTATCAGCAAACACAATTCGGTGGCTGGCCGTGGCCAGAGCAAGAGCAAGTTCATGATCGTAACAAAGGAAGGTTTGCATTACACAGCGACGGTAGAGAAGAGGTTAGGAGTTGAATTTGAACTTGAACTTGAACTTGAATAATTGCATAATCAACCTGTGAGGTTTTGCCTGTTCTAATTATTATACTAGGAGTAAAATGCAGGCAAGGCAACCTCAAAGGTTTTAGTAGTCTTCTGGTAGGTATTATCCGCTGGATTTCTAACTCAACTAAAACAAGCCTGTACTGAGTTTATCGAAATGCTCTGTTTTCAAAAATATTTTAAAGAATAAAATGGTCAGTCTGAGCTTGTCGAAGACGTTTTTCTATCTCGATCTAACCAGTATAAGTAACGACTACTTTACAATTAGGACACTCGATTTTCTTACCGGTCTTTAAATCTTTGGGGTGAAACGAGATCGGTGTGCGGCAATCGGGACATGGAATCATCGTAGAACCACCTTTCTTTTCTTTGGCAAACTTTTTAAAAAGATAAATTTTTTCAGGTTCTAGGTCTGTTTCTTCTTCAACACCTAATTTATAATCACAATTAGAGCAACTATAGACTTGACCTTTCAAATATTGATCTATATCTATAGTAATAGGTGTTTTGCACTGGGAACATAAAACGTTAGTAAGCATGAAGTCGATTGTTAGGCTCTTTCAAAAGTAATGATTTAAGTATTGTAAATTTCTCCATTTAAAAACAATTGAACTTCAAACAAGAAGAACCTAAAAGCACACCAAGTTAGATGGATTTACGCATTTATTAAAATGTTATAGATTTTAAAATTATGGGTAATTGTTAATCCTTAGGTCTAATTTTGTTCATTATTTTAATTTAAAATGGAGTTTTAGATCAACATTCTAAAAAGAACTCTTATAAATACCACTTTCAAATCATGAAAAAAGTATCCTTATTATTCGTTATTTTAATCCTGTTTGCAGCGTGTAAAGAAGCTACAACAGATAAGGTTTTAAAAGAAGAAACGTCAGAAAAAACCGAAATAAACGAAAATGCAACAAATAACGCGTTTACTCAAAGTATGGAAGAAGCTCATCAAAAAGAAGCATTTCTTAAAAATGATGCGGTACAATATGATTTTCAGGTAAGCTTTGGAGGTAATGTCTTATTAGATGCAAAAATCACCCAAAAAACAGACGGTTCTATGGTGCGTATTGATAATCAAGACGGAACTGTAATTCTAGCAGATCAAGATGAGGTTTTTTCTTCTCCTGAAATTGCGGATAACTCCATGACTCGATTTCACGCATATACATGGTCTTATTTCTTTGCCTTACCTTATAAATTAAACGACCCAGGAACACAATGGAGTGATGAAAAAAATCTCACATTCGGAGAACAACAATATCCTACTTCAAAGTTAACTTTTGAAAATGGAGTAGGAGATACGTCAGATGATTGGTATGTCGTTTATAAAAACCCTAGTTCTAATGTTCTAGAAGGAGTTGCTTATATCGTAAGTTACGGTAAAGGCGTTGAGAAAGCAGAGGAAGAACCTCATTTTGCCAAATACAACGATTACGATATGATGGAAGGTATTCCAGTTTCTACAAATTGGACTTTCCATAACTGGAACAAAGAAGAAGGTTTTACAGATCAAATAGGGAAAGCAAGCATAAAAAATGTAAATTTTCTAGACGATGCATCAATCATGTTTGAACAAAATGAAGAAATGGTAGCGGTTCCTATGCCAACTGAATAGTTACTTTGCTCAAGGATTTAAAATAAACGTTGCTGGCCGTTATGAAGATCGATACCTTCTAACTCCAGCAACTTTTTCTTTGCAGGAAGTCCGCCAGCATAGCCAGTTAAAGAACCATCAGCTCCTATAACTCTATGACAGGGAACAATAATAGAAATCGCATTAGCACCATTTGCGCTCGCAACCGCTCTTATGGCTTTTTCATTTTTTAGCTTTCGCGAAAGCGAGATATAACTACAAGTCGCTCCATAAGGAATGCTTTGTAACTCGTTCCAGACGCTTTTTTGAAAATCGGTTCCTGATAGTAATAAGGGTAGATCAAAATTTCTCAGGTCACCTTTGAAGTACGCATCTAATTGCTGACTGGTTTGATCCAGTAACTCGTGATTTCCTGATTTAAAATTAGCATCTAAATGTTTGATGATTCTAGCATCGATGGCATCTCGCATTTTGCGGTATTTCCAGTCGGCTAGGCATAGTTTATTTTCATAAACGCCTAAAATCAATTCTCCTACGGGACTTTTATAACTAGAAGTTATGATGTTACTCATAACGCAATGCCTCGATAGGATCTAGTTTTGCGGCTTTTACGGCAGGAATAACTCCAGAGAAGAAAGCAATGATGATAGAAGTTATGGTAGCAGCGATAATGGCCGTCCAAGGTATCTCAAATGGAATTTCAAACCCAGAAGAAACGGCAAAACCTATGAGCATACCCAGCAAGATTCCTAAAATACTACCGTACTGACTTATGAGAAATGTCTCAATAAAAAACTGCCAGGAAATGGTACTGCGTTTAGCACCTAATGCTTTTCTCACGCCTATTTCTCTCGTACGTTCTGTTACCGACACCAGCATGATATTCATTAAGGCGATGGAAGATCCAAAAATGGTAACTATACTTATGATCACTGCGGCAACACTCAATGCAGAGCTAACAGAATTTAAATCTTCCATCAGTTGATCACTTTGGATCACACCAAAATTATCTTCTTCCACAGGTTGTAATCCTCTAATGTTGCGCATCAATATGGTGGCATCACTTTTGGCACTTTCCATTAAATTTTGCTCAAAGACTTTAACGCTCAAATCATAATTGATGTTAGGCGATGTATAAATACCACGCGCTGCGTCTATGGGAATAAGTACTCTCAAGTCCACACTATTCCCAAAAGTGGAGCCTTTCTCTTCTAAAATACCAATAACGGTAAATTTATTCCCTCGAATGCTCAAGGTTTTCCCCATCGGATTGAACCCTTGAAAAAGGGCGTCTTCCATATCGCTACCTATAATGCAAACTTTAGAATTGTTCTCGATGTCTAGAGAAGAAAACATTCTTCCTTCATCAAGTTGTATTCCTGCATTCTCAGCATAATGTTCGTTAACACCAGCAACGATTACTTTTGGTTTTGTTTTACGGTCTTCGCTTTTTACTTCGGCCATGCTGGTGGCTTGAAAAGAAACGCCTACTTGAGTAAGAGGCGTGTCGTATTTGTCTTCAAATTCTCTTACCTGTCGGTAGTTGATGATAGGATTGATCTTAGTTCTTTTTCCACCACCTTGACGCTGGAAACTACGCGCATAGCGTTGCACGTAAAAAGTATTAGTTCCTATTCCAGAAAAACCATTGTTCAAAGTAGAAGAAAGCGCATTTACAGCACTCAGAATTCCTACTAGCGCTGTAATTCCTATGGCGATAATGATAATGGTAAGAATAGTGCGCAGCAGCTGTCCTTTGATGCTTTGTTGCGCGATACTGAAATTTTGACGTAATAACCCTAACATGAAAAGTAAGACTTGAAAAAAGAGATAAAGTTACAAGTTATAGCGGTAAATTTTCCTTTTATTAAAATTTCATTAGGAAGAGACGTCCTTGAACTGTTTATATTTGCAAGCTCAATACAAATTATGGCACAGAAACCGTCTATTCCTAAAGGTACAAGAGATTTTAGCCCGCTAGAAGTACAGCGCAGGCAATACATCATGAACATTATCAAGCGTCATTTTGAACTGTATGGATTCATGCCTATTGAAACGCCTAGTTTTGAGAACTCTGATACCTTGATGGGAAAGTATGGTGAAGAAGGCGACCGATTGATTTTTAAGATTCTTAATAGTGGAGAATACCTTAAAAAAGCAGATGCTAATTTGTTAGAAACAGGAAAAGAAAATCAGCTTACTTCTCAAATTTCAGAAAAGGCATTGCGCTACGATCTTACCGTTCCTTTTGCGAGATACGTAGTCCAAAACCAAAACGATATTACCTTTCCGTTCAAGCGTTTTCAAATGCAAAACGTATGGCGAGCAGATCGCCCGCAGAAAGGTCGTTTCAGAGAATTTACACAATGCGATGCCGATGTGGTAGGAAGCGATTCCCTACTTCAAGAAGTAGAATTGATCCAATTATACGACGCTGTTTTTACTGATTTAAAACTTACTGGTTGCACGATTAAAATCAACAACCGTAAGGTACTTGCTGGTATTGCTGAGGTTATGGACGCCGAAGATAAATTGATCGACTTTACCGTAGCTCTGGATAAACTCGATAAAATAGGAAAAGATAAAGTACAGGAAGAAATGCGTTCTAAAGGCATTGATCAAGAAGCAATAGACGTACTCGATCCTGTTTTTAGCCTTTCTGGTTCTTATGCAGATAAGATCGCTAGTATGAAAGACCTGCTTAAGGAGTCGCAAATAGGGCTTCAAGGAATTGAGGAGTTAGAATTTATCAATTCCTTTATAGATGACACTGCATTAAAAAGTGCGGTTCTTGACCTAGATATTACGCTGGCTCGCGGTTTAAACTATTATACCGGTTGTATTTTTGAGGTTGCTGCTCCAGATGGAGTAGAAATGGGAAGCATAGGCGGCGGCGGCCGTTATGATGATTTGACCGGTATTTTTGGGCTGAAGAATGTGAGCGGTGTAGGAATCAGTTTTGGACTGGACCGTATTTATTTAGTGATCGAACAGTTGGGTCTATTTCCAGATTCCGTTAGAGCAGGAGTAGAGGTGTTGTTCATCAATTTCGGTGTGACAGAAGCGCGTTATTGTGCTGGATTGTTGTCTCGCTTTCGCGAAAGCGGAATCAAAACAGAGCTCTATCCCGATAGCGCAAAGATGAAAAAACAAATGTCTTATGCAGACCGTAATGAGATTCCTTATGTAATTCTTGCTGGTGAAGATGAGATTGCGAGCGGTAAACTCAACCTTAAGAATATGCGCACGGGCGAGCAATCGCTGTTAACCGTGCAAGAGGTGATCGAGCGATTGAGATAACGAGATAAGGATCATTTTGTGTAATTTGTCGTTTTAAAAGATGCACTAGTTGGTATCAAAAACGATTTACCATGAAATTTACTCCAGGCTTTTTACTATTTGTAGCATTATTGCTGTCTATATCTTCTGTCTCGCCCGCAATGGCGCAAAAAGATGTTTTTATCAAAGAATATCTAGAACGACTGGAAACCTCAAGAAATTACCTAGTTCTCGTGGCGCGTTCTATGCCTGAGGAGCATTACAGTTTTAAAGCTACACCAGCATCCATGAGCTTTGAAGAACACCTCATGCATATCACGTGGGCGATGGACTGGCACAGCCAGTCGTTAATGGATGGACGCAAAGCAAGAGACTGGAATACCGACATGGAATTGCAAGTAGATCAAAAGTCCAAAGAAGAAATGATTGCTAAAATCAATGAGACTTTTGATACAACTATTGCTTTTATTTCTGATTTTGAAGTCAAAAGGCTTGAGGAACGTTTGGATTATTTTGGCGCAAATAGAACCAAAAGGCAAATTTTACTCTTACTATCAGATCATATCACACACCACAGAGCTCAAATGCTTGTTTACCTGCGATTAAAAGGTATGAAACCACCTAGATATGTATTGTATCAATAAGCAAATAATAAACGCAACAAAAACGTGCGTTTATCCCGGTAATTTACATGGGATAAAGAGTATATTTGAGTGGATATAACAAGTTGTGGCACATTTAAAGAAACATTGAAACAATACAAGAACATATTAGAAAATATTAATAGATACGTTTCTCTAAACGAAGATGATGAGAAACAATTTATCTCTATTATAAGGACGACAAAAATAAAACGAAGACAATTCATTGTCCAGCCAAATTTTATCTGTTCTCACCAAACTTATATACTAAACGGAGCTTTTAGAAGCTATTTTGTAAATGATGAAGGAATTGAACACACAATTCAATTTGGGATTGAGGATTGGTTTATAAGTGACTTTAACAGCTACGTAAATCAAAGTCCTGCTTCTTTATTTGTAGAAGCTTTAGAGGACTCAACAGTTCAGCAAATCTCTTATGAAGATGTTGAAAATCTTTGTGATAGAAATCCAAAATTTGAACGTTTTTTTAGACTTGTAGCTCAAAAGTCATTTGCTTTTTCTCAACGAAGAGTTTTATCAAATTTAGGTAAGTCAGCCGAAGAACGATATTTAGAATTCCTTAATCTGTATCCTGCTATTGTCCAAAGAGTACCTCAATATGCTTTAGCTTCCTATCTTGGAATGTCAGCAGAGTTTTTAAGTAAAATTAGAAAGCGTATTACTACAAAATCTTGAACTACTTCAAGAATATTTCCTAAACCAGTTCATTTTTAAAGTTGGCGCATTGCCACACCTTTGTAAAGTCAATTTTGGCTTTATATTAAACAAAGAAAAATGAATACAGAAACAAATTCTTACCAAGAAAATTTAAAAGAACTACGTACAAATTTAGGAACAATGCTTCCTAAAGACGCATTAAATGTTTTCGACCAAGATGCAGAAAACCTACAATCCAACCATAATTCCATTTTAAAACTACAAGTTGGAGACAAAGCACCAGATTTTTCACTTTCTAATGCAACGGACAAAACAACCAAACTTTCAGAATTACTTAAAAAAGGCAAAGTTGTACTTACTTTTTACAGAGGTTCTTGGTGTCCTTATTGCAATCTTCAATTAGCTCACTATCAAAAATCATTGACTGAAATTCACGATTTAGGCGCAGAATTAGTTGCTATTTCACCCCAAACACCTGATGAATCTTTAAACGTAAAAGAAAAGAACGAACTTGATTTTGAGGTTTTAAGCGATAATGGAAATATTGTTGCAAGAAAATATACAACTGTTTTTAAAAATGCAGATGCACCAGTAAATACAATGACCGAACTCGGTTTCAACTTTGATGCACATTATTCTGACGACTCAAGGGAATTGCCAATTCCAGCGGTATTTGTTATCGAAAATGACGCAACTGTTTCTTTTGCAAAATCTTTGGGTGGCGATTATAGAAATTGAGTAGAAGTTTCAGAAATCATTAACGCTTTAAAAAAATAAAAACAATGAAAAATAAAATATGGTTAATCACAGGAATATCGAGCGGATTGGGTAAAGCACTTGCTGAATCTGTAATTGAACAAGGAGATTTTGTAATCGGCACATTCCGAAAGCAATCGCAAGTTGATGAATTTAATAAAAACAGTACTAAAAACGCACAGGCAATTTTATTGGATATAACCAATGAAAAGAGCATTGAGGACAATATCAAAAACATTATTTTTGAACACGGAAAAATTGATGTTTTAGTCAACAATGCAGGGATGGGATTTGTTGGAGCAGTTGAAGAAACATCATTAAAGGAGGTAAGAACTGTCTTTGAACCTAACTTTTTTGGAACTCTAAAAATGACACAGTCTGTTTTACCATATATGCGTAAAGAAAAGAGCGGAAACATTGTTCAGATTTCTTCACACGGAGGAATTAAGGCTTTTGCAGGTTTTGGTATTTACAACGCCAGCAAATTTGCTTTAGAAGGCTTTAGTGAGGCAATGGCACAAGAAGTTGCACTTTTGGGTATAAAGGTTTCTATAGTTGAGCCAGGACCATTCAGAACAAATTTCGCAGGAAATGGACTTGGACAAGCGGAAAATGTAATTGACGACTATTCCAATACAGCAGGAGCATTTAGAACTAAATTAAAAAGTGTTGACGGAAAACAAGAAGGCGACCCAGTAAAAGCATCCAAAGCAATTATAGACTTGGTGAATTCCGAAAATCCAACGCTTCGTTTACCTCTTGGAAAAGTTGCATTAATGACAATCGGAATGAAATTAGACAGCATAAAATCGGACTTGGAAATAAACCGAAAAACCTCTGAAAACGCTGTGTACGGATAAAAACGTGCCAAAACAAAGTACTGTGGTAAAAAACAAGTAAAATCCGCTTTATTTTATAACTAGAGTACTTCTGTAAGAATCATCGTAAATGAGTCCAGATTTTAATAACATCGAGGTTGGAGCATTTTATGAAGTTTCAATATTTTTAAATGGGATATTTTCTACTAAAAAAGATGCATAGTTAAAATTTAAAAATTTGGCTTGTGCTAAATCTGAAAATAATTTTCTAGTTTGCACGCTACGAGACGTATACAGAGACTTTGGCAGTCTTTAAAGCACTCAAACTCTTCAGAAAAATCAAAGTAAATGAATAAGAAAATTTTATTAGTAATTTTGGGAGGTATTGTTGCTTTTACTCTTTATAAGTCATATTACTATGACAATATCTTTCAAATTTTTATTTATTTATTATTTGGAATACCTTTCATTATTATATTGATTAAATCAATTCTTGAAGAAACAAAATCTTATAAAGCAAATAATAAATTAACAATTTTTTCAAACTCATTAATTGGAATCTTTGTTTTACTAATAATCATTGGAATTTATTCATATAATGAAGAAAAAGTAAATAAACCATCGCTGATAAAGGCTCGAATATTTGGCGGATATGCAGATTTTAAACAAAACGGAGAATATGTTTTTGTATGTGGAAGTTGGGCAAGTAGATCACACTTCTATGGAACTTACAAAATAAAGGACAGCATAATTACAGTTGACAGAAAAGAATTTGATGACGTACTGACTACAAATAGGTTTGTTATTCGAAACTCGGATAGTTTAATTACTGAAAATTATAAACACAATGAGATAACGATTGACAAATATTTAATACAAATAGATAAAAATGGGAAAGAAATAAAGCGAAAATATAATCAGTGTAATTACAGATTACCGATTGTAGTTGATAATTTAAAATAATAACGATTTGCCAAAACCGTATAAAATTAGCTGCTGGTTTTAGCCAGTTTACGAAAGTCCTCGCGGATTTTCTATCTGGTGTTTATTTGCTAAATTAGTTACTGAAACACGCAACGAAATCATACATAACACGTGGTGCTTAATTTCGGAACAGCCTGTTTACTCAATCAAAACAAGAGTTTACTCATTATGAATTTTAGTATTTTTAGTAATGATATAGATTTGATTTATAGATAATCTTAAAATGAAAAAAACAGTTGTACTAATTATATTATGCCTTACATTTCAATATTCATTTGGACAAAATAAAAATGACTTTTACACATCATTTTCGGAAAGTGGAATAAAACATAATTTGAATTTTGACAAAAATAACATAGTTCGAATTAGCAGTATTCGTCGCCATATGTCACCCTTTTATAACTTAGTTGGAACTTATAAAAAAAGAGGAGATTCCATTTATATAAAAATTCAAAAAATCAACTCTTTGGAAGTATCAAAAGCGAAGAAATTTGGATTTGAATCATTTAGCGAAATGGAATTAGTCCTTTACGCAAATGGTTCGGAATTAATCGACCCAAAAAACCGAACTGTTTATGTAACTTCAAGAAAATTAAACAGAAAAAAGATAAAGCGACAATCTATAGCTTTTATCGACAACAAAAAATATATTTATGAAAGGCTTGTAACAGATGGTTATGGTCTAATAAGAAGAGAACCAAGAAAAAATAAGAGTTTTGATAAAGCATTAGCGGAAGTTCTGAAAAACCCTGACAATTACGAAAGAACAATAATACGTGGATTAACAGCTTACGAAAAATATGGATTGATTGGAATAAACGGAGTTTCAATTATTAATAAAAAAAACTAAGCACAACAAAGTACTATGGTAAAAACAAGTAAAATCTACTTTATTTTATCACTAGAGTACTTCTGTAAGAATCATCGTAAATGAGTCCAGAATTTAATAACACCGATGTTGGGACATTACATGAAGTTTCAATATTTTTAAATTTGACGATTTCTACTAAAAAAAGATAAATAGTAAAATTTAAAAATCTGGCTTGTGCTTAAACTGAAAAATTAATGTCTTTTTACACGCTACATTTCATACACAAGCCGTTACCACACATTTGAAAAAAACATTATTCATAATCATATCACTATTTTTATTGAATACTGCCTTATCGCAGGAAATTCACAAAACGTATATCTATAAAATTGAAAAGACTAAATCTCGATTGGGTAGCGGAATAAAATGGAATTATTTGGATATGGATAGTTTAGTATTATATAAAAACCAAACTTTCCATTGGACGAAAAAATATATGTTTCATCAAATTGACTTTACCGAATTAAAAGGAAAATGGAAAATTGAAGATGACACATTAAAAATCTATATCAAATCAGAAACCGATACTGGAATTAGAAACAAATGGAATGAAATTGATAAGTATTGCTCTTTTGAGGTAAGACGCCGAAAAATCAAACCCATTGATGGAATTGAATTTGCAACTAGAAAACTAAAACTGATAATAGATTGATTTTTATAAATTGAGCAAAAATTTTCAAGTCAAAAATTATAATCTGTCGAGAAATACGTGCTGTAACAAAGTACTGTGGTAAAAACAAATAAAATCTGCTTTATTTTATCAATAGAGTACTTCTGTAAGAATCATCGTAAATGAGTCCTGATTTTAATAACACCGAGGTTGAAACATTTTATGAAGTTTTCACGATTTTAAATTTACTGTTGTTTTATTTTCTATTTCGTAGTTGTATTTGTTCCAGAAACAATATTCAGAAAAAGACGCGTAGTTAAGATTTAAAATACTTGTACTGAATTTATCAAAGTATGGCCTGTACTTAATCTGGAAATAATGTCTTATTTTGCACGATATCAGATGGATAAAACTGTTTTGATTCATTATTAGAAAGCACTAACCAATGATAAAGTTCTTTAGAAAAATTAGAAAAAACCTACTTTCAGAAGGTAAAACAGGAAAGTATTTCAAGTATGCTATTGGAGAAATAGTTCTAGTTGTAATTGGAATTTTAATCGCATTACAGATTAACAACTGGAACAATGATCTACAAAATTTAAAAAAGGAACAAGATGTTTTAAAAAATTTAAAAGCTGAAGTTCTACAGAATTTAAAAGAGATTAAAAGAGACCATGAATTCAACGTAGAGTGTTTAGATGCTTGTTACACCCTTTTAAATATCGATAAAACCAAATCGGTAAATCCTCTTAAAATAGACAGCTTGATGGGTACGGCTCTAGACTACGCCACTTTCGACGCGCGTTTAGGTGTTGTTAATGATGTTATTTCTTCAGGAAAACTGGAGCTGATAAAAAACGAAGATCTAAGACTTTTATTAAATCAATGGACTGGCGAATTGAGCGATTATGTAGAGGATGCAATGGTACGAAGAAACTTTATTTCTAATAATTACGACATTTTAACGAGGCACATACCTGTAAGGAATGGTGATAAAACACAAGATAGATCCGATTATAAAAAAACATATACAATAAAACCCATAACTGTAGATATTAGTAATTATCAAAAATTTATTGAAGATACAGAAGTTGATAATGCTTGGTACAGCCACTATATAAATCAATCTTTTGTAACGATTAATGAAAAAGAGGTTGAGCGTTTTTTATTGAAAATTTTAGATCTAATAAATAAAAATATCGATGATTAAATTCTTCAGAAAAATACGTCTGGATGCGCTTTCGCGAAAGCGGTTTCCCAAATACTTCACCTACGCCATAGGTGAGATATTCCTTGTGGTTATTGGAATTCTAATTGCTCTAGCCATTAGTAATTGGAATAATAATCGTCAACAAAATAATACTATTAATTTTTACCTTGAAAAACTTTTAGAAGAAGTCACGCAACAAATTACGATTACCGAAGAGCACATTAAACGAAATGAGGGCTTGGTACAAAAGCAAACAAAAACGCTTAAAATACTAGCCTCAAAAAACGAAAGTGCCATTCCTGAACTTAGAGAAATAATAGGTGCTACTGCCACCGTCTGGACAAATGAGTATTCTTTTGACACCTTTAACGAGTTTAAGCAACAAGGATTACTAAGCCAAGTGAAAAATCAAAAACTAAAACAGTTATTAAAGGATTTAGAATCTATTTTGACACAAGTTAAAAGCTATGACAACTATTTAGATGACCAGTACAATACGTTAATAGAACCCTATTTTGCCAAGCATATTAATTACGCACAAAATGCATTGCCTGCCTATAGACAAGGTCTCGTTTCTGGCGGACCAAAAACGGACTATAAAGCACTATTTGATTCTATAGAATTGTGGAATGTAACCAGCCTTAAACTGGAAACAACTAATGGCAATCTCTATGCTTTAAACAAAATGTTAGAAACACTTAAGGCGTTAAAATTAAACTTAGAAAAAGAGATTAGTAATGATTAAGTTCTTTAGAAAAATACGTTTGGATGCGCTTTCGCGAAAGCGTATACCAAAATACCTCACCTACGCCATTGGCGAAATCATCCTCGTGGTCATAGGAATTTTAATTGCGCTGCAGATCAATAATTGGAACGAAAACAAAAAATCAGTAAAACTTGAGCAAACCTACTACTGTAAAATTGCCGAAGATTTACAAGTAGATATTAGAAATATTGATAGTTCATTAGTAACTATAGATAAGCGACTAGAAAGAACAGAACGGTTTTTGAAAAATCTTTTAAAAATCCAAAAGGATAAACAAGTTATTTTCAAAGACTTCATACCGACATTTAGATATTATAAATTCATCCCAACCAAACCAGCTATTGTCGATATCACTTCATCTGGAAAACTTGAAACGCTTAGAAATCAAACGTTGAAAAACAGAATTTTAAGCCATTACACTGAACAAGACAATGCATTACAAATCATTGAGATAAATGACAATGCACATATCCAAAAAATTATTGATATTGAAAAATTTGCCGATTTTGGATTCCAAGAAATACCACAATATCAAAACTTATTTGATGAAGAATTACAAGGATTGTTATCGAGCACACAATGGCAACAAAATTCGGATGACGAATTATTTGTAAAGGTTAAGGATGCTATGATTTTAAATATAATTAGAAGTGATCGGGAAAAAGAGCTGCTTAACGGTATTAAAGATAATGCCGAGGAATTGAATAATTTATTAATTGAAAACTGCAATTGATGTGCTGAAACTCTTTGAGAAACTAAAAAAAATAAAGAAATAACATAATGTATAAAAATAGTAGCGTTTTAATTGCCAAATTGAAAGTAAGTAAATTTTAAAAAGGTCTATGTTTAATTAACAAGTACGTTCTTGTAAAGATGCTACAATTCTTATAATAGAACGTCAGATGTTATAGGTCATTTAACAATAAAATGAGATAGCTGAGAATAAATCAAGGAATACACTAAACCAATAGAATTATGAATAAAATAATCAACCGACTGACTTTACTGACAACACTTTGCATAATAGCTCTTGGGTTACAAAGTTGTGAACAAAAACAAAAGGAAGAATCGAAAGCAATTGAAAAAGAATTGGTTGTTAAATCCGAAGAGCCTGAATATTTTTTGTTACGACCAGAAGTAGAAAAAGCATACGGATATTCACACGCTGTGAAAATCGGTAATAGCATTAAAATTTCAGGAGCCGTAAGCATGGACGATGAAGGAAATCCGACAGCTATCGGTGATATTGAACAACAGATGATAAACTGTTATGCTGATTTGGAAAAAGTATTAAAACACTTTGACTGTACTTTTGATGATGTTGTAAAAGAAGACATTTTTACAACTGATATGGCGCAAATGTTAGAAAAATCAGCATATAGAGCAGAAGTTTATAAGAACGGATTTCCGACTGGATCTTGGCTTGAAGTAAAGGGACTGGCGCTTCCTGAATTGATGGTTGAAATAGAACTTGAAGTACATAAGCCAGAATAAATTTTATGACTTATATAAAAAGAAAACGAGTAATTTAGACACGAAAACCTATGATAAAATTTTTTAGGAAAATTCGACAAAATTTACTTTCAGAAGGGAAGACTGGAAAATACTTCAAATATGCCATTGGCGAAATTGTTCTTGTGGTGATCGGTATTTTAATTGCATTATCGATTAATAATTTAAATGAACAACGCAAAGCAAATATTAAAGAACAAGCTATTTTAAAAAGGCTTGAAAAGGAATTCATATCTAATAGAAAACAACTTCTTGATAAAATCGAACTCAGGAATACGTTAATTGAAAGTTGTAGGCAATTACTGGAAAATTTTGATAACCCAGAAAATGCTTCACGCGATAGTGTATTTGTCTATTTAAGTACAATTCAGCCACCTACCTTTGATCCTATTCAAAATGACCTGGTAAGTTCTGGAAATATTGAAATTTTGAAAAATGAAGAATTAAAGCAAATGCTCGTTAATTGGAGCACAGATGTGATTCAACTTCAAGAAGTGGAGCGAATATTTCTCAGATTTTGTGAACAAGAATTCTATCCTTATTCCAATGAAATAGATATTCAGCGTGAATTAGCATATTACTATTACAAGAACATCCCAAAAAATTTGTTGGACCCTAGACAAGTTAAAAACCTCATACCAGGAAAATCAAAACTCGTTACAAGAACTACGGATGAACTTTTGAAAGACGTGAAACTAGAAGGTATGGTCGCATGGTCATTGACTCTAAACATGTTCAACAATCAAGAATCTGAAACATTAATGAAGAGAATTAATAGTATCTTAAACGTCTTAGATGCAGAAATCAAAAAGTAACGAAAGCACAAAAGCGTGTATAATTAATTGCAATAAATTAATAATTTTATTTACTTCTGCATTTATTTTATTATTAGCCTCATGTACTGACATAAATTTTAATTCTAGTAAATGGAAAGCTTGGAATGAAAGAACTGGTAAATTGACTTTAAGATGGGATATGTGCGATGATTTAATTGAAGAACATTTATCTATTGGAATGGAAAGAGCAAGAATTGTTGAGCTCTTAGGAGAACCATCTTCAGATTGCATTCAATCAGATTGTGATATGATCTATGAATTAGGTCCTTGTAGAAGAGGCATAAATTACGGCAGCCTATACCTGTCTTTTAAAAATAATAGATTAATTGAAATTTTTAAACACTGCGGCTGAAATTGCAAGGAATAAAATCAATTGAATCAAAAATAATATGCTTTGCGTGATCAGTATGTAACAACATTGTTGATGACTCCAGTTTGTATTTTTTTTCTATCTCATTATTATGGTGGTTTTACCAAGTCATTTTTTTGAATAATAAGTATACATAAAGTCTCAAAGTCTTACAGTACAACTATAACCAGTTTTTAACGAGTTTGATCAAAAATCAAAACCTATAGTGCCGTTTTTAAAACTTAGATTTTTAGAGGGAAATATCTGCTGCAAGAGCTTAGAATCATGAAATTTTGCAGTGGTGTGATGTGCAATACTTCCTTTATGAATGCTCACTACTTCGTCGCAAAGCGATAAGGCGAGCTGTATTTCATGCGTTGCAAAAAGTATGGTTTTATCATGCTCGTGGCAGTACTCTTTAAGTTGCAACAATAAATCGGCTTTGTGGTTGATATCGAGATGGCTCGTAGGCTCGTCCATGAGTATGTAGTCGGTATCTTGAACTATCGCTCTAGCAATTAAAACACGCTGTAACTGTCCATCGCTTAGAGTTCCTGCTTTACGGTCGTGTAGTTTATGCAAATCAAATTTTTCTAACACCTCATCAATGATTTCATGATCCATCGCAGCCAGCTTACCGATGTAGTTAGTATAAGGTGCACGGCTCAATTCAAGTAATTCTCGCACGGTTAGAAATTGACTGAAAGCTCTTTCAGTAAGCACAATAGAAATGAGTTTGGAGCGATCTCTTGGAGCAATATTTTGCCATTTTTGATTATTGATTGAGACTTTTCCGTTGATGATGTGTTCACCGCTAGCAACGGCCCTTAAAAATGTCGATTTACCAGATCCATTAGTTCCTATGAGTGCTATGAGTCTCGCTTTCGCGAAAGCGATATCACCAGCAAACTCTGCTACTACGCAATGGCCATAACCTACCTGTATGTTTTCTATTTGAATCATTAAAAATGTAGGTTACGTTTGCGCATGATCAACCAAATAATAAGCGGTGCGCCCAGTAATGACGTGACCGCGTTGATGGGTAATGAATAATTTGAAAATGGTAATTGAGAGACGATGTCGCAAAAAAGTAGAAGCGTGGCACCTAATAAAATGGCGGTAGGAATCAGAATTTTATGATTGACTGTAGGTAAAATGAGTCTTGATAAATGAGGTACCGCAAGTCCTATAAATGCGATAGGTCCAGCAAATGCGGTGATGCTACCAGCAAGAATACTGGTGATGATAATAATGATCCAGCGTGTGTTTTTAATGTTTATTCCTAGACTGAGTGCATAACTCTCGCCCAAAAGAAGTGCGTTCAATGGCTTGATGATCCATAAAAGCAATACAATTGACACCAAAAATAGCAAGCTGATGATCCATAAATCACTCCAATCAATATTTCCTAAACTTCCTAACGACCAAAATACATAACGTTTCAGCTCGTCGCTGCTGGAAAAGTAACTAAGAATACCTACTACAGCACTACTTAAACTTCCTACCATTAAGCCTACGATAAGCAAGCCCATCGTATCTTTAATGCGCAAGGACATAAGGATGATTAATAAAAGCACGGCAATACTACCTATAACACTTGCGGCGATGATTCCTATGCCAGAGATGGCGCTTATTCCTAAAGCCGTTGCGCCCATAATTACAAGCGCAACGCCTAATCCTGCGCCACTAGAAATTCCTAGAACAAATGGTCCCGCCAGCGGATTCCTAAAGAGCGTTTGCATGAGCAAACCTGCGATAGCTAGTCCTGCACCAGTTAGCACTGCCATAATTGCTCTAGGCAATCGTAAATCGGTAATAATGTAACGCATGGTTTTACTCGTTTGCCTATTATCAATTCCCAACAATGCGTCCCAAACTTGAGAAGGTTTTATAAAAACAGTTCCCAGACAAACATCTGCAATAAAAAAGAGCAGCAATAATGCGGTCAATATGAGGAGTTGTTTTTTCAAAAAGAGTAATTCTTCTATTTAAGAAGTAGCGAAGATAACGCACTAAGGTAGATTGTGGAAAACAGTGTTTACTCTTGTTGTATTTTCTTCAATTCATAGTTGGTACTGCGGCCACCAGCTTTTTCTTTTTGCAATATATTTTTCTTTATTAAATCTTGTATATCTCTCAAAGCGGTATCTGTGGAACATTTATTAATTTTTGCCCACTTAGAGGTGGTTAATTTACCTTCAAATCCATCTAAAAGCTTATTGAGCATCTTTTTTTGACGATCATTATTGACCTGTTTTGCATAGGTATTCCAAAAATGATGCTTGCAAATCACTTTATTAAGAGTAATTTCTGATGATTTCACAGAATTAAACAAGCATTCAAGAAACCAAGTGATCCATCTGGTAACATCTAGATAGCCTTGTTGTACCTTTTCTAAGGTATTGTAATAAGATTTGCGATCCTTTCTTATTTGAGAAGACATGCTGTAATACCTTTGTGGTATTCCATCAGCTCGGGCAAGCAACATGTCTGAAATGGCTCTAGAGATTCTTCCATTACCATCTTCAAAAGGGTGTATCGTTATAAACCAGAGATGTGCAAGAGCAGCCTTTATAAGTGGTTCTATAGTATCATTAGAATTATACCAATTTAAAAAGTCAGTTATTTCTAAATCTATAGTAGTTGACGCTGGCGCTTCAAAATGTACTTTTTCCTTACCTAAAGCACCAGATATTACTTGCATAGGACCAGTGGAATCTTTTCTCCAATCGCCAACTACTATCTCAAACATACCACTTCTTCCTGTTGGGAATAAAGCTGCATGCCAGTCAAATAATCGTTGTCGAGTCAAAGGCAACTGATAATTTTGTGTAGCATCTACTAACATATCAACAACACCATCTACATTGCGCTCTGAATAAACAGCGTTTTCTATTTCCAGTCCTAATCTACGAGCTAGTGAAGAGCGCACCTGTTCTACATCGAGGATTTCGCCTTCTATTTCTGTAGATTTCAGAACGTCCAAAGTAAGTGTTTCTAAAAGTGCTTCAGTTTTAAAAGAAAACCCTAGAGCTTCCATTTTGCCGACTAATTTTCCTTGTTGATTTCTTACCTTACTTACTAATGGTAGCAAAGCATCGTTGTCCCAACTAAAATTAGGCCAGTCGTTTTTTTGATAGATATAAGGTTTAAGTGTCATTCACCGCAAATTATGCGGTGAATATACGGTTTATTCACCGCATTAATAAACATTCACCGCATAATTTGCGGCGATTAGAGGTGTTATTCACCGCATTTGAATCAGAAAGTATTAATTATTGGAAATTTCCTCATTCAAAACACCACTTAAATATGCTCCCATACTCATGCAGGCTTGTAGTAAATAGCCGCCAGTAGGAGCATCCCAATCCAGCATTTCTCCTATGCAATAGTGATTGGGTTTATTTTTAAGTTCAAATGTTTGAGTAACTGCATTTCTTGAAACACCACCTATGGTAGAGATCGCTTCATCTATAGTGCTAGAATCAGTTATTTCTAAAGGAAATTTTTTAATGAATTGTGCTAAGGTTGTGGTAGTTAAATACTCTTCTTTAGTGAGATGAAAATAGAGCAAGTCCAGTTGTGCAGCGCTTAATTTGAGTTCCTTTTTTAAAATACGTGTGGTATTGCTGTAAATAGATTGCTTTAATTTCTCTATGACCTTTTCTAAAGTAAGCATAGGTTTAAAATCGATGTAAACAACCGCTTTTGAAGACGCCTCAAGCTGTTTTCTTATTTGTGGACTCAACCCATAAATTGCATTACCTTCTAATCCTGATTTGGTTATTACAGCCTCGCCTTTCTGAACTTGATCGTCGCAAGAAATAGCAATATTTTTTAGCGGACTTCCTTCATGCTTATTAATGAAATCAGTCTTCCAGATAGTGTGATAGGCACAATTAGAAGCTTTAAAGGCAGTTGTTGCTACTCCATTATTTGCAAAGGTTTCTAGCCAGTCACCAGTAGAACCAGTCACTTTCCAGCTGGCGCCACCAAGGCAAAAAACCACAACATCTGCAACTATTGATTGTTCATTAATAATAGGATTTCTATTTTCATCCCAATTTTGAAAAGTATGGTCGTATTTAAATTTCACACCTTTTTCTTCTAGATGTTTGAGAACCGCATTGAGTACTTCAATGGGCTTGATTCCTTTTACAGGATAAACTCGTTTACTACTTCCCACGTAGGTAGAAATTCCAATTTGATCAAGCCAATTCCTAAAATCAGTATTGGTAAAATGGAGTAGAGGAACAGCAAGAAAATCACTAGGTGTGTATTTTTTAATCAGTTGTTCCACAGGTTCAGAATGGGTGAGATTAAAACCACCTTTTCCAGCGACAAGAAATTTGCGACCAGCAGTTTTATTTTTTTCATAAATGGTAACAGCAAACTTTTCTGGATCTAAGAACGCCGCCAGCATAAAAGCCGATGGTCCGCCACCTATAATTGCTACTGTTTTCCTCATGCGGCAAAAGTACTAGTTAAATCTGTTCTTTACTTTTGAATGACGGTCTCATCTTACCATTCTTAGAATTATTTTTGTTGGTGTCATTTTGGAATCCTATTGATTATACCATATTTTGCCTTTTTTTCACAGATGAAATCAACTTTTTGTTTCCTTTTATTATTGCCTTTACTGGTTGCTGCACAGATAAATGAAAGCGACACGCTTCGTCTTAAAGCAAACCTTTCCTTAACCGGTCTTTATCAAGCTGGAAATGTTGAAACGGTAATTTTTAGAGCAAAATCTGATTTTAGTTTTACACCTTTTAAAAAATGGGTGTTTAAAACAACCAACTCTTATGTCTATCAAGAATTTGGAAAAGAAAAAGCAGATGAAGATATTCTAAGTCTCAATTTTTTGTATTTCAATCCAGAGCGTCGATTCTATCCACAGATCCTCACATTTTTCAGTTCTAATTTTAGAAGAGAAATCGATGTGCGTTATATAATGGGAGCTGGAGTGACTTATCAAGTATTTAATAAAGAAGACAATTGGTTAAAAATGTCACTTTCTAGCGAGTATGAGCAAACCACTTTTGACAGAGCATCATTTAACATTTCCCAATATAATGGCTGCGATGCTATAGATACGTGGAGAGGTACGTTCTGGATAAATGGCAAGCACACGCTGTTTAAAAAGAAAGTCATCTTCAATCATGTTTGGTACTATCAACCATCATTAGAGCAAAGCAATAATTACCGCTGGCAAGCAGATTTGAGTTTGGAGTTTCCTATTTGGAAATTCTTGAACTTTAAAGTGAATTACCTGCATACGTTTGAAAGCATAGTCATAGAAAATCAAAAGGAAGAAGATCAGTTTTTGACTTTTGGGTTTACTATAAAAAGTTACTAGTTACCATTTGTTTAATGGTATTTCCCTTATTTAGATGTTAATTCCGCTTTCGCGAAAGCGAGAACTGTATAAATCTATGGCAAGTTGAATAAGCATCTAAAAAAAAGTCTTTAAATTTATCTGAACAAATGCAAAGACAAAACACCTCCATATGAAAGTTACAGCCGAAAAAAACGATAAGATTGCTCAAATGACTTTTGCATCTGTGTATCCTCATTA
The DNA here is from genome assembly GCF_000332115.1 of Nonlabens dokdonensis DSW-6. NCBI lineage: Bacteria > Pseudomonadati > Bacteroidota > Flavobacteriia > Flavobacteriales > Flavobacteriaceae > Nonlabens > Nonlabens dokdonensis. The sequence goes on from NC_020156.1 coordinate 3,178,157, forward strand.
CATCAATAGATTAGAGAAAAACGGCAGGACAAAAGAAGAATTTCATCAAGTGATAGAATGGTTAACTGGTTTTGATGCAGAAAAAATACAAGAACTGATCGATCAAAAAGCAACTTTTCAAAGCTTCTTTGATCAAGCAACAATACATCCTAATGCTCACCTCATAAAAGGTGTCATTTGCGGTTATCGTATAGAAGAAATTCCAGACGAATTTGAACTGTATAGAAAATGCAGGTATCTCGATAAGTTGTATGATGAACTAGCAAAAGGTCGTAAAATGGAGAAAATTTTACGTGAAGAAAAAAAATAATATTGCTCATTATCAAATCTTACAAGTCATATGAAGTGATGGCTAATGGCAAATTTCTCTTAGACTAGCTCTATACACAGTAATTATCGAGCAAATGGAGTAAAAGCCACATTTCACTTTAAATTCTATTCCATATCATAAAAGTTTTCTTAAAGTATTAGAATAGTTGTTAGTAATTGAAGAAGCAATGGTCTAAGAGTACGAGAGATGTGTTAAAAGATTAATGATTGTTCATTTATCAAGTTACCTTTGTCATGAACAGAAACTTGAAGTAACAGTGTTTGTGAACGTTTCTCCATATGTTACTCATTTAAATCCATTTAAAAACGCTCTTGAAACAACTACTCACAACACTAGAATTATTCTTAAAAAGTTCAGACTTCGATCGAGGAGTTCGTTTAGGAATCAGTATCGTGATTCCATTTGGTGTGCTGTACTTGTTAGGCTATGTGCAGTATGCTCCAGCTTTTGCAGTAGGATCGTTTCTTAATGCGCCTGGAGACGTCCCTGGTAGTGCTAAACGCAAGGTAAACGCAATATTAATCAGCATAGGGCTGACCATGCTTATTACTTTGATCATTCAGTTTTCTAAACCTATCCTGCCGCTTTTATTGGTTGTTTTGGGACTTATTTCTTTTCTAGTCTCGATTATTTCTGTTTATGGTTTTAGAGCTTCATTAGTATCGCTATCTGGATTACTCGCCATGGTTATTGCTTTTGCAGTAAATAAAGAAACACCTTTAGAAATCATTATTCAAGTAGGTTTAATGGGACTTGGCGGACTTTGGTATCTATTAGTTTCCTTTGTTTTTAGAAAATTAGCGCCTAAAAAAGATCAAAACCAACTGCTATCTGATGCTTTATCATTAGTTGGGAATTACTTAAAATTAAGAGCCAAATTACTGACTAAAAAGTCCACTCGAGACGAGCGTTTTGAACAAATTCTTAATCTGCAGAATCAAATTAATGATAAGCACGAGACTTTACGCGAGATCATCTATTCAGAGCGCAAGCGATCGGGCCGCTCTAGATATGAAGAAAAACAATTGCTTATCTTTTTATCTACCGTTCAAATATTTGAATTGATAGAAGCGACGCGACTGGATTACAAAACCCTAGATAAAGTATTCGGAGAAAAAAAGAAATACCTCAAAGCGGCAAAAAAGCTCAATAAAATAATGGGTAAACGATTGATTTTGCTTTCTGAATTATTGATTCAAAAAGATAAAATCCCTAACGACGATAAATTAACAGAAGCTCTATCAAAAGCAGAAAGTTCTATTACCGAGTATATCAATACTATTAAACTTCCAGAAGCCAGAGAAGGCGCGTTGTTATTGAAGAATCTCTATGATTATCAAGAACAACTTATTCAGGAAATTAAAGCGATAAGACAAGCGATGGAAAATGTAAAGGAAGCCTCTAAGCTTTCTTTAAAAAGACAAGATTCCAGCAAATTCTTGACCCTACAAGAGTACCGGCTTAATGTGCTGACTCAAAACTTTAGTTTTAAGTCAAAAGTATTTCGTCACTCTTTGAGATTTGCTATCGCTATTGTGTTTGCTTATTGCATCGGTTATTTCTTTGATATTCAAAACACTTACTGGATCCTATTGACCATTGTTGTAATCATGAGACCTAGTTATGGTCTTACTAAAGATAGGTCTAAGGATCGAGTTATAGGCACACTCATAGGTGCTGCGATCGCTATAGGAATAGTGCTAGTTACCCAAAACGAAATCATCTATGGCGTCCTTGCAGTCGTCTCCTTAGTACTTGCATTTTCATTACTTCAGCGCAATTATAAGTCGGCAGCGGCATTTATAACCATAAGTATCATATTTGTATATTCCTTTATAAATCCAGACGCTTTTGAGGTCATTCAGTACCGTGTTATTGATACCATCATAGGCTCTGCAATTGCGGTAGTAGCTAACTATTTGATTTTACCTACTTGGGAAGCAGATAATTTAAAAGACGTATTGCTTAAAGCGCTAGAGACTAATAAAACCTATTTACTCGCTACGCAAAAATTCTATGCAGATGCTCAAGGAGAGAAATTATCTTACAACGTAGCCAGAAAAGAAGCATTTCTTGCCATCGCAAATTTAAATGCAGCTTTCCAGCGGCTGACTCAAGATCCTAAATCAAAGCAAAAGCAATTCCAGTTGATTTACAAGATTGTAACGCTCAATCAGACCATGATTTCGGCAGTGGCATCCATAGGTAATTTCATTAAAAATCATAAAACCACGCCAGCATCAAAAGAGTTCAATACACTTATTGCCAGTATTTCAAAATCCTTAGAAGCCTCTTACGATAGCATTGATAACAATAATGCCAAAGAAAAACCATCCATAGAAGAAGAAGATCACTCACCAGAAAAGTTATTACACAAGTATCAAGAACTATCCGACTCCAGAGATAAAAACCTTCAAAAAGGCAATACCGAGCTGGACGAAGCAACATTGCACCATCTTCAAGAAGCGTTCTTAATTGCTAACCATATGAAATGGTTGCAGTCGCTATCAAAAAGCCTGTATAAAGCCACCGAAAGCTATAGAAAATCTCTGGTAGAAGACAGTCAGTAAATTTTTCTAGCGTGTTCTTTACTAGTTTCTACTACCGCTTTCGCGAAAGCGAGTACCACAACAAACGCCTCAACCATTTTACAGACAGCTCCTACAAAAACAAGCCTTTATCTGGAGTTGCTACTGGATAAAGAGTACATTTGGGTTGATATATTGAGTAGTGCATAATGCGGAAAATCGTGCAAATCATCGACATTTGAACTAAAAAAGCCAACGCTAAATTGCAACGCTTAAAAAAATAAAAGAGCTGTTTCTTCCCAACGCTCAAAATTTGCATAGTTCAAATAAAAAGTCTAATTTTGTTACTCATAGTCAACAGGGATAAAAATGAATAAAAGCATAATAAATGAACTGCTTGATTCTCAAGAGATAGAACTCATTGAGAAACATCTCATTTATTCTTTTCTTCAAAATAATAATTTAGAACCAAGCAAAAGTCCAATAATTTCAGAACTGTTAACTGATTTTAAAACCGAACCAGAAGTTTATTTAATTGCTTCAACTCTTCACATTAAAGACTTAAAACTTTTAGAAAACTATCTTGAGCTATTAATTCCAAAAAACGACAGAAAAGTGAACGGAGCATTCTTTACTCCTACTTATGTTGTTGACTTCATTATCAAAGAAACTTCTCCAAAAATCAACGATAAATGTTTAGATCCAAGTTGCGGTTGTGGAGCATTTTTAATTGGCTTGGTAGAATATTATCAAAAGACTTTCAATAAAACCGTGAAGGAAACCATAAAAGAAAATATTTATGGTTCTGATATTTTAAATTATAATGTAAAACGCTCAAAAATAATCTTATCACTTTATGGACTTCTAAACAATGAAATTATTGAAGAATCTGACTTCAATATTTATAATCAAGATAGTTTAAAAGCTAATTGGGAAAATGAATTTGAAATAATCGTTGGAAATCCACCTTATGTTAAATTTCAAGATTTAAGTGACGAGAATAGACTATATTTAATAAACAATTGGAAAAGTATAGAAAACGGAACTTTTAATTTGTATTTCGCTTTCTTTGAATTAGGTTACAAACTACTAACAGAAAACGGAAGGTTAGGATACATTACTCCAAATAATTATTTTACTTCTTTAGCAGGTTTATCACTTCGCCAATATTTTCTGCAAAATAAATGTGTTACAAGAATTGTAGATTTTAGGCACAAAAAAGTTTTTGACGCTCAAACATATACAGCAATTACCTTTGCTAATAAAAAAATTAATGAATCTATTTTGTTTGATAAAATTAAAGACGAACAAACTTGTTCTGACTTTCTAATTTCAGCAAATGGTTCGCCAAATTTTTTGAAAAATTTAGATGTCAGTAAATGGCGATTATTAAAAACAAAAGAACAAGTAAACATTAAAATAATTGAGAGCGTGGGAACTCCAATAAAACAATTATTTAATATAGCTGTTGGAATTGCAACCTTAAAAGATGAAGTCTTTTTTATAGATTCTGTAAATGAAAAAAACGGATATTTAACAAAAACCACAGAAAACGGAACATTCTTAATTGAGAAAGAAATAACAAGACCTGTTTATAAAATATCTCAATTTAAAAGTCAAAAAGATATTGAAAACAACACTTTAAGAATTATTACACCATATCATACTAATTCCAAAAATGCTGTTCCAATTTTAGAAGAAGAGTTTATTATAAAATACCCCAAATGCTATGAGTTTTTACTTTCGGAGAAAGAAAAATTAGAAGGTCGTGGAAAAGGCAAAAAAGTGTTTTCTCCATTTTATGTTTGGGGCAGAACACAAGGAATTACGCGTTTCGGAAGAAAAATCTTAAACCCAACTTTTAGTAAACATCCAAGATTTCTATTTGTTCCAGAAGAAGATGCTTATTACACAAATGGCTACGGGATTTATTTTGACAGAGACCATTCTAATAATACAACATTATTTGAGGATTCAACACATGAAATGTCCAAAGAGGTAAATATTTTAGTCGTTCAGAAAATTTTGAACTCTATTGTAATGGATTATTACGTAAGCAACACAAGTGTTTCTATTCAAGGAGGTTTTCCTTGTTATCAAAAAAACTTTATTGAAAAATTCACTATTCCAAACTTCACAAAAGAAGAAATTCAAATATTAAATAGCCTTGATAACAAAATGGAAATTGATGAATTTTTAATTAAGAAATATCAAGTTAATATACCTGGCCCAAAACGTTTGTCGTGTATATCAAGTAACGTTCTTGTTAATCCATCATAATTTAAGTTAGCCATCGATGCTATTGAGTTAGCTGGCAAGATATTATCATTAATTAAATCTTGAGTAGTATTATAAACTTTTACAGGGTTTTGCGAAAAATCTGCAATAATCAAGGCTACTCGTTCATATTTAAAATCATCGTCTCTTTGACTTGCTCTCATATTCAGGGCAGAAAATCCTTTTATGTATTTTTCTAAATAATTGGAAGTTGAATTAGTAAAAGGTTTATAAATCACATTATTCAAAGCTAATTGTACTGAATCTAATTCTCTAACTGAAATCAAGTAAACCTCACCTAAAACCATTTTTGGTACACGTCTATGTAAATTTAATGGTTCTGCAAAAGTTCTCTCAAACATTGTATCTATATTTTTAGATAAACTACTTAATTGACTTCTAACATTTATTGATAAAACGTGTTCTGAAAACAATTCGCCATACGGTTCTGTTGTTCCTGTATTGTACAAACCATTGAAATCTATTCTTTCAACTCTCGGAGTTTTATTGTTTGGAAATACACAAATATCTTGTTTCTTAAACTTTAAAAATCCAGCTAATGTCTTTTCACCACGAGATCGTCCGCTTGGTGGTTGAATTAAAGTAGGATTAACATTTTCCGCAATTAAAGAAGACTTTACAACTTCGTGTAACAAATTAATTATTTGTTGAGAAGTGATAAGCGATTTTTTTCCATTAGCACCTGAATGTCTAATAACATCTTCTATAGCTGATTTAATTACCTCTAGAGCTTCTGTAAGACTAATTGGATTAGCAAGACAATTTGTAATTCTTGTGTCTATATCAGATTTAATCTGTTGTAATGTTCTCAAAATGCTTTGTTTTAAAAAATTCCTTTAAATCTACTCCAAGCGCTGACGAAATTTTCTCAATGTTTACAATCGATATATTTCTCTTTCCATTTTCTACACTTGCAATATAACTTCTATCCAAATTAGACGCATATGCCAAATCTTTTTGAGACATCTGCTTGACATCTCGTAATTCCTTGATACGGCTTCCTATTTTAGATTTAATCTCCACAAGTACAAAAATGAGGAAATGTTGACTATAAATCAAAGACTATAAGTAACATCTGAAAATAAAGCCAACGCATAAAGCCATACACATTTGCAATTCGCTACAACGAACTCTACGCCAAAAATCGCAAAAGAGTATGTCTTTGCCAACGCCCACATTTGAACTAAATAATAAACAACGGAAAACCAAGCAGAATGTGAAAAGCACTACTTACAACAAAGTACTGTGGTAAAAACCAAGCAAAATCTACTTGATTGTATCACTAGAGTACCTCTGTTGGAACCATTTTAAATGAATTTTGATTTGGCTATAGCAAAAGCTTGTTTTAAGGGCTTATTACAGTCAGCAATTAGGGCTAATTTTTACTCATGTCTTCTTTTTGTAACGCTTTCGCGAAAGCGTACTCGTCGGAGACAAGTAGGAACAATTTGCTCCTAAATTTCTCTAGAAGCTTTATCGTATTTATACGCATTAAAACTGCACATAAACAATAGATTTCTAAATTATTGATTTCCTATTTTACTGATCCTACTTCTTCCTTGTCACTATTGTACTTTCCTGAAATCGGTTAACTTAAAATTAATCATTTAATTACAGTCATAATAGAAGTCATCGCCTAATCAAATCATACGGATTATTTTTATATATTCGTACGTATAAAATAATTGATTATGGATACAAAACTGACTTTGAAGCTTAATCAAAGGGTTATTGAAAAAGCAAAAGAATATGCTTCCAACAAAAAAATGAGTTTATCTCGAATTGTAGAGGCTTATCTGCAATCTTTGACTTCCGAAAATGACACCTCTGAATTTGAGATTTCACCTTTTGTGAAAAGCATCTCAACAGGAACTGAAATCCCAGCTGATTTGGACTATAAAAAAGAATATTCTGATTATTTAATTGAGAAAAATAAATGAGCAAAAGGATTTTTATAGATACGAATGTTATGCTGGACTTTTTAGGAGAGCGAAAACCGTTTTATGAACCGATTGCTAAGATTGCAACCTTAGCGGAAAAAGAAAAATTGACAATGGTTGTTTCACCTATTTCATTTGCAACAGTAAACTATTTTATATCAATATTTGAGAATGAAAAAATTGCGAGGGAAAAACTAAGAAAATTTAAGATAATCTGTGAAATATGTTCGCTAGATGAACAAACGATTGAAAAAGGACTCAATTCTTCGATAAAGGATTTCGAGGACGCATTGCAATACTTTAGTGCGACAGAATCGGCATGTGAAATCATAATAACAAGAAATGGAAAGGACTTCAAAAAATCGTTATTACCTGTTATGACGGCAGACGAATTTTTGAAATCTTTGAATAAAAATTAGCTACACACAAAAGTAGCCATGAGTAATTGCTTGATCTTGCCTAACCTGGAAATTCACGCGGACTTTCTATAAGGTTCTTATTTGCTAACTTAAGCGCTTAAACACGCAACAAACCAAATACAAACACGTTGTAAAACATTAGAAGAACACCAACAAAATTGACAAATAACAGAGAAAAATTATTACTCGAATCATTAATCGACTTTGAAAATCAAGCCAACAAACTGATTGAAATACTTGCAGATGAATTTGAATTAAATCTTGCGGATGCACATCCATTTAATAAATTGATTACTAGGACAAACAATCTCTGGAAAGGATCTATAAATGGAAAATGGAATTATCAGTTTCACGGAGATGCTTGTAGGTTTGAGAATAATGAATCTGGACAAGTTGTCGATGTGAAAATAAATCGAAATGGAAATTTTGGAACAATTCATAATTTCGGTTTGTTTCACTTCATTCAAACAACTCAAAGTTTGAGTCACGTACTGAAAGAAATAAGTACTGAGGAAATTGTGTTTGAAACTCTAGCGAAACTAGAGAGTAAGGAATTTATTATTGAAATTGACGAACCACCATTCAGTACTAAAATATTGAATAGAAATAAAATAACGTTTTATAACAAAGTACTGTCATAAAAATACAAGTAAAATCTACTTAATTTTATCACTAGAGTATTTCTATAAGAACCATTTTAAATGAATTTTGATTTTGCTACAATAAAAGTTTATTTTTAATACGGAATAATGCGATAGACATCATGTAATAATGAAGTTGTTGTCTAATTGAGGTTTACACAGATTAATTTTTAATTAGTCCTTCCTTATCAAAATCCACTAACCAATGATAAAATTCTTTAGAAAAATTAGACGGAAAATGTTGACTGAAAATAAATTCAGCAAATATCTTCTTTACGCCATTGGTGAAATAGTACTTGTTGTAATTGGGATTTTAATTGCCTTATATATTAATAATTGGAACAGCATTTGAATCGCAAATGAAAACAGGATAACTTATCTTAAAAGTATAAAGGAAGATCTAGTATCTGATAAAATCGCATTTAGTGAGAATATTGAATTTTATAAAGATTTTTTAGAAAATAAAGGTAGATTGTTATCTCTTACTCAATTTCAAAACATTTCAACAGATAGTCTTTCTAACATAATCATTCCTGTATACGTGAGCTATGGTTTAAATACCACAACCTTTGACAAAATAACCAATTTAGGACTGTCTCAACTTTCTAAAGATGATAGTCTTTCCCAGAAGATATATTCTTACTATACCTATGAAAAAAAGTACTTTGATACCTTTATAAAGTGGGAAGTTGAATCTACAACTATTGAAGGGAACTACTGGTGGTACAATCAGAATGAATACGAAGTAAATTCGTTTAATAATTTTCCTCAATTTCAAGATGAAAAACAAAACCGACAAAATTTAATAAAACTTATTACAAGTCCAAAAGGAAGAAATTATCTCACGGCTTATTATGAAAGAAAACAAAGAGTTTTAGAGAGTTATGAAGGGATGAGAAATTTAGCGATTGGATTAATTGATGAAATAGAACAAGAACTAACAGGAGAATAAAATAAAGATGGTACAACAAAATGCTGTTGTAAAAAACAATGCAGGTATTTCAATAAATTGACTTATCATGCTGCGATCATAACTTTATTTATATACTTACTCTTAGCAATTACCGTTTCTTCTTTTATATTAGACCTCTTATAGTAATCTTCACGTTATGAAAATGTACATCATTGTAAAAGACACTATTCCAGATAAACTAGTTCCGGTGATTACTGCTCATGCTTCATTGGCTTGTTATAAAAAGTATGAAACAAATGAGGATATGCAAAAGTGGATCAACGGCATTTTTAAAAAAGTAGTTTGTGTAACCAATGAAATAGAATTTGAGAAGCTTAAAGATGAGCCTAATTTTGTTGCTTTAACAGAATCATCTTTAGGTAATGAAGAAGTTTGTTTAGCATTTTGTCCTAGAGAAGAATATCCAAAAAGATTTAAATTCCAAAAAATGTGGACGCCTCAGAATAATTAAGTTGTAAAGTGACGTATACCGTTGGTTAGTTGAATGAAGGAATTAGAAAATTGTGTTGAGCCTAGTTGCGCATAGAATATGAAGCTGAATTTGGAAATAAATTAGGTAATTGAGGTATACAGATTTTGGAATTGCTATACATAAGGATTTGCGTATTGATAATATGATCCACTATTAATTATATTCAAATTATTTAAAAAAAATGCAGTAATTTTATCGAAAACATCTAAAAATTTACAGTTCAAACCTATTTGATGAAGAAATCACTTTTATTAATTATTATATTAACATTAAGCTCATGTGCTTCAATATTTTTAAATACAGCTTTAGAAAAGGTTGGAGTATTTGATGATAAGGCAGAAATAAAAATCATTAGTAATAAAAAAAAGAATTTGGCTTTCATTGGTATGCATCACATAGGTCGACCAGAATTCTATAACGATGTGGCAAAAAAAACAGATTCTCTTCAGCAGTTAGGGTATGTGGTATTTTATGAGGCGACTAAAAAAGATTTATTAAACGATTCTTTATCAAATGATATTTATGAAAGGAAAGCTAGAAAAATTACAGGTATAAGTAATTTCAAATATTATGACACTGTCAATAATATAATCGGTGGAAGATTAAAGTATAAAGGAGATTATAAATTGATCAACCAACCGTCTTATCTTGAAATGAAAGTAAATATGAAAACGGCCAAAAATGCCGACGTTATTTTCAATTCGTTAATTGATAATTTTGAACAAAAGTATGGTGTCGTAGAATTAAGTGATTGTGATAAAAATACCACAGTTGATTCTAAAGAGTACAATTGTGATAAAATAGATAAAGAATTAGCAGATAGGTTTAGTGAAGAGTTTATAGTTGATTTTAGAAATAAAAATCTAGCAAAGGAAATTTCAGATTCAGAAGAAAAGAATATTTTAGTTATCTACGGGAAAAATCATTTGGTTGGCTTGATGCTAGAACTACAAAAAAATGATGTAAACTGGAAAGAAACTGTCCCAACATTGAACTCATCAATGCCATAATTATTTTTTTTAAAAAAATTGTAAAACTTTTATTTTAGGGTTAAAGCATTTTCTGTTTATTCCATAGCTTTTTTTGATTCAATAATGACCTCAAAACACCTAAAATCAATTCTCAACAAAAGACCTTTTAAAATCATTAGACTTTAAATGATGCAATTAATTGCTAATTTATAGCAAAAAGGCTCCTGAATATTCTATTCGCTTATTATTTACTACTTTAGTTATTAAATTAAGTGAGTGATTTCATACAGACTCGTAAATTAAATATCAAATGAAAAGAAAGAATCAAGATAGGAAAGTAAAAAAAACTAAAGTATTTGATTTAGATGGAATTGAAATCGTGAAAAGCGATTTATACATCAATGTAAAAGTAGAGCCGAAGGGCTCAAAAAGTAAAAAAATTGATTTTGATTTATAGTAAAAGCGATCTTTTTAAATAACCTTAAAAACCAAAAAAAATAGTATCAATGTTCCAAAATAAAACGAGACTCTTATTTATAATATTTGTAATTTCTTGTGTTTTTCAAGCATACGGTCAGGAGAGATGCATCAATGGAGATTGCTTTAAAGGTCTATCTCGTATGCAAACTGACCAAGGGATGTTTATCGGAAACTTCTTAAACGGTCAAAAACAAGGACTTGGTATAACTTATATAGATGGGAATAATGCCAAATATGTTCATTACATAAAAGGAGTAAAGCAAGGTGTTGAATATACTTTTAAAAGAATAAGTGATAATAGAACTGAAAAAGTATTTCAATACTATGATCAAGGTAAACCCATTTATCCTGCTGTAAAGTTAGAGTTTGGGGCATTCTCAGGTTTTAAAGTGAAGATGAGTAAATATGGAGGTTGGGAAAGTTTAAAAAACAAATTTGACAAGAGTGGCATATATAAATCGGGAAATAAAGAAATATATGCTGGACGAGTTGATGAAGGTTCTGTACTAATCGCTATCAATGATAGCAAGGCAATAATACCTATTAGAATAAACGATGATCAAAGTCTCTATTTAAATAACACTATTGATAGTAATTCTTATGGTTATAAGTTTAATCCATTATATATTAAATGGGTAAGTGGTGAAATGACTCTTATCACTGGTTCAAAAGAAAGCTACGAAGATGTTTATTTTCTTTATGTTAAAGGTGGTTGGTCTTTAAAAACACCTCATAAAGGATCTTGGGAATATTTTAGTAATGGCGAGATTCAAGACGGGAAATTGGAATATAAAATGGATTATGATAAACTCTTAAGGCAAAAAACTCCTGATATGCCCAGCCAAAAGGGACTAAATAAACATTTGTTAAGTGAAATACTTTCGAATCTTGAAGACATTTCAAATAACGATACAGATCAAGGGTTTTCTACCTTTCAATTAAAATATGTTTTAGAAAAGAAAAATCAATGGCCACGATTTGGCCTTGATATAAATGAATATTATTATTTAAATGTGGCTTCTGTTTATCTCACAATGAATGATTATAATCAAACGATTACAAATCTTCAAAAAGCAGAACAGTTTAATCTTAACTCCTATGAATCATTATTATATGACTTCAAAATTAAATCCTTCTTAATAGAAAAGATGTCTTCACATTTTCTTAAAAATAATAATTCTCGAAATATAAATGATGCAAAAGAAGTTATATCTAAACAAATTATGGATGTAATTAGCATTTTAGGAAGGCTTAAGAATAATTACCAGTGCGAATACAAAGACATTAAAGATCTAGATGACAAGATTGAATTTTACCAAAACATATTTTCTAAATTGAATTAAGCTACTTTAAAGTTTGAAGTATAATAATACTAATTCAGAAAAGATTATTTATTACAAGTACAGTTTAAAATAATGCTTCAATTTAATTGTTGTTGATCTTTTTCTAATTCATTTATGATTTCTAATCAATTAAAATCCATACTTGGGAATAGACCTTTTAAAATCATTAGACTTTATCTGATCAGTATTTTGTGTTTCTTATCCTTTTATTATCTAGAAACTTCAGATTTACTTGAGAAACTTTTAGAGATGCCTCTTTTTTCTCGTTTTGATGGATTCGACACAATTATTCTTTATGGATTATTAAAATATGCTTTTTTAGCCGTTGGAATATGTATAATTATTTTTCTCAGTTTAATACTGATAAAAGAAAAGATATTAAAGGCTAGATAATAACTCTTTATACTTAAAACTTCCATTATAAACACGTAGCTAATTTTATATCAAATTACATGAAACAACTTAGTTTATTTACCATTTTATTCTTGGGAGCTATTTCTATGGCTCAAAACCACAAGGATTCTCAAAGACTTTCTGCATTAGACTACATGAAATTATATAGTAATGTCAACTGTGAGAATCAGTCAGGCACTATGCTGGAACATAAGATTTGCTTGAATAAGAAATTTCAAAAAGTAGATTCTGTTCTTAATCGCCGATTTGTTTCTTATCTAGATATTATTCCAAACGACTCATTAAAATCAAAGCTAAAGGTCTATCAAGAAAATTGGGTTTCTAATAGACGCTTACAGAGTGAGTTGTATTCGATGGACGCACAAGGCAATTCCTTGGGTATCCTTTATTTGACTGCCATGATACATACTACTCAAAATAGAATTGAAGAGCTGGAACTATTAATAGGTCGGTAAAAGGTTTTTTGAAAACGATGAGCTATTTATATATCCCGCTTTCGCGAAAGCGGAATCACAACCTAAAAACTACTCACAACTAGTAGATAACTTCATAAAAATAATGTGGAGTTTGACTACTAAATCATTCAAATTGTAGAAATTTGTCACTGTAAAATCTTATATCATGGCTGCTACAATAACCGATACCAATTTTAATTTCCCTAACCAAAAGAGCGTTTATAAAGGGAAAGTGAGAGAAGTATATAACATTAATGACGATTTATTAGTAATGATCGCTACAGATCGTTTGAGCGCTTTTGACGTAGTAATGCCTAAAGGAATTCCGTATAAAGGACAGATTTTAAATCAAATCGCTACTCAAATGATGGCTGCGACAGAAGATCTTGTCCCTAACTGGTTGATCGCTACGCCAGATCCTAATGTTGCCATAGGACATTTGTGTGAGCCGTTTAAAGTAGAAATGGTGATACGTGGTTATATGTCTGGCCACGCAGCGAGAGAATACAAAGCTGGTAAAAGAATGCTTTGTGGTGTTGCGATGCCCGAAGGAATGAAAGAAAATGACGCTTTTCCACAGCCTATTATCACTCCAGCTACTAAGGCTGAAATGGGCGACCACGATGAAGATATCTCACGTGTGGACATCATAGCAAAAGGAATCGTTTCTGAAGCAGATTACCTAGTTCTCGAAAAGTATACGCGAGCTTTGTTCCAGCGAGGTACAGAGTTAGCTGCAAAACGTGGTTTGATACTGGTAGATACTAAGTATGAATTTGGTAAAACTAAAGATGGAAAGATCGTCTTGATCGATGAAATCCACACACCAGATTCTTCTAGGTATTTTTATGCAGACGGTTACCAAGAACGTCAAGATAGAGGAGAAGCTCAAAAACAGCTGAGCAAAGAATTTGTACGCCAGTGGTTGATTGCAAACGATTTTCAAGGTCTTGAAGGGCAAAATGTTCCTGTAATGACTGACGAATACATCACAAGCGTGAGCGATCGTTACATTGAGTTGTACGAAAACATCACTGGTAAAAGTTTTGAAAAGTCAGACACGTCTAACATTCAAGAGCGTATTGAAAAAAATGTTTTGAGCTGGATGAAGTCCAATTAAATTTTCAGCTAAGTAGGCGTAAAGTAATTCTTTAAATTAATTTCATTAAAATATTAGCATTTTCTTCTGTTTAGAATCTTAACAGAAATTTACCTATGGAAATTATGTTAAATCATTGATCTTTTATCAATTTGCATCAAAGTAAGAATAAACCCTTTATAAGTTACCTTGAGCGATAAAAACGAAGAATTAAAACCTAAGAAAAGAAAATTTAGATGGCTGCGCAGGATACTGCGCGTCCTCTTGGGTATCCTTATATTCCTCATTCTTTTGCTGCTTTTTATCCGCAGTCCTTGGGGACAAAACATTATTGTAGATTATTTAGTTTCCTACGTAGAAGATAAAACGGGTACTGAGGTTCAACTCGATCGCGTGTTCATCACTTTTGATGGAAATGTGCAGGTAGAGGGCTTGTATTTAGAAGATCAATCGCAAGACACGCTAGTCTATTCGCGCAGTTTAGAAGCAAACATTGGTTTGATGCCGCTTATTAACGGGACAGGAATCGAAATCAATGAAGTAGACTGGAATGGTCTTACCGCTCGAGTAAAACGCGCAGATACCATAAATGGTTTTAATTACCAGTTTTTGATGGAAGCTTTTGCCACAGCACCAGATACTACAACAACTTCAGAGCCTATGAATCTGCAAATAGGCGATATTCAACTTACTGATTTTGACATTATTTATGACGATCAAGTAGAGAAAATGGACGCTGTGGCGCAGTTCAAGCAGCTATCCTTATCCATGAACAAAATCGATCTCAATGCCATGGTGATAGATGTGGAGTCGCTAACTTTAGAAGATGCCTACATCGATTATGAGAAGGATTTGGTTACCGCTTTCGCGAAAGCGGAATCAGATTCCAACCCTAACAAAGACACCAACCTCGCTGAGGCTATAACAGATGATGCAAATGATTCTCCATTACCATTCTTTAAAGTCGGTCAATTATTATTGAATCGCGTAGAGTTAAATTACAACTCTGAGCCTGATGGAATAGTGATAAATACCAACTTATCACACCTAGAAACAGTCATTCCTAAAGCCGATGTAGAAAACAACGATATAGAAGTAAGCTATTTCAATCTATTTGATTCTCAAGTCGAGCTAAAAATGGCAACTCCTGAAAGTGCCTCAAATTCAAATGTTTCAGAACCTTTTGTTTTTGAATGGCCAGACATGAATATTAGTCTAAATGATCTAGAATTTAGAAACAATATGTTCACTTACCAAGTAAATAATAATAAACCTGAAAAAGGAATCTTTAATCCAGAAGCGGTTGCTCTAGAACAAATTGACATCAAATTACGTGACTTCAAATTAGAAAATAAAACAGCTCAAGTAACCATTAATGAGGCTCAAGCAAATGAATATTCAGGATTACAACTACATCAATTAGAAGGTACTTTTAAAGTTACCGATCAACAAATGATCGCCAGTAATCTCAAAGCGCAAATGAATAATAGCGCCGTTTATGGAATTGCACAGTTGGGTTATGACTCATTGAATAACTTTTTTAATATTCCGCAAGATGTTGCTGTTGATCTTAATGTATCCGACTACGTTTTTGATATGAGTGATATCTATTACTTCCAGCCATCGCTTGCTTCAAATGAATACATTGAAAAAATAAATCAAAACAACTTCAGAGGAAACCTCAATGCAAGCGGAACGACCTCAAATCTGTTACTCAATGACCTCAAGGTAAACTGGGGCAACAATACATCACTTACCGCAAAAGGTAAGTTGTTTAATATTACCAATGTCGATGAGTTGCGTTTTGATATCGCTTCCCTGAAAGCCAATACCAATAGAAAAGCCTTACTAGCTTTTGTAAAAGAAGAAGATCTAGGAGTTACAATACCTAAAGAAATAGCTTTAAACGCCACAGCAAATGGTTCTTTAAATGACGTTACCGCTCAAGCAAACCTTAATACAAGTTTAGGGAACGTTTCAGTAGATGGAAATTTTAGTAATAAGAATCAAATAAAATTTGACACCAAGTTAAAAGCGCAAGAAATCAACCTAGCCGAATTGCTAGCAATGCCTGAGTTAGGAAACTTAAGCCTTGCTATAGAAACAAAAGGAAGTGGTAGTGACATCAACACTCTAGATGCCACTATCGATGGGGAAATTGAGCAATTTGCTTATAATGAGTATCCGCTAGAAAATATTCCTATTAATGGAAGTATTGACAATGGTAAAGCACAAATCAAATCAAAATTTAAAGACGAAAATATCAATATCGCTCTAGATGCAAATGCTGCACTTGATACGGAATTGACTACTGCAAGCGCATTTGTAGATGTCGTTGGGATTAATCTACAAGCTTTTGGAATCGCTTCAAGAGATGTCAGAGCAGCAGGGAAATTAGGCGTAGATTATAGCGGTAATGCTCAAAAATATAAGGTAAAAGCAAATATAGACGATGGAATCGCTGTTTTTGATCAGCAATCTTATCTTCTAGGTGATCTTGATATGGATGCTTTTGTAAATACCGATTCCACATCTGTAAATGTGCGTAACAAAATGCTCGATTTAGAATTACGCTCTAATACCGACCCACAAAATCTTGCAAGTGCTTTGCAACGTCACATAGATCGTTATTTAACTTCTAGCACAGCAATGGATACGGTGCAACCTGTAAAAATGAAAATTAAGGGAAAGATAAGTCCAGCACCTATCTTACGTGATGTTATTTTACCAGGATTGGAATCCCTTGATACTATTCAAATAGGCGTAAACTTTGATGAGCGCAAGCGTATTTTAGATAGTCAGATTGAGATACCATACCTTCAATATGCAGGTAGCAAGGTAGATAGCCTAATTGTTTCATCTAACTCAGATGCAAAAAATTTAGAATTTAATGTAGGTTTTAAAAACATCGCTTCTGGTCCGATACAGATCAAACGTACTGATTTAACCGGAGTAGTTTCTAACAATATTTTGAACCTAGAATTTACCTCCTACGATGATGAAGAACGATTGATGCATTTTGCGAGCACGCTTTCGCGAAAGCGAGACCTCAATGGAATAGAAAATTTAATCTTCAATCTGTCATTAGATGATCTAATTTTAAATAAAAGACCGTGGACTATTCCTAACGACAATGAAATAGCAGTAGGAGAACAGTCGTTGATTTTTCAAAATTTTAAACTGACTAACGAAAGCCAAAGTATAGAACTGCGCAGTGACTTAAACAATATAGAAAGTGAGCACATAGGCGTGTTGTTTAAAGGGTTTAGGCTACAAGGGCTTCTTAGCTATTTAAATCCAGATGAAAAATTGGCAACTGGTGCGGTGAACGGAGAATTTATTGTTGACGACATCTATGGAACTACTGGCTTCATAGCAGATATTGAGGTGAACCAATTAAATGTTCTAGAAGTTCCTATGGGAACATTACAACTCGATGCCAATTCTCTAGATGGTTCTCAATATGATATGGATTTGACCATTAAAGGTGATGACGTAGATCTAGAATTGAAAGGCGATTATAAAGCAAGTCAAGTTGCTGCAAATCTAAATCTTGACCTATCAATTAATAAAATTGCGATGAAAACCATCGCAGGTTTATCAGGAGGTTTTTTGGCTGAAGGTTCTGGAAGTATGAATGGAGATTTTAAAGTTACGGGAACCACTTTAGAACCAAAATATAATGGAAGAATCAACTTTAATCAAGCAAAAGTGAATGTCGCAATGCTGGATACTAGTTTTGAGTTGAGAGATGAGACCATCATTGCAGATAATACGAGTATCACCATGAATAATATTAAGGTTTATGATGCCCAAGGTGATGTTTTTAGTGTTGATGGAGAAGTAGGGACTGAAAATATTTTTAATCCTACGTTTGATTTAAAAGTAAAGGCCAATAGCTTTATGGCTCTTAATAGTACTGCAGAGGATAATGATTTGTACTACGGGAAAGCCACCTTTGATGCTGACGCAACTATAAAAGGAGATTTAAATCTACCTGTAGTAAATGTAAATGCTACCGTAAAAGATGTGACCGATGTCACTTATGTTTTACCTGCCACAGAGCTAGATGTAGTGGAGAGAGATGGAATCGTACAATTTGTCAATAAAGAAAATCCAGACGCCATATTAACTCAAACTGAAGAAGAATCTGTTACACTTACTGGTTTTGATATTTCTGCCACTATAAAAGTGAAAAAAGATGCCAAAATCACTATTATTATTGATCCTGCAACTGGAGATCAATTAGAAATAGCTGGTAAAGGAGATCTTAGATATAGAATGACACCTAATGGACGTATGACGCTATCAGGTAGATATGAAGTAGATAATGGTTTTTATAAATTCAATTTATATGACATTGTTTCTAGAAAATTTGAGTTGACTAAAGGTAGTAGCGTGACTTGGTCTGGTGATCCATTTGCACCGATATTAGACGTAAGTGCTTTGTACAAGGTAGAAACCAGCGCCAGCGCATTGATGGCGACTCAAACAAGTGGAGCAGATATAGACACTAAAAATCAATTCAATAATGAATTACCGTTTTTAGTTTATTTGAATATAGACGGAGAATTAATGCAACCAGAATTAGATTTTAATATTGAGTTGCCAGATGATGAGAAAGGAGCTGCAGGTGGACAAGTAAATGCTAGGTTACAACAATTAAACACGCAAGATCAAGAATTAAATAAGCAAGTATTTTCTTTACTTGTTTTAAATAGATTTTTTCCTACCAGCGGCGCAGATGGTAGTAGTGGAGGAACGGCTACTATTGCAAGAGATAATTTGAATCAAGCATTGAGTGATCAATTGAACCAGTATGGAGGAAAACTTTTAGGTAATTCTGGTATTGATTTACAATTCGGTTTAGATAGTTATACAGACTATCAAGGTACTGGGACTCAAGACAGGACACAATTAGATATTACAGCAAGCAAAAAGTTACTCGATGATCGATTGATTGTAAGTGTAGGAAGTGAAGTAGATATTCAAGGAAGTTCACAAGACGGTGAAGAAGCTCCAGCAATAGGAAATGTGAGTCTTGAATATCTTGTGACAGAAAACGGACGATGGCGTTTAAAAGGTTTTAGAAGAAATCAGTTTGATAATGTGGTAGATGGTCAATTGATTGTAAGTGGTATTTCTATTATTTTTAATAAGGAATTCAACGAGTTCAAGAACTTATTTAAAGACACTGAAAGTCCAGAAGAGAAAAAGGCAAGAAGAGAAGAAGAAGAGCAAAAGAGAGCTCAAAAAGTAGCGGAGGAGCAAAAGAGTACCGATGAAAAGAAAAAAAAATAACTAAAAATCAAAACAATTAAACCAAACTACCTAAATAGCAATCTTATTTTAAAAACACTTATGGTCTTCTTGATCATAAGTATTTTGTCATCTTGTGCCGTAAAAAAATACGTTCCTGAAGATCAGTTTTTATTTACAGGTGCTGACTTATCTATAGAATTAGACTCACTGACTGATGTTAAAAATGTAGAGGCTTTAAAAGTAGAATTAGAAAAAGTTTTAACACCTGAGCCTAACACCACTTTTTTAGGAATGAGACCAGGTCTTCATTACTACTACAAAGTAAATAAAGATAGTGCAGGCTTCATAAGCCGATTTCTAAATAAAAAAATAGGAGAGAAGCCCGTTTATCTAGCTGACGTAGAACAAGAAGCTACAAGAGATTTATTGCGCAATAGATTAGAAAATAGAGGTTTCTTTTTCAGCAATATTACTTCTCAAACGTCACAAGACGAAAAGAGTAAAGAAGGTAAAGTTTCTTATTCTATCAATTTGCCTAATCCTTATCGATTAAAAACCTATCAAGTAGATAAAGATTCGATCCCTTTTTATCATGTTTTAGAAGAACAAGTAAAAGAGTCTCCTATTGAAATTGATTCTCGTTTTGATTTAAGCGCTTTAAAGACAGAAAGAGAACGAATAGACAACAACCTGAAAAATAAAGGTTACTACAATTTCAATTCACGTTTTTTAATCTTCCAAGCAGATAGTAATCAATATGATAACAGAAAGTTTGATCTATTTGTAAAACTAAAAAAAGACGTGCCATCTAAAGCGGTAAAACCTTATCGTATTGAAAAGGTAAATGTGTATCCTTATAACGTAGCTGGTCAAGATTCTGTACAAAATGATACTGTGATGTATGCTAATAAAAACTACATCCAGTCCGAAGAGTTTTTTAGACCAGATCGTTTAGACGATTTTATTTTATTGGAGAAAGGTGATTTATACAGTCCGTCCAAGTCTAAAGCTACGAGTCGTAGATTAGGAACCATAGGTGCTTACAAGTTCGTAAATATCGAATACACAGAGATAGATCAAAAAGAAAATGATAGCCTTAATTTTCTTGAGGCAAACATATATTTATCACCACTTAATAAAAGAGCGATAAGGACAGAACTACAAGCGGTGACCAAGTCTAACGATTTTACAGGACCAACTTTAGGAGTGACTTTTTCTAATCGTAATCTATTTAAAGGTGGCGAGTTACTCAATATCAATGCTACTGGAACCTATGAAGTACAAATTGCTGGAAATAATGAGGCAGGATTAACGAGTACAGAATTTGGTTTAGGTGCCGATCTTATCTTCCCAAGAATGCTAGCACCTTTTAAAGTAGATAAAAACTACTTTGAATACTCCATTCCTAAAACAAAAGCAAGCCTCAAGGCAGATATTCTCAATAGAAGCCAGCTTTATAGTTTACTGACATTTTCTGGGGATTTTGGTTACATCTGGCAAGCAAACAAATACGTGACACATGAGATTGATCCTATATCCATAAACTACGTGAGACCATCAAATATATCTGATGAGTTTCAAGCCATACTTGACAACAATGTTTTCTTAGAAAGTAGTTTTGATCAGCAATTTATATCTGGATTAACCTATGCATTTACTTATAACGGCATGTTGAGACAAAACAAAAAGTCACTCTTTTATGTTCACAGTACTTTTGACATTGCTGGAAACAGCATCAGTTTACTCAGTCAAGAAAATGACGAAGGTAAAAATGAGTTTTTAGGTTTAGAGTATGCTCAATACGCAAAAGCTGATGTTGATTTTAGATACCATTATCGCTTGACACAAGAATCTAAAATTGCAACAAGACTTTTTGCTGGTTATGGTTTGCCTTATGGAAATAGCACAGTTTTACCTTTCAGTAAGCAATATTTTTCTGGTGGAGCCTACAGTGTTAGAGCTTTTAGAACACGATCTTTGGGACCGGGAACTTATCGTCCAGAAAATGCAGACGACCGTTCCTTTTTTGATCAATCTGGTAATATCAGGCTAGAAGCAAATGTGGAGTACCGTTTTCCTATTTACAGCTATTTTAAAGGCGCCATTTTTGCCGACGCTGGTAATGTATGGACTACGGCAGGTAATGGACTTGAAGGTGGCGAGTTTGGAAGTAATTTTATCAACGAATTTGGGATAGGAGCAGGAATAGGACTGCGAGTAGATGTGCAAGGATTTGTTATTAGATTTGACCTCGCCGCTCCATGGCACGATCCTTCTGAGGTAGAAGGCGAGCGCTGGAATTTTGACGTAGCAAACCCAGTTTTTAATTTTGCGATTGGGTATCCGTTTTAGTTTGTTGAGGTTCTCGCTTTCGCGAAAGCGAGATAAAACTATTCCATAGCTTACTAAAAAGTCTATTAATGGTACCAAATACCTTGTTTACTCAAAGAGTTAAACCATTCTAAACTTTTACCCATAAGATATTTTCTAATTGTATTTTTAAAATAAAAACATGATCACAACCATCAATCCATATAACGGTAAAGAGCTTAAACAGTATGAAGAGCTTACCAAAAAAGAAATCAAAGTTAAGCTAGAAAAGGCACAAAAGGCTTTTGAAAGCTGGCAAACTAAGAGCTACGAACATCGAGCAAAACACATTAAAAAAGTAGGTGATCTGGTCAGAAAAAATAAAGATCAGTATGCTAAACTCATGACACAAGAAATGGGAAAACCTATCACCCAATCTCGCGGCGAGTTAGAAAAATGTGCTTGGTTATGTGATTTTTATGCAGAAAAAGCAGAAGGCTTTTTAGCAAACGAGCATGTGGAAACAGAGCATTTTAAATCCTACGTGAGTTATGAACCTATAGGTGTAGTTCTTGCTGTGATGCCGTGGAATTATCCGTTTTGGCAAGTTTTTAGATTTATCGTTCCAGCTTTGATGGCTGGAAACGTAGGTGTTTTGAAACATGCCAGTAGTGTTATGGGCTGTGCAGAATTAATAGATCAAATCTTTCAAGAAGCAGAGTTTCCTGAAGGTTGCTTTCAAAACCTTGTGATAGGTAGCGATAAAGTAAATGCGATTATTGAAAATGATATTATCAAAGCCGTAACCTTGACTGGTTCTAAACCTGCGGGAGCAGCAGTGGCAGGAACAGCTGGAGAACAAATAAAGAAAACAGTTTTAGAATTAGGAGGTAACAACGCATTAGTCGTTTTTAATGATGCAGATGTGGATGATGCCGTACAGAAATGTGTAGATGCAAGATTTCAAAATACAGGACAGAGCTGTATCGCTGGAAAGAGATTGCTGCTACACGAAGATATTGCAGAAGACTTTCTAGAAAAGTTCACTAAAAAAGTAAAAGAACTGGTTTCCGGCGATCCAGCCGATGAGAACACTTATATAGGAGTGATGGCAAGAGAAGATCTCGCTGAAGAATTGGAAGAGCTCATGAATATTTCTATAGAAAAAGGAGCAGAATTACATTATGGTGGCGCTAGAGATAAGGCTTATTTCGCTCCTACTATTCTAACTAACGTAACACCAGATATGCCTGTTTTTAAGGAAGAAACTTTTGGTCCATTGATGGCAGTGACCGTATTCAAAACAGAAGAAGAAGCTATCAAATTAGTGAATCAATCAAAATTTGGGCTAGGAGCAAGCTTATTTTCAACTGATTTAAAGAAAATGGAGCAATTAGCACCTCAAATAAAAGATGGAGCGGTATTTATCAATCATAAAGTCGCAAGTCATCCAGCATTACCTTTTGGAGGTACTGGTATCTCTGGTTTTGGACGTGAATTATCTCATTTTGGGATTAGAGAATTTGTAAATATCAAGACTGTCGTGATTGCTTGATTAGTCACTGATATCACTTGTTTTTATGATTTTCAGCTAGATAAGTGTCGACATAGTTTTCATATATAGCTTTAAGCTTATCGCTTTCACCAGAAAAATATTCAACCGCATTTTCTGATGACTCAATATGCGTTTTAAGTTTACGATTGTAAACGACAAATTTGTAGCTGAGGTAAATGGATAATAGAATTGTTATTGAAAAGCTGATTACTAATTCCGCCGTGACTTCAATTCTGCCGAAGTTCATATTGGCCTTGAAAATACTGTAGAATAAAAAACTAATAGATGCCGCATTAATGAAAATGACGATTAGATTGACTATTTCATTTTTTCTAATTGTAGTTAGATCGGATTTAAGTTCAGAAAATTCTGCTTCTCTAGTGTTTAACCTCTGTATTTGATAAAGTTTGTAATTTCTTAATTCTTCATTAATTTTATCAATGTCGGTCATTTTGGGTTGGTTTTAAAGCTAATAACTTAGCTAATATAAAATCATTTTTTTAAAATTAGGATGATTGAATGAAAGTATTCTATTTGTATTTTAATGAAAACTTTTTAGATAATCTCGCTTTCGCGAAAGCGGATACTTTATAAGTTAAGTTAATAAAAAAGCCTGTTACAATTTGTAACAGGCTTAGTTGTTTACTGATTAGAATCTTTATTTCTTGATGAACTTCTTAGTTACCGTTTGAGATCCATCATTGATTTGAATGAGGTAAACGTTGGATTTTAACTCAGTAACGTTAATTGAATTTCCTTGTAAACTACCTTTTGCAACTGTTTGACCAGTTAGGTTGTAAATAACGTAATTTACATTTTCGCCTTGAGCGGTAGTGAATAATTGAGATCCACTTACTGGATTAGGATACATATTAAATTTTGTTTTGATCTCTTCAAGAGATAAAGCACTATTGATTTGCCATGAGAATTTATAAGATACGCAATTTGATTGCAGTTTCATCCCTATTTCTTGACCACTGAAATTAAAATTTTCAAAAGTTATAGTTGTGACGTTTCCATTTGAAGTTTGAAAAGAGGGAAGAACAATTACACTAGATTGCTGATAGACAACTATACTTACATTAGAACCAAGATAGTTGTTACCGTTTTCTAAGGTAACAACTAAAGTACCGTCTCGAGGTGAAGTAAATTTATACCAATCTTCAGAATCTGCTGTTAGAGGAAAATCTCCATTATTGAACCATCCTTCATATTCTGTATTCTCAATAGTATTTATTGCTTGTGAAAAGTTGTCGTTTGGTTCTGGGTCAACGGCAAATGTACTTGATATAAATTGGTAATTGATGGTATATGAAATGTTACTTCCTACTGTTTCTATACGTATATTAATTATTTGTCCTGTCTCAACACAATTGGTTTCAAAAGTTAATTGATCATTAGTATAGTCAAAGTCGCCACCTATATTCCCCACATTGTAAGTTCCTATATAAGCTACGGCCCAAGTATTTGATCCTCCACCTGAATTTGTTGAACCAGTAAATAGATATTGTCCGTTGCCTGAAGAAGTAAAACTGAAAGTATTTACGGTATTACCAGAAGATAAAGAACCTGAAAACGACCCTGAATTTTGAGCAATAGCGTTAGAAAAATAAAGGATAAGAATAGTTTTTATTAGAAATCTCATAAGTTTATTAATTTGCTGATTTGCAAATTAATAAGATTGATACTTCTTAAAAATACTCAATAAAGGGTATTTTTTGATAGTGTTTCTGTTTGTGTGTCGTTTAAAATAAAAAAGCCTGTTACAATTTGTAACAGGCTTAGTTGTTTAATGGTTGGGAATCTTTATTTCTTGATGAACTTCTTAGTTACCGTTTGAGATCCATCATTGATTTGAATCAGGTAAACGTTAGCTTTCAATTCTGCCACGTTGATTGCATTTCCCTCTATGCTGCCCTTTGCAACTGTTTGACCAGTTAGGTTGTAAATAACGTAGTTTACATTTTCGCCAGTGGCAGTTGTAAATAATTGTGATCCACTTACTGGGTTAGGATATACAGAAATTTCAAGAGGAATAGAAACATCACTAGCGATTGCTTCTCTTGCGGTGCCACAAGTACCTAAATTTAACCATTGACTAGGAGCACGCTCAAATAACGTATTTTGATACACTACTTGATCTCCTACAGAATAAGTATTAGCACTATTGTAAGCAGGTACACCAGCACATTTATCGGCAGAAGCTCCAGAAATTTCTAAATCATCTACTGCGATGTCACCTTGCCATGAAGACGTCGTATCAACTACTAATCTTAATTGAAGGTCGTTACCTGCATAAGCAGCTAAACTTACATTGGCAGTTTGCCATGCAGCTCCTTGATCGCCAGATTGCGTAAAGATCGTGCTGTAAGCTCCACCTGTACTCGCTTGAACTCTTAAAGTTCCTACTGCGTTACCAGTCATTTGGTATTGGAAAGATAGAGTTGCATTACTTTGGTTACTCAAATCAAAACAAGGAGAATCAAGTATAGCAGTTTTGTTGAAGTTAGGATCAGAAGCTTCTACATATACATAGAAAGTACCTTGAGCTGCACCAGAAGGACCAGTGCTACCAGAAGGTGTTCCACCAGAGCGTAACGTCCAGTTGTGACTATCGCCACTATTTTGAGACCATTGTCCTAATGTGTTTTCAAAACCTTCATTATAAGGGAAAGAAGAAACACCGTTTGCACAACCAGAACCGCCACCAGAAGTAGCTACTGTAATGTCAAAAGCATCTACTGCAATATCACCTTGCCATGAGTCAGTCGTGTCTACCACAAGTCTTACTTGTTCTGTATTTGAACTTAAAGCAGCCGTGCCGGTTACCCAGGCAGTACCTTGATCACCAGATTTAGTGAATACAGTAGACCAAGAAGAAGAACCAGCTGTTCTTGCTTGTAACCTCAAAGTTCCTACTGCATTACCAGTCATTTGATATCTAAATGAAGCTGTCGGAGTAGAACCGCTTGTAAAGTCTAAACATGGAGAGTTAAGTATGGCAGTTTTGTTGAAGTTAGGATCAGAAGCTTCTACATATACATAGAAAGTACCTTGAGCTGCGCCAGAAGGACCTGTACTACTTGATGGAGTACCACCAGATTGAATAGTCCAGTCCAAAGTATCGCCACTATCTTGAGTCCAACCTGCTAGACTATTTTCAAATCCGTTAGAATAAGGGAAATTATTAATTGTACTGTTACATCCAGTACCGCCGCCACCTGATGGAGGAGTGCACTTAGTCGATTGCGCTAGTGAAGAGTGGAAACCACCGCTTAATAAGTTAGCTCTCATTCTTGCTTTTTGACCTAAAGTAAATAAGTTCATACAAGAGTCATTAGAATAATCCATATAATTCTGTACCATATCAGTGGATCCACAAGAAACAGTTCCTATTTGACAACCACCGTTAGATGCATCAGATAAAGGAGTGTCAGAAACAAAATCGTCTGCTCCACAAGGGCCATCACCCCAAATATGACGAAGACCAAAAAGGTGACCTACTTCATGAGTAGTAGTTCTACCACCATCAAATGGAGCAGAAACAGCTCCTGTACGACCAAAATAATTATAACCCATCACAACACCGTCGGTAGCTCGATTACCTCCAGGAAATTGTGCATAACCTAGAATACCTGGTTGTCCATTACTATTTAAAGCCGATACGGTCCACATATTAAGGTATTGGGTAGTGTCCCATGCATCAGTACCGCCAGTAGCCGAACTTTTCATTCTGTTTTGCGTTGTATTCCATGACGTAACAGAAGAAGCTTTTCTAGTAATCCCATTAGTTGCATTTCCATTAGGATCTACTTGAGCAAGACAAAATTCTATCTGCATGTCTGCTGCTTGCGACCATACATTATCTGCATCGCTATTAGTCCTTCTAAAATCTTCATTAAGAACATCTATTTGAGACTGTATTTGTGCAACACTTATGTTTTGAGTTGCATTTCCATACAATACATGTACAACCACAGGTATGGTGATGACGTCACCATTAATTGCATTGGTTGAAATTAATTCTCTAGATCTTTGTTTTAGAAAACGTTCCACGTCTTGAACATTTCTTTCTAAAACAGGATCTTGAGCCATCGCAAGTTGTAAATCTGTATGAGTAGAACATTGTCTTTCTTGAGCAAAAGCAAATGTTGAGAATAAGACTACTAAAGAAAGTAGCACTTGGGTAAAGGTTTTTTTCATGTTATTTGATTTTAATTAACATTTGAGAATTTAAAAATAGAAGCTTTTATCAATAATGCAAGGATCAGAACTCATTCCTTATGAATACTTTTGTCAATTGAAGGTATGATTAACAATTTGATCAGAATTACTCTTAAATTATTACCATACTAAATTAGTAGGTTAATAGATTTGTTATCAAAACGTTAAACAATTTACTACAACGTTTTCGTAGCTCATTTATCGTTGTTTTTAAACCTATTACCGATGTTGATATGTTTTTTTAAAAGTGATGTTGTTTATCGATTTTATTTCAAAATAGAGTGTTTTTTTCTTCTTTTACTTGAATACCAGGTTTCAATTACACTTCCTTTTAGTCCTCTTATAGCTTATTTTTGTGCCAAGAAAATAGGTTTTAGAGCGGTAATATTTATTCACATCTCACAGGATAAATATGTTAATTAATTCCGCTTTCGCGAAAGCGATATCAACTTAAGTATTGTTATATTTCCACATATCACAGATTTTATTTTAATGGACGGAACTACTAAATATACCGAGGATAATATCCGGTCGCTGGACTGGAAAGAGCACATAAGAATGCGTCCTGGAATGTACATCGGTAAGCTGGGCGATGGCTCCAGTGCAGATGATGGTATTTACATTTTATTAAAAGAAGTTATCGATAATTCTATCGATGAATATGTCATGGGCGCTGGTAAAACTATAGAGGTTTCTATTCAAGGAGAGCGTGTTATAGTTAGAGATTATGGTCGCGGTATTCCATTAGGTAAAGTTGTAGACGTAGTATCTAAAATGAATACTGGTGGTAAGTATGACTCTAAGGCCTTTAAAAAATCTGTAGGTCTTAATGGAGTAGGTACTAAAGCGGTTAATGCGTTGTCTTCCTATTTTAGAGTAGAATCTTCGCGAGAAGGAAAAAGCGCCAGTGCCGAATTTGAGCGTGGAGAGCTCATCGGGAAAGAGTTTCTAGAAGAAACGACAAGACGCAAAGGAACTAAGATGACTTTTGTACCTGATGGCGAAATCTTCAAAAACTTTAAATACCGTCCTGAGTATGTAGTCCGCATGTTGAAGTATTATGTCTATCTCAATCCAGGATTGACTATTATTTTTAATGGCGAAAAGTTTTTCTCAGAGCACGGACTTAAAGATCTTTTAGGCGAAACTATTGCAGAGAGTGATCGATTATATCCTATCATTCATTTAAGGTCTGATGATATTGAGGTTGCAATGACACATAGTAGAACTCAATACAGTGAGGAGTACCATTCATTTGCAAACGGGCAAAACACTACGCAAGGTGGAACGCATCAAGCAGCCTTCAGAGAAAGTGTGGTAAAAACAATTAGAGAATTTTACGGCAAAAATTACGAAGCAAGCGATGTACGCAAGTCTATAGTAAGCGCGATTGCTATTAAGGTAATGGAGCCAGTATTTGAATCGCAGACTAAAACCAAACTAGGTTCTACCGAAATGGGAGGCGATTTACCTACGGTACGTACCTTTATAAATGATTTTGTAAAAACGCAACTTGATAATTACCTGCACAAGAATCCGCCAGTGGCAGAGGCTTTACAGAAAAAAATTATCCAGGCAGAACGAGAACGTAAAGAACTTTCTGGAATTAGAAAACTAGCTCGCGATCGCGCAAAAAAAGCCAGCCTACACAACAAAAAACTACGAGACTGTCGTGTTCATTTAGGGGACACCAAAAAAGATAACAATCTAGACAGTACTCTTTTTATTACCGAGGGAGATTCAGCTAGTGGATCGATTACAAAATCACGTAATGTGAATACACAAGCAGTTTTCTCTTTGAGAGGAAAGCCTTTGAATTCTTATAACATGAGCAAGAAAATTGTTTATGAAAACGAAGAATTCAATCTGTTGCAGGCAGCATTAAATATAGAGGACAGTATGGAAGACCTGCGATACAACAAAATCGTGATCGCAACGGATGCCGATGTGGATGGAATGCACATACGATTGTTACTCATCACTTTCTTCTTGCAATTCTTTCCAGAATTGATCAAAAAAGGACATTTGTACATTTTGCAAACGCCTTTATTTAGAGTTCGCAACAAGAAAGAAACCAGGTATTGCTACACACCAGAGGAGCGTGCAGCTGCAATGGCAGAGTTAGGAAAAAATCCAGAGATCACACGATTTAAAGGACTTGGGGAAATCAGCCCAGATGAGTTCGTGCATTTTATAGGAGAAGATATACGCCTAGATCCTATCATGCTGGACGATGGTATGAGTATCGAGGATTTACTAAAATTCTATATGGGAAAAAATACTCCAGATAGACAGGAATTTATAATCGATAATTTGAAAGTAGAGCTGGATGTTGTTGAGGATTAACTTTCTTTCAACTTAAAGTTTTTTGTTTTAAATAGATAAATATGAATTCCGCTTTCGCGAAAGCGGAATAACAAAAATAAACAGTTAATCAATAACTGAAAATCGTTAACCGACAACTGTTGACTAACAAATGAGTGAAGAAAACGAAGAATTAGAAAATTTAAGTGAAGGCATAGAAGAGCAATCTACTGAGACCATAACTCGAGTTACAGGAATGTACAAAGAATGGTTTCTTGATTATGCCAGCTATGTGATTCTGGAACGTGCGGTACCTGCTATTGAAGATGGTTTTAAACCAGTGCAACGTCGTATCATGCAGTCTATGAAAGACTTGGACGATGGACGTTATAACAAAGTAGCAAACATTGTAGGTCATGCGATGCAGTACCATCCACATGGAGATGCGAGTATAGGTGATGCTATGGTACAAATAGGTCAAAAAGACCTATTGATAGACATGCAAGGAAACTGGGGAAATATTCTTACTGGTGATCCTGCAGCTGCTTCTCGTTATATTGAGGCACGTATATCTAAATTTGGTCTAGAAGTTCTCTTTAATCCTAAAATAACGGAATGGCAAGCCAGTTATGACGGTAGGCGCAAAGAGCCTATCAATTTACCAGTTAAATTCCCACTACTTCTTGCTCAAGGAGCTGAAGGAATTGCAGTAGGTTTATCTACTAAAGTATTGCCGCACAATTTTATAGAATTGATAGACGCTTCTATAAAACACTTACAAGGCAAACGATTCAAACTATATCCAGATTTCCCTACTGGCGGCGCTGCAGATATTTCAAATTATAATGATGGTTTGAGAGGTGGGAAAGTACGTGTGCGTGCAAAAATGCATTCTCCAGATAAAAGTTCGATAGTAATTACCGAGATACCTTTTTCCACAACTACTAGTTCTTTAATTGATTCTATTCTTAAGGCAAACGATAAAGGTAAAATCAAGATCAAGAAAATAGAAGACAATACCGCTGCAAACGTGGAGATCATGATTCATTTGCCATCAGGACTGTCTCCTGATAAGACAATGGATGCATTATATGCTTTTACTAATTGTGAGGTAAGTATTTCTCCATTAGGTTGTGTTATTGAAGACAATAAACCGTTATTTGTTGGAGTCTCTGAGATGTTGCGCCGCAGTGCAGATCATACCGTCGAGCTTTTAAAAGCAGAGCTAGAAATACTCTTGCATGAAGTAGAGGAGCAGTGGCATTTTGCATCTTTGGAGCGCATTTTTATAGAAAACCGTATCTATCGTGATATTGAGGAAGAAGAAACTTGGGAAGGTGTTTTAAGCGCCATTGATAAAGGATTGCAACCTCACATCAAACACCTCAAAAGAAAGATTACTGAAGATGATATTGTACGATTGACAGAAATACGTATCAAACGCATCTCTAAATTTGATATTGATAAGGCGCAGCAAAAAATTGATGCCCTTGAAGATCGCATTGCAGAGTTAAAGCACCATCTAGAACACTTGATTGAGTTTGCAATTGATTACTTTACAAAACTTAAAAAGGACTACGGTAGTGGACGTGAGCGTAAAACAGAGCTTAAAAACTTTGAAGACATTGTTGCGTCCAAAGTGGTGATACGCAACACAAAGCTTTATGTAAATCGTGAAGAAGGTTTTATAGGAACATCCTTAAAAAGAGATGAATATGTAGGTGACGTGTCCGACATAGACGATATTATATGTTTTACTAAAGAAGGAACCATGATGGTGACTAAAGTAGATACCAAAACATTTATAGGCAAAAACATAGTTCATGTAGCTGTATTCAAGAAAAAAGACAAGCGTACCATTTATAACGTCATCTATCGTGATGGTAAGTCAGGACCTAGTTATATCAAAAGATTTGCCGTGACTAGCATGACGAGAGATCGTGAATACCCTATGGGTAAGGCAGACAAAGGCTCTGTGATGCATTATTTTAGTGCAAATCCAAATGGAGAAGCTGAGGTAGTTACTGTCAATTTAAGGCAGCAAGGCAGCATCAAAAAACTCAAGTGGGATATTGATTTTGCTGACATACTTATTAAAGGCAGATCTTCAAGAGGTAATCAAGTAACTAAATACAACATCAAAAAAGTAGAACTTAAGGAAGAAGGAGTTTCTACTTTAAAACCACGAAAAATATGGTTTGATGATGTTGTAAAACGTCTTAATGTGGATGGAAGAGGTGAGTTGCTAGGAGAATTTAGAGGTGAAGACCGACTTTTGATCATAACGCAGAAAGGAATTGCCAAAACTATTATTCCAGAAGTGACGGCACGTTTTGATGAAGATATGGTTGTGCTGGAAAAATGGATTCCTAATAAACCACTTTCGGCAATATATTATAATGGAGAACGTGAGTTGTTCTATGTAAAACGTTTCTTAATAGAAAATGAAGAACGTGAAGAGTCTATAATTTCAGATCATGAAGGCTCTTATTTAGAAATTATTTCGACTGATTATAAACCTGTTGCAGAGCTGGTTCATGTGAAGCCTAGAGGTAAGGAACAACCTGATAATGAGAAGATTCATATAGAAGAATTTATAGCTGTTAAAGGTATTGCCGCGCAAGGTAATATGCTCACAAAGAGCAAAATCAAACAAATCAATTTATTAGACCCTTTACCGTATGAGCCTGAAGAACAAACGCCTGCTCAAGAAATAGAGGTTAAAGAAGAAGAGGAGATAGACAGTAATCCAGCTGCTAAAGATGAGATTAAATCATCAACTCAAAATAAAGATGATTTACCAGATCCTGAAATAGATGATACTGGACAGTCCAGTTTATTTTAAGATTTTTGTTAGTATTATACAAGCGGTAAAAATTTAACTTTACCGCTTTTATTTTGTTTCCGCTTTCGCGAAAGCGAGATCTTAAAAAGTCCAATCAATAAAATATAAATTAGTTATGAAGCTCATCAGTGAATTTAAGGAGTTTGCCGTAAAAGGTAATATGATAGACATGGCAGTAGGTATTATTATAGGTACTGCATTTAATAATGTCATCCAAACATTAGTAAAGAAAGTATTTTTACCGCCATTGTCGTATTTAACAGATGGAGTGAACTTTGAAGATAAGAAATATGTGTTGCGAGAAGCAGTAGAAGGAGCGACCGGTGATCGAGCTAAAGAAATAGCCATAAGCTACGGTGAGCTGATCAATGTAAGCATCGATTTTATTGTGATAGGTTTTGTGGTATTTGTCGTTGTAAAGCTCATGAACAAGTTGCGTAACGATGCACAAGACCCTAAAAACAAAGAAGTGGTAACTCCCAAGGATATTGAGCTTTTAAATGATCTTAAAGAGTTAATGCAAGAACAAAATCAATTGCTTAAAACAAAATAGATGTAAAAATTATTTATTTAAGCTAGCAAAACAAAAAAGGCGCTTCACGTTTAGAGAAGCGCCTTTTTCGTTTAATGGACTATTATTTCTTAGTTGCAGTTCCTTTGTAGATCTGGTCACGTCCAGACTGTGTAAATTCAAATGAATAAGAATTCTCATCTGTAGAAAGGATTTTGAACAAATAGGCGCGGCTCTCGGCGTTTGTTTCTGGATCTATAGGTATGACTCTCCACTCACAGTCGTTGATCCATTCAATTCTTGAAGTATCTACTTTATTCTCAAATCGCTCGATTTGTAAATCTTTGGTGCGCGTAAATTCTGTTTTCAATAATTTACCGCCACTTTCTTGTTCCCAAATAAAAGTTCCTTCTTGAAAATCCTGACAGTCTCTTTTATTTTCATAACAGCTACTGCACAACAAAATTACGAATAACAATAGGGAAGCATTTTTCATATAACTTTTTTTACAAAGTTAATTCTTGGATGAATAGCTAAGGTATAAAATATTCAAAACTTCCATCGTCATAAAGCAATATCACTTTTTGTATATTTTTCCCTTTTATACTTTCGGTTTTTGATATTGTATTTTCTGTCTGTACTGGACTAAATAGATCATTTGAGTCTTCAGCTTTGTTTTTTACCAGCTCTTTAGACGGTGGTGTGTTTTCGACATTTTCACTTGTAGAACCAGAAGAAGGAGCAGAGGCTTTCTTTTCTTCAGATTTTGGATAGGTTCCTTTTCCGTTGAGCAACCAGTAAAGATCTACCTCAGGAAATTCTTTTACAGTATTGATTACAAAATCGAGACTAGGCTTGTTGCGGCCAGATATAATATGTGAGATAGAACTACGTCCCACATGAATACGTTCAGCAAATGACGAGGCATTTAAATCATGCTGATCCATAATTTTTTGCAATCTTTTTGAAAATTCTGCTGAGTTTACCATAGTTACAAAAGTAAACAAATTTATGTTTACAAATGTGTTTATTAATGTAAACAATCGTGAGTAATCGAACCAACTCACCTAAAAACAGCACATTTTTAATTAAACAATTACTTTAATTAAACAAACTTAAATATCTGAAATAGTTTTATGTATCATATTATAGGTCTGTATTAAAGAATTCTGTTTAAAACTGTAGTCAAGTTTATATAAATAGGTCTTTATACCTATTGCTTACATATTACAATTGTAAACAAGTGCTCTATTTTAATTGTTTACAATTGTAAATAGAAAGATGTTTACGTTTGTAAACTTTATAGAAGTTACATTTGTACAACATTATGTTACCGATTACTATCGGTAGAAACCCATCTATACATCTTTGCACTTATATGTTATCTCGATATTATACCTATTCTCAATTTGAATCTTATTTCTCTACTCTCATCAGGCGATTTAAAATAGAATCACTAGAAGAGATTGAAATAGGTAAATCGGTTTTAGGGAAATCTATTTATGGGCTGAAATTAGGAACTGGTAGCACAAAGATTCTTGCATGGTCTCAAATGCATGGAAACGAATCAACAACCACTAGAGCTTTATGCCAGCTTCTAGAATCTGTAGATATAGAAAACAATTTAAATAGTTTTAAATTGTACATTATTCCTATTTTAAATCCTGATGGTGCGGAATCTTGGACTAGAGTAAATGCAAATAATGTTGATTTAAATCGAGACGCTATGGATTTATCTCAACCAGAAAGTACTATTCTTAGAAAGGTGATTAATGATTATCAGCCTGATTATTGTTTGAACTTACATGGACAAAGAACTATTTATGGTTCCTTAGATGGTAAATCACCAGTTCAAATGTCGTTTTTAGCACCTGCTGGAGATAAGGATAGGAAAATAACTGAGGTGCGTTTAAAATCAATGAACGTGATTAATCATATCTATTCACAATTAAAAAATAAGGTTAACGGAATTATCGGTAGATATGATGATGCTTTTAATATCAACTGTGTAGGAGATTATCTCACGAGTGTTCATATTCCTACCATACTTTTTGAAGCAGGACATTCTGGAAGCGATTATTCAAGAGATGAGGTAACCTATCTGGTGCATGACTCCTTGGTAGTAGCTCTTAACACAATAAACGATGGGATCTCACAAAAAAATACTACTTTGAGGTCTTATGAAGATATTCCTGCGATTGCTAGTAATTTCACTGATGTACTGATAAAAAACTATCCTTCTAAAAATGGTTTTACATCTCTATACATTCAGTATCATGAACAAATTAACGCAAACAAGCTTTACTTCGTTCCTATACTAATTGGCCTGAACAGAAAGGATATCTTAAATGCTCATGAAGTAATCGACCTTTCTGATGTTTCAACTTTTGAAAATGATCTTGTCATAGATGAAAATCTAGAAGTTTATAGTGAATCTTTGAATATTAAAATATTTACTAATTAATTGCAAAAGCCTCTCATTTCTTAGTTTATTATCAATGATTATCTTTATTTTGCGATTAATTGTTAGAAAAAGATAATAAAATGGCAAAAATCGACGATATTGATAAGCAAATTCTGGATGTTCTTATAGAAAATACAAGAACACCTTTTACAGATATTGCAAAGAGACTTAACATAAGTGCTGGTACAGTACACGTTAGGGTTAAAAAAATGGAGGAGTCGGGAATCATTCATGGCTCTTCACTCACAGTAGATTATCATCAGTTAGGTTACACTTTTATTGCTTACATAGGAGTGTTCCTTGAAAAAACGAGTACTACACAATTTGTAATTAGTAGAATTAAAGAAATTCCATTTGTTACTGTTGCTCATATAACCACTGGCAAATTCAATATTTTCTGTAAAATACGTGCTAAGGATACTACACACGCAAAGAAGATCATTTTCATGTTAGATGATATTGACGGAGTAAGCCGTACAGAAACTATGATTAGTCTGGAAGAAAGTATCAATGATAAAAAGAGATTGTTACACAAAGTATTTCAGGATCTATAATGTTTCAATTAAAGGACATTAACAGCGATGAATATTCTGATTATTACAGCAGTTATTTATCTTTAGTTGATCAAGAAGCTGCACTAGATCATGTATTACAGGACTCTTTAGAAAGCACTTTGAGTCTGCTGGACGATATCGATAAACCATTTTCTTATAAATATGCTGCAAACAAATGGTCCATTGGACAAGTTTTGATGCATGATATAGATACAGAGCGAGTGTTTGCCTACCGTGCGTTGCGTTTCATGAGAAAAGACGCAAGCGTTCTTCCAGGTTTTGACCAGGATGTGTTTGTAGATGCTTTAGGAGATCTCGCTTTCGCGAAAGCGGAATTACAACAATCTATAATCGCAACAAGAAATGCTACCATACAATTATTTAAGAATGTAACTGAAGAATCCTTGAAATTTAAAGGTAATGCTAGTGGACAAGTCATGACGGCAAGAGTAATACCTTTCTTAATTGCTGGACATAACTCGCATCATGAAAAAGTCATAAGAGAGCGGTATTTAACTTAAATTAATATAAAGTACTATTTATTAAGAGCTTGCTAAGAATATCTTGGCAAGCTCTTGTTACATAAAGCTATTTCATAACTTCATATTTGCAGTATTAATCAAACAAATATATAGATATGAAAAAGATAGTAGCGATTTTAGCCACAGACGGATTTGAAGAAATAGAGCTTACAAGCCCTAAAAAAGCATTAGAAGAGGCTGGAGCTGAAGTACATATTATAAGTCCTAAAAGAGATTCAATTAAAGCTTGGGATAATGACCACTGGTCAGAAACTTACAAAGTAGATCATCATGTAAGTGAAGTAGATGCAAAAGATTATCATTCTTTGATGTTGCCAGGTGGAGTAATGAATCCTGACCAATTAAGACAAGATAAAACTTCAATAGAATTTATCACTTCATTTTTTGAACAAAAGAAACCTGTAAGTGCTATATGCCATGGTATTCAACCATTAATTGATGCCGATGTATTGAAAGGTAGAAAACTAACTTCTTACCCATCTCTAAGAAAAGATGTAGAGAACGCTGGAGGTAATTGGGTAGATGAAGAGGTTGTAGTAGATCAAGGTTTTACCACAAGTAGAACACCAGAAGATCTGGACGCCTTTAATAATAAATTAGTGGAAGAAGTGCGTGAGGGAAAACATGAAATGCAACACGCATAATTCTCTTGAGAAATAATCATAAAAAAAAGGCTCGCATCTGCGAGCCTTTTTAGTATCTAAATTAATGATAATCTATTGGTTGAGCATTACAGGCATAACGAGCATAGTAACGTTTTCTCCTTCTTCTAATCCATCTACAGGAGTAAGTATTCCTGCACGATTAGGAAGTGACATTTCAAGTGAAACATCATCACAAGTTAAATTGTTAAGCATTTCAATTAAAAACCTGCTGTTAAAACCTATTTGCATGTCGTCACCTTGATAGTCACATGTAAGGCGTTCGTCAGCTTTATTGCTGTAATCTAAATCTTCGGCACTTATATTAAGTTCTGCACCGGCCATTTTAAGCCTGATTTGATGAGTAGTTTTATTAGAAAAAATGCTTACACGTCTTACAGAATTAAGTAGTTGTGTTCTTGAAATAGTAAGTTTATTAGGGTTCTCCTTAGGTATTACCGCTTCATAATTAGGGTATTTACCGTCGATTAAACGACAAATAATAGTGGTAGAGTCAAAGCTGAATTGAGCATTACTATCATTATATTCTACTAAAACCTCAGATTCACTTCCTTGAAGCATCGCTTTAAGAAGGTTTAAAGGCTTTTTGGGCATAATAAATTCGGCTGTCTGACTTGCAGAAAGATCTTCTCTTTTATAACGTACTAGCTTGTGAGCATCAGTCGCTACAAAAGTCAATGAATCGCTAGCAAATTGAAAAAACACACCGCTCATCACAGGCCTCAGGTCATCATTACCAGCTGCAAATATTGTTTTATTGATTGCGGTTGCAAGAGTGTCTCCCATAATAGAAGTACTACTTGGGTCAGATATAGATACTGCCTTAGGAAACTCTTCTGCTGCGGCGCAGGCTATTTCAGATTTACCTTTATCGTGACTTACAGTCATCATATTATCAACGCTATGAAAAGTAAGTGGTTGCTCAGGAAAGGTTTTCAATGTATCTAACAATAATTTTGCAGGTAAAGCGATGCTACCATCGTCTTCACTTTCTACATCAAGTTTGCTTACAATGGTGGTTTCCATATCGCTTGCAGATACTTTAAGCTCATTTCCAGTCAATTCCAATAAAAAATTATCTAAAATTGGTAAGGTATTGTTGTTATTTATGACTCCTCCTAATAGTTGAAGGTGTTTTTGTAAGTAAGAACTAGATACTATGAATTTCATCTCTCTGTTATTGTTTTGTGATTTAATTTTTCTTAATTTAAAGAATTAAGGAAAAATTGATAAAAAATAAGCAATTTGAATTAAATTGCTCCTTTATATTTTACACAACAAAGATATTTGATTAATGATAAGTACAGCAACATATTTATTAACATTTATATCTTTTTATAAATAATTTATTATGAAGAAAATTAAACTTATACTTTCGGCATTCTTTGTATTTGCTTTTGCAATGCAAGTAATTGCTCAAACTAAAGCCGAACGCGCAAAAATTATTAATAGTTATGATCAAGAAGAGATTCTAGCTTTAGAGAAATTTTTGGAAAAACGTAAAGAAATTAATCAAAAACGTTTTCAAAGATTACAAGCCATAAACAATTGGCCACTAACAATTACAACTAAAGATGGAACCACTGCTTATTTAGTAGGTGCTACGATTTCAGGAGAGCCTACTTATGTAAGCACAATGAATGATGAAGCGGCTCAAATGCAAGGTGCTAGAGAGTTGCAAACTGGAGGTTCTTTCGGTGTTAATATGGATGGTCAAGGAATGACCGTAGGAGTTTGGGATGGTGGTAAAATTAGAGATACTCATCTTTCTTACGTGGGTAGAACAGTTCAAGGTGAATTCCTACCAACAACAAGCGGCCACGCAACTCATGTAGCAGGAACTATTGCCTCAAATGGTGCTGGTGATTTGTCAGCTAGAGGTATTGCTCCAGCGTCGACTGTTGAATATTATAAATTTCAACAAACTTCTGCAGAAGAAGAAGACGAAGTTGAGATGACTAGGGCTGCGACAAATGGATTACTTGTGTCAAATCATAGTTATGGTATTCCGGCAGATGTAGTTTCAATAGAAAGATTAGGTAAATATGACGACAATGCCCAAGCTTGGGATCAGCTTGCAAATACTTTTCCTTATTACTTAATAGTAAGCAGTGCTGGTAATTCACAAAATGATGGTGTAAATACTACTGATAATGGATACGATCTACTTACCTCGAGATCAAATGCAAAAAATAATTTAGTGGTCGGAGCAACGGTTGGAGTTGCTAATTATACTGGACCATCTAGCGTTGCTATGTCTAGGTTTAGTAGTTGGGGCCCTACAGATGATGGTCGTGTTAAACCAGATATAAGCACAAAGGGAGTTTCAATGTTTAGTACGAGTGAAGTTAATGACACTCAGTATGTTAATAGAAATGGAACTTCTATGTCTTCTCCTGCTGTCGCCGGTGGAGCTATAATTTTACAGCAATTTTATAATTCAATTAATAATAATTATATGAAGGCCGCTACGTTAAAAGGTCTTATTTTACATTCGGCACAAGAGGCTGGTGCTGCTCCTGGGCCTGATTATAGATTTGGTTGGGGACTTATGAATACTGAGGGAGCTGCACATGTTATTGAACAAGATGGAACAGCTTCATTAATTTCAGAATTGTCTTTACTGCAAGGTACTACTTACACAAAATCAATTATTGCAAACGGTTCTCCTTTATTCTCAGATAAGCTCACAGTCTCTATTTCTTGGACTGATCCAGCCGTTACAAACGGTAACTTACCTTCTCCTACTACTAATGATGAAAGAACACCTATGCTAGTTAATGATCTTGATATAGTTGTTACGGATCAAAATGGAGTTTCTTTTTTACCTTGGAAATTGGATCCAGCTTTTCCAACTAATCCTGCTACTACTGGAGATAATGTAGTCGATAACTTTGAGAAAGTTGAAATTGATCAGCCACTAGGTAATTATTCTATTGCGATAAGTCATAAAGGACAATTGAGAGGTTTTCAGGACTACACCTTAATAATTTCAGGAGCAGATAATGTTACACTATCAAATAATACTGAAAATTTACAGTCATTTGAACTCTATCCTAATCCAGCAAATGAATTAGTTAACATAGCTTTCAATGAGGAGATGCTTAGCAAAAAAATCAATGTTTCTATTTATGATGTGTTAGGAAAACAAGTCTTGAATAGAACTTTTCCTGCCAATGGAGCTGTAACAAAGCAAATTAACACCTCTAAATTCAAAAGTGGTATTTATCTTGTAAGAATAGGCGATGGTAATTCTAAAACGACTAAAAAACTCATCATACGATAATTAGTTTTCATTTATAAACAATAACTTGCCCTTGAGAAATCAAGGGCTTTTTTATGATATCACCACAGTTAATAGAATTTTTAAAACAATTAGAACATAATAATAATCGGGATTGGTTTGAAGAGCATAAGTCTCAATTTAAAACTCTAGATGCTCAATTTAAAGAGTTTACTCATAATATAATGCTTGATCTCAATGACCATGATGTAATTGAGAAAACTAAAACATTTAGAATTTACAGAGACATAAGGTTTTCAAAAGACAAAACACCTTTTAAAGTTCATAGAAGTGCTAATTGGATACGCTCTGGAGCAAATAGGAGAGGTAGTTATTACCTGCGTGTCAAACCAGGTCAGACGGTTATAGGTGTAGGCTTTTTTGCACCAGAAAAAGTAGACTTGTTGAGAATACGAAAAGAATTTGATTTAGATGCCCAAGAGTTTAGGACCATAATCACCAGAGATGATTTTAAAAAATGTTGGGGAAACCTTCAAGGAGAAACTCTTAAAACTGCTCCAAGAAATTTTGACAAGAATCATCAAGACATAGACCTTATCAGGTTCAAATCTTTTTATTTTTTAAGATCGTTTAGTGATAAAGAAATGCTGGATAAGAATTTCAAAACTATAATCGATCAATCTTTTAGAAAAGCCAGGCCATTTCTAGATTTAATGACTGATATTCTAACTACCGATTTGAATGGTGAGTCGTTATTATGATCTAACAGCAGGTTTCTCAAATAATAAGATATTACTTATCAAGCGTTCTCTTACAAGATTCATCATACGTTTATTCAACGCACTGGAATTAGTAATATAATGTTCATATTCTTCAATGGTAAACAGTCCCATGATTACACCTTTCAATGAATTTCTAAATTTTTGATCTCTGTTGACCGCATTTTCAATATAGTCTACACGTTTATGAGCAGTAAGACCATAAAAAACGTTCTTATGCTTGTGGATGTAGTTTCTGAACATAGAAACTAATAAGTCATTCTGAAGTTTTGCAATGGGTCTCAAAGTTTCGTTTTGAAAACGTTCTTCATCGCTCATTCCTTCTGTAATTTTTGCATTAGGTAATGACGGTCTTAGTGCGACTAGATATTCATCTCGAGTATTCATGTTTTGAGCTTTTTCTAAAGATAGGTACAATCTAACGTGTCCAATTACTATGCTAGCCTAGTTTCTCAACAAGTTTGTTAACAGTAAGTGTGAAAGTATTTAAATGATTGTTTTTTAAGAGTTCCGCTTTCGCGAAAGCGAGAGTCACAAAATAAATACCCTTTAAAGGGTAGGGATATTTGAATCAATTATATTAAATTGCTGTTAAAACCTTTTAATTATGTTTTCAAGATATTTGATAGTATTTCTATTTTTCAGTGCTTTATCCTTATCACATGCACAAATTGAGATTAATGATGATAATGCAGAAGAAAAGTTACTTACCAATAATGACCGTTTAATTCTTGTGGATTTTTACGCCACTTGGTGTGGTCCATGTAAAAAAATGGATCCTATTTTGAAAGAGCTATCAGAGAAATATGCTGGCCGCGTTGATTTTTATAAAATCGACGTGGATAAGAATCAAGTAGACGATGCGCTAGGAGTTACGGCAATGCCTACCTATTTCTTTATCAAAAATTCTACTAATCTAGAATCGATTGAAGGAATGAGATCTAAAGCTGTTATGGAAGAACTCATAGAAAAATACATGTATTATGATACTGATGTAGTAGAAGTAGAAGAAGTTGTAGAGTCTACAGAAACTTCCTATTATAACGCCAGTTCAAATCATGGTTATGATAATGAGTTTTCTATATCAAATGTTGCTGATATATGGGATTCCTCTAGAAAATTAAATTCGCTCGCATGGCATATATATTTAGAACATGATGAAGATGAAGTCTTGTACAAAGGAATTGAAATTGTAGAAAGATCCATAGAATTAGATCAAAATTATCACAATACCGATACGTTAGCAGCGCTATATTTCAAAACAGGTAAATACAAGCTTGCTTTAAAAAAGGCCAAAGAAGCCATTAAAATTGCAAAGAGAGACTCTGTAGATTATTCATCAACTACTAACCTTATGAATGAAATTATAGACCAGCTATAAAAAAAGGTCTTGACAGTAATTTTAAAAGCACAAAATCAGATAGATTTTGTGCTTTTTTTAGTTCTATAACTCTATTAACGTTTAGTCCTTCTTATTTTTACATCTTATGCAGTATTTCATAGATGTCATATTACCGTTGCCCTTAGAAAGATATTTTACATATTCCATTAATGAGGCTGAGTATAAATTTCTACAACCTGGAATGCGAGTTGCGGTTCCTTTTCGAAAGTCTAAAATTTATACAGGTATCGTGCAGAAGGTGCATCAAAACAATACGGCAACTTATGAAATTAAAGATATAGAGTTTATCATAGATGACAATCCTATTGTTACTAAAGATCAACTAATATTTTGGGAATGGATTAGTTCTTATTATTTATGTGCGGTAGGTCAAGTAATGCGCGCGGCTTTACCTAAATCTTTCTTGCTAGAAAGCGAGACTATTATTCTTAAGAATGAAACTTATCTATTAAATGAAGAAGAATTAAATGATCGGGAATATCTAGTTCTTGAAGCACTAGAAAGTCGCAATGCTCTTAAAGTCCAGGACGTGATGAACATCTTAGATCGTAAAAGCGTTTTACCTATCCTACAAAAGATGCTGGACAAAGGTTATATAATCCTGCAAGAAGAATTATACAATACCTATAAACCTAAAACGGAAAAGTTCATATACCTGCATGAGGAGTTAAAAGATGAAGAGCGGTTAAAAATGATCTTGGAAGAATTAACTCGAGCCCCTAAGCAGCGCGATGCAGTCATGACTTTATTTATGATGCAAGCTGGAAATAGTCGTCCGGTAAGTAAAAAACAATTGATAGAGCGTGCAAATGTGACTAGTGGTGTCATTAAATCTTTAGTTACTAAAGAAATAGTTATAGAGCTAGAAGAAGAAATTGATCGTGTACTCGATAAAAAAGAAGAAGGAAGCGGTTTATATACTCTTAATGAAGAGCA
Source organism: Nonlabens dokdonensis DSW-6 (assembly GCF_000332115.1). Classification (NCBI taxonomy): domain Bacteria; kingdom Pseudomonadati; phylum Bacteroidota; class Flavobacteriia; order Flavobacteriales; family Flavobacteriaceae; genus Nonlabens; species Nonlabens dokdonensis. The sequence goes on from NC_020156.1 coordinate 3,222,115, forward strand.
ATCAGTTGCTTTTAAAGAAATCAAAAATTATTTTGAAGAGCGTAAAACAGTGTTGCTTCATGGTGTTACTTCTAGTGGTAAAACTCAACTATATGTTCAACTAATAAAAGAACAGTTAGAAAAAGGAAATCAAGCACTCTATTTGCTGCCAGAAATAGCTTTAACGACTCAGTTGATCTCTAGACTTAAGAATTTTTTCACGCACCAAGTCTTGGTGTATCATTCTAGATACAACCTCAATGAACGGTTAGAAGTTTGGAATCACGTTCTTCACGCACAAGAACCTTATATAATTATAGGCGCACGTAGTTCTATGTTGTTACCCTTTAAAAATTTAGGTTTGGTTATCGTAGATGAAGAGCACGAGACCAGTTTCAAACAATACGATCCTGCTCCTAGATATCACGCACGAGACGCCGCCATTGTTTTAGGTCATTTAAAAAAAGCATCGGTGCTTTTAGGAAGTGCAACGCCAGCACTAGAAAGTTATTACAATGCCAGCACGGGAAAATACCGACTGGTAGAGCTTAAAAAAAGATTTGGAAATGTTCTTATGCCAGAAATTAATATGGTAGATATTAAAGAAAAGCACAAGCGCAAAAAAATGAACGGCCGCTTTTCTAATACGCTTATTGATAGCATGCAGGAAGCCTTTAAAAATAAGAAGCAAGTCATTTTATTTCAAAATAGGAGAGGTTATGCACCCATTATGGAATGTGATACTTGTGGTAATGCGCCTCAATGTCCTAATTGTGATGTTAGTCTCACTTATCATCAATATAAAGGACAGTTGAGATGCCACTATTGCGGTTATCATACTTTTGTTCCTAAAGAGTGCCCATCTTGCACAAGTCCATCTCTAGATACTAAAGGGTTTGGTACGGAGCAAATTGAGCAAGAATTCCGCATGTTATTTCCTAATCACAAGGTAGCGCGTATGGATTTAGACACCACTAGAGGAAAAAACTCGTACCAAAAGTTGATCCATGACATGGATACAGGAGCCATTGATTGTTTAGTAGGAACACAAATGCTTACTAAAGGTTTAGATTTTAGAAATGTAAGTCTGGTAGGAGTCATGAATGCCGACTCTATGCTCAATTTTCCTGATTTCAGAGCACATGAACGGTGTTTTCAATTATTGACACAAGTAGCTGGTAGGGCTGGACGTACAGATGATAGAGGTAAAGTGCTTATTCAATCCTATAATCCAGATCATAGAATCTTACAGCAGGTAAGCGCTTATGATTATAAAAATATGTATGAAGAGCAAATAGAGGAGAGGTATCAATTTAAATATCCTCCTTTTCAGCGATTAATAAGAATAACCTTTAAGCATCGCGATTATCAGACTACGCTAGATTCTAGTACATGGTTTGTTAATGCACTGAACCAAATACCACATGGCGTTGTTGTTTTAGGTCCTGAGTTTCCGCCAGTTTCTCGTATTAGAAATTTATATAACATACATGTAGTTATTAAACTGGCAAAAAGTCAGTCTCCTGAGCAAATTAAAGGCTTTATAATGAAAGTCAAGAAGAGTTTTGAGGCGATCAGCCAGTACAGATCTGTACGATGCAATATAGATGTAGATGCTTATTAGTAATATGAGTTGTCATTTAGTTTCCGCTTTCGCGAAAGCGGAACAGTTTAATCTTATAAGAGACAATACCAAACTATTGTATAAATAAAAAGCCACTTATTAGAGCGGCTTTAGGTATCAATAAATGCTGTTGTTTAAAATTGGGACAGAGCTTCTACAAGATCTGATTTTCTATTACGGCTTAATGGCAACACTTCTTTACCTAGTTCTACTGCTTTAGAATTGAATTTCTCCACTTTTCTTAAATTGACGATGTAGGATTTATGAATGCGTAAGAAATCTTCACTTGGGAGCGAGTTTTCAAAGGACTTCATGGTTGACAATACGATTAAACTATCATCTTCAGTAATAAGTTTAACATAATCACCTAAAGCTTGAATGTAACGTAATTCTTTAAGGTAAACCTTACGTTTCTTAAGATTACTCTTTACAAAGATAAATTCACCTCGATCTTCTATCATCTCAGTTTTCATCTTGTGCGCAAGTAAAGCTCTCTCTACAGCGTATAAAAAGCGATCTTTCTTGATAGGTTTTTGCAGGTAATCAATAGCGGCATAATCAAATGCCTTAAAAGCATATTTAGTTTGTCCAGTGACAAAAATGACACCTGGTTTATCAGTTAAATCATCTAATAAATCAAAACCGGTTAAAATAGGCATCTCAATATCTAAAAATATAAGATCAATAGACTGTTCCTTTAGTGCAGTTTTTGTTTCTACTGCGTTGCTAAATTCTCCTTTAAGAACTAGATTAGGGTGATTTTCAATCATTTTGACAATCGCTAGTCGTTGAATACTAGAGTCGTCCACAACAAAACAGTTAAGAATAGTGTTACTCATCGCCTTTATTAATGGTTTAAAGACAATAGTAGTTACTTTTCTGATGAAATACAAATATATTCGTCATTTAAACGGACTTTTTAACGATATAGCGAAATTATATTCATTTTAACTTTGAGTAAAAAATTAACTAATAAGCGATTTATTGCTAATGTCAACGTAAAAATATCTCAACTTGAAAATTATGATTGTTAGAAAATAAAATCATTAGTATATGTAAATACTTGAATATCAACTGATTTTATTAACTTGTGTTATAATCTTTTCTTATCACTTATCGTTTTTCTTTTCATAATTGCAAGAAGTAAAACATTTAAAATTTAAAATACTTTATAAAGCACAAATTATTATTTTTAATAGGAGCTATCGACGTCTGTAACTATTACAGTAATATATTTAACAATACTTGTTGTTTGTTGTTAAAAAGAGTACTTTTGCAGCCGTTTTAAACAATAATTATTATGAATCAATACGAAACTGTTTTCATTTTGAATCCCGTTTTATCTGATGATCAGGTAAAGGAAACAGTAAAGAAGTTTGAGAATTTCCTTACTCAGCGTGGAGCTAAAATGGTAGCTAAAGAAGATTGGGGCCTAAAAAAACTGGCTTATGCAATCGAAAACAAAAAAAGTGGCTTTTACCACCTTTTCCAATTTGAAGTGTCTGGTGACGTGATCAACGAGTACGAAGTAGAATTTCGTCGTGATGAGCGTGTTATGAGATACCTTACTGTAAAACTTGATAAGTATGCTATCGAGTGGGCAGAGAAAAGAAGAGCTAAATTATCTAAAAAATCTAAAGCTTAATCCATGGCAACATTACAACAACAAGCTAAAGGAAAAAAAGATGGTGACATCCGTTATTTATCTCCTTTAAAAATTGAAACTCAAGAAAGAAAAAAATACTGCCGTTTTAAGCGTAGTGGTATTAAATATATCGATTACAAAGATGCAGACTGGTTGTTTGGTTTTGTAAATGAGCAAGGTAAATTGTTACCACGCCGTCTTACAGGAACATCTTTAAAATATCAACGTAAAGTGGCTGTAGCGGTTAAACGTGCTCGTCACATAGCTATCATGCCTTACGTAGGTGATTTACTTAAATAATAAAATCAGATTAACAATATGGAACTTATATTAAAGAAAGATGTAGAACATTTAGGTTTTACAGACGATGTAGTGACTGTTAAGCCTGGTTATGGCCGTAACTTTTTAATTCCTAATGGTCTTGCTGTAATGGCAACTACTAGCGCTAAAAAAGTACTTGCTGAAACGCTTAAGCAAAGAGCTCATAAAGAAGCTTCTAATATTAAGGCTGCTCAAGAGCAAGCAGATAAACTTGCTGCTTTAGACCTTAAAATTACTGCTAAAACTGGCGATGGGGATAAATTATTTGGATCTATCACAACGGCTGATGTTTCTGATGCGCTTGCAAAGAATGATGTAGAGATCGAAAAGAAATTTATATCTGTAGCTGGTGGAACAATTAAAAGACTAGGTCAGTATGAAGCTGATATACGTTTTCACAGAGAAGTAAGTTCTAAACTTATTTTTAACGTAGTAGCTGAAAAATAAGATTTATCTTAATTATCATAAAGCCGTTTCATTAATTTGAAGCGGCTTTTTCAATTTTAATAAGCAACAACAAATGAATTTATATGAAGTATAGAAGATTAACAAAAGAACAACTGGAAGAAATGCATCCAGAGTTTATAAACTTTCTAGCCTCACAATCAATTACTGCTTCTGAATGGGAAGAAATTAAATCTAGTAAGCCACAAGTCGCAGAGGAAGAGATTGACGTTTTTTCTGATCTTGTTTGGGACGGTGTTCTTAACAAAGCAGAATATTTAGAGCATATTTCTCCTAGAACCATGAACTTATTCTCTCTTGGAGAAAATGAAATGGAGCTTATTTCTATAATAGTAGGAGATGAGCTTATAGATATCACTACTGATGAAGGATATAAGTGGTTGCAAAAAAACTTGTTAGACGATGAAGTAAAGATTTTTACTGCAAAGAAATCTTACAGTGAAAATCCTAATGAAGACAAGTTTAAATTAATTGAATCTGGAGCGGTAATTACAAAAGGAGATTTATTTAATTATTTTGATGATTTGATGGAGTTAGGAAAAGAAACGAATGGTTTTTAATCTATTGATCTCAAAAGTTATTTATTGAAGAATAAAAAAAGGTTGCTAGAGTTTATCTAGCAACCTTTATATTTCCACTTAATATTTCTTAGAAACGATACCTAATGCCTAAGGCGATATCATTATCTACTCCATCTCTAAAATCTCCGAAATAAAGCTCCGGTCTGATATCCAATGAAAGTGTCAATGGAAATGGGAAGTTATATTCAATACCTACCTGACCTGCTGCAAGAAGGAAAAACTCAGAATCATCTTCAAAATCACCTCTTCTCCTGAAATCATCATCGATACTAATAGAACCTAAACCTGCTCCCGCACCAGCATACCAATTGAAGCCTCCATCAATGTTCCATACCCATTGATAAATACCTGTTGCTTTGAACCCATCAAACCCATCACCATCTTCATAGCCTAAATCTATTTCGAGGCGATTGTTAGACCCTAGAGCTCTTTGATAAGAAATTTCAGTTCCAAATCCATCTCCATCTCCAAGTCGAATTCCTATAGCATTGTTAGAAATATCTTGTGCATTTGACTGTATTAAAAAACCTAATCCTAATAAAACTGTTAATACTATCTTTTTCATAATTTATTTAATTTGATAACAAATATTCTAATAAATTATACTGCAAAAAGTTTTTATTACGTTAAATAATGTAGTATTTATTTAGCCTTCAAAACCATCGTCTCCATCATTGTCACCACTACGTTCACCACGTTCTCGTTTCTTCTTCTCGTTAAAGCGGTAAACAAAAGTTACGATGAACTGTCTTTCTCTCCATTGAAAGGCGCTATCAGAAATAAAACTAGGCTGGATCTGGCCGTCAACAATAATGTCTGGACCGATAGTCGTACTTTCTCGACGACGGCTGTTAAACACGTCGCTTACACTGGCAGTAATAGTTGCATTTTCTCCAAAAACATCTTTGCTCGCCGCAAGATTTAAAGTAGCAATTCCATCATTTGTTCCTTGTGCATTTTCACTAGCACCACGATAATTTAGTCGTGTTTGAAAATCAATTTCTGCAGGTAAAGTTATTTTTTGATTTAGTCTAGCAAAGTAGGTGGTGTTATTGAATGTAAAATCTTGATCTTCAAAAGCACCATCAGTATCTACATTAAAAACGTTAAAATCACTATTGATAGTCCACCATTTAAATGGTCTATAAGTAAGTGTTAATTCATATCCTATCCTGCGTTCCTTAGATAGATTTACAGGAAAACGACGTATAATTGGGTCTCCATTATCTGTCAGAATAGGATTGTTATTCTCATCTACAACTACTTGTTGTATTCGTTCCCAATTATCATCACTTATGTTCATATAAGCTGCGGTGCTTAAAGTAAACTTAGTCCATCTTTTAATATAACCCAATTCTACACTATTTGTAAATGTGGGATCTAGATCCACATTTCCTTGAAAAATGTTAGACTCACTACTACGACTAGGAAATGGATTAAGAGATCTACCGCGTGGTCTTCTTATCCTGCGATTGTAGCCTAAGGTAAGATTCTCACCTTGTTTTATCTCATAGCTCATATTTACCGTAGGAAATAAACTATGATAATTTTTATTTGCCGTCTCATTCGTGGTAGCTTGAAAAATGTTTACATCTGTATATTCATATCTAAGTCCAGTTAAAAACGAGAAGTTATTTATTTTACGCCCATATTGTACATAAGTAGCGTGGATTAATTCTTCATAATTAAAGGTATTATTAAGTCCAGCATCTGGAATTAGATCTGTGTTGGAAGTTTCAAAATCACGTTCTGCCAGAAAGAAAGAAGTTGTTATGTCTCTATAGTTCCCACGATATCCAGCTTCCCAATTAATATTTTCACCTATGGGCAATTCATAATCTATCTGAACAAGTGCATTACGCTCATCAGTATTTTGATCGCTAAATTCTAGATCATTAAGAGTATTAGTAGTAGTTTCGGTTTCTGTAATGTTTGCTAATTCTTGTTCAATTTCAAATCCATATTGAATACTAGCGGTAAGTTTTTGCCCATTATCATCTAAGTCATTTTTATAATCTAAAGTGAATTGTACATCATCTTCGTTTTCACCTTCGTTTTCTATTCTTCTTGTAGCTTCATTTAAATTTAGATTTTCATCAAATCTGTCAATGGTATTAGTGGTAATATCATCATCATTACCATAACGATATACGGCGTTTGCAATTATGTTACTCTTTTGATTAATATCATATTGAGCACCTAGACTTGTAAATAAGCTACGACCTAATCGATCAAAAACTCTACGTTCATTTACAAACTTATTTTGTGCGTCAGGAGAGTTGAACTCTGTGTCAGAGCGGGCGTTACCAGGAGTGGTGCGATATCTCCATCCTGTATTTGTAAATAAATTCCATTTGTTTTTTCTGTAATTTCCATTAAATGATAATCCTAGACGTTCTGGAATACCGGACTCCAATTGTAAATTTCCATTAAAACCTCTTTGAGATTCTTTACGGAGTATAATATTTAAGATTCCTGCTGTACCTTCTGCATCATATCTTGCGCTAGGAGAAGTAATCACTTCTATTTTTTCTATGGTTTCAGCAGGTATTTGTCTAAGGGCATCGGCTCCATCTAATCCTACTAAAGCACTTGGGCGACCATCTATAAAAATGGTTACATTATCATTACCACGCAATGCCACGTTACCTTCGACGTCTACAGAAACTGATGGTACATTATCTAATACATCGCTCGCTGAACCACCACGCACCGTAAGATCTTTACCAATATTGTAGATTTTCTTATCTAACCTTATGTCTACAGTAGTTTTTTCGGCTATGACGATGGCAGCATCCAGCTCTGCTACATCGACTTCTAAAGAGATCGTTCCATAGTCTTTATCTTCAGTTATCGTTTGATTTTCTCTAACAACACTCTTAAACGTTATGTATTCCCATTTTACAGTGTAAGTACCTGGAGTAATGCTTATAGAGTAATTACCTTCTAAGTCGGTGACGCCACCTTGAGGAGCTTTTTGAGGATTCTTACTTATAAATGAGACAGTTGCAAACTCTAGTGGGGTTCCAGTATTTTTATCTATCAACTTACCTTTTACAGTAATTGGAGTATCATTTTGCGAGTAAGAAAAACAGGCAGTTAACAGAAATACAAATAATAAAATTTTTTTCATAACGATCTTAAGGTTTAACCTTTGATCGTAAATCTATCCTATGGTTTCATAGAGCTTTACTAAACTTAAGTTAAAGCTCGTCGCTTGGCAACTCTTTACTGTCTTCCATTAAGAAAGCCTTAAGAAAAGCATCCAGATCACCGTTTAAAACGGCATCTACATTTCCAGTTTCATGTCCAGTTCTTACATCTTTTATTAATTTATAAGGATGTAACACATAATTGCGTATTTGAGAACCCCATTCTATTTTCATTTTTCCAGACTCTATTTCTTGCCTTGCTGCATTTCTCTTTTGTAATTCTATTTCAAACAATTGAGATTTGAGCATTTGCATTGCTTTTTCCCTGTTCTCCAGCTGCGATCTGGTTTCTGAATTATGAATGACAATCCCAGAAGGATGGTGCGTTAAAATAGCTTTAGTTTCCACTTTATTCACATTTTGTCCACCTGCGCCACTGGATCGAGCAAAATCCCATGAAATATCGGCTGGATTAATGTCTATCTCTATAGAATCATCTGCAAGAGGATAAACATAAACCGAGGCAAATGAAGTGTGACGTTTTGCGTTAGAATCAAAGGGAGAAATACGTACTAATCGATGGACTCCATTCTCGCTTTTTAACCAGCCAAAACTATAGTCTCCTTCAATTTCTAATGTAACTGTTTTAATGCCGGCAACATCGCCTGCTTGAAAGTTGAGTTCTTTTACTTTATAGCCGTTTTTTTCTGACCACATGAGGTACATTCTCATCAACATTTCTGCCCAGTCGCAGGATTCTGTCCCACCAGCACCAGCAGTAATTTGTAAGACAGCACTCATATCATCGCCTTCATTAGAGAGCATGTTTTTAAACTCTAGCTTCTCAATCAAATCATTTGCCGCGTTGTATTTGAGCATCACGTCTTGCTCAGTCGCTTCGTCTTCTTTGAAGAACTCATACAAGACTTCAAGGTCTTCTATTAAAGTTACAGCAGTGGCATAATCTGTAGTCCATTGCTTTTTATTTCTCAAGACTTTCATGATGCTTTCTGCTTCTTTAGGATCGTTCCAGAAATCTGGTGAGAACGTTTTTTCCTCAAGATTGGTTATTTCTATTTGTTTGGCATCGATTTGTAGATAATTCTTGAGTTTAATAACTCTTTCTTGCAATTCCTTAACCTGTTCAGCAGTGATCATAAAGTGGTTTTCAACAGTTGCAAAAATAGAATTAAATTCTTTGCTATGGAGAAGCTATATGTAAGGTATAGGGATTATTTTTATACCGCTTTCGCGAAAGCGGAATTACAACAATAATATTTCTTTAAAACATAGTTTTAGGCACTATCATGATGCAAATTAGAAAGCTATTATTAATATTTATATATGATTGATTTAAGAAGTGATACGGTGACGAAACCTTCCAAAGGAATGATGGAGGCTATATTCAACGCACAAGTAGGTGATGACGTTTATAAGGAAGACCCAACTGTAAATGAGCTGGAAAGGCGAGTGGCAGAAATGTTCGGGATGGATGAGGCGCTTTTTTTTCCTACTGGTAGTATGGCAAATCAGGCAGCTATTAAAATGCACACGCAACCTGGTGAGCAATTGATTTGTGATAAATATGCTCATGTTTATAACTATGAAGGTGGAGGCGTTTCATTTAATAGTGGTGTTTCTTGTAAGCTCCTTGATGGAAGCAGAGGTATGATTACGGCAGCTCAAGTGGAGGAAGCAATTAATCCGCCTGATTTTTATCATAGCCCGCTTACTACTTTAGTGTGTTTAGAGAATACAACAAATAAAGGTGGTGGCGCATGTTATGATATGCAAACATTTAAAGAAATTAAAGCGGTTTGTGAAAAGCATCAACTAGGCTTGCATCTCGACGGTGCTCGCCTATGGAACGCTATTATAGCTACCGGTCAGGATCCTAAAGATTACGGGAAAATTTTTGATACTATATCAGTCTGTTTTTCTAAAGGGATGGGAACTCCATTAGGAACTGTACTTTGTGGTAAGAAGGAAATAATGAAAAAAGCGATGCGAGTTCGTAAAGTACTAGGCGGCGGCATGAGGCAAATAGGTTTTATGGCTGCGGCAGCAATTTATGCGCTTGATCATAATTTTGAACGTCTTCAACAAGATCATCTTAGAGCACAAGAATTGGGAACATTTCTTTCAAAATTACCTTATGTTTCTAAGGTAGAGCCTATAGAAACTAATATTATCATTTTTGAGGTAGCTGATGAAAATAAGATTATAAATTACCTCACCGAGCATGATGTAATCATTAGTAATATGGGAAGTGGTAAGCTTAGACTAGTGACACATTTAGATTATACAGATGAAGATCAATCAAATATGAAACAAATTCTAAGCGATTACTTAAAAATATAATTCTTAAAGTGAAGTTAAAAAGCCATACGTCGATGTTTAAACTCTTTTTAACTAACTTAACTAGCATAAGTATCTCCATTTGATTATTTAGACTTAAATTATATCACCTTTGTAAAATAATTATAATTTAAATTCAACCTAAATGAAAAAATTAGTACTATCCCTAGTAGCGATCGCTTCTGCAAGTTTTGCATTTGCACAAGATCTACCTACTAATCCAGAACCAGGAAAATGTTATGTACGTTGTACTACTCCTGATGTGTATGAAAACGAAACTGTAAGCCTTGAGGCAACTCCAGCTTATAAAAAACTTAAAGTTGTTCCCGCAACTTATGAAACGGTAACCGAGAGAGTTTTAGTAAAGGAAGCTTCCAAAAAATTGAGAGTTATTCCAGCTACTTATAAAACTGAAACTAGAACTTACGTTAAGAAACAGGCCGGTTCTACTATCTCTGTGACTCCAGCAACATTTGGAAAAACTACTGAAACTATAGAGGTGAAGCCAGCTTATGCACAGTGGGAAATGAGTTCTGTACCACCAGCAGAATGTACGTCTTCTAATCCAGACGACTGTCGTTACTGGTGTTACAAAGGTTATCCAGCAGAATTTACTACTGTTTCTTTAACTACACTCGCAAGTGATGCCTCTTTTGATCGTACTCCGGTACCAGAACAAATGGGAACTTACACTGTAAAAGTAGTAGATCAACCAGCTAGAGTTGAAGAAATTGAAATCCCAGCAGAATACGCAAATATTACAAAGACTGTTTTGAAGTCTGATGCTACGACAACAGAAGATGTTGTCCCATCTACATCAAAAACTGTTTCTCGTGAGAGATTAGTTTCTAAAGGAGGTTTAACTGTTTGGTCTGAAGTAGATTGTAAACTAGTAGAGTATAATGGTCTAGCAATTAACTGGAGACTTGGAAGCGCTACATTAACTGCTGCCGATAAGTCTGAGATTGATGCAAAATTATTAAGCGTTATGAATAGTACTGCTGGTTCTAAAGTAGAGGTTGCTTCTCATACCGATTCAAGAGGTTCTAAAACTTCTAATCAATCTTTATCTGAAAGACGTGCACAAGCTGTAGCAAATTACCTAATGTCTAAAGGTATTAATGCATCTCGTATCGTTGCAAATGGATACGGAGAAACTCGTTTAAAAAACCGTTGTGCTGATGGTGTTTCTTGTACAGAGCGTGAGCACAGAGCAAACCGTCGTACGGAATTCCGTTTGATTAACGCAGGAAACTAATCATAGAGAATAGTTTAATTCAATATCAAGATTTAAAAGACCGCTTTAAAAGGCGGTCTTTTTTATTTTAAAGAATTATATAATTAAATCTTTAGTTTTAATCTTTACAAATGATTCTAGGTCTTTCATGAACAAATGAAAGTCACTTTCAAGGTCTTTATAATTTGCAATAAGGTCACTAGGAGCGAGGTCCATATTGCTTTTGCCTTTTGTTCTAAGATTCATTTGTCTAAAAATGGTGGATATACCTTCTATGGTTTCATAACTTCTAAGCCAGTTTTGCTCGATCATAATAGGTAAAAATCTCTGTACTCTTTCTGGAAGTATGGTGTAGTGTTCCAGCAAATCATTGTAAAAGGTTTGCACATATTCTCTCAAAGGCTCTTGGTGATATCTACTCCAGTTTGCAGCAAGAAAATGATCATAATAAATATCTACAATGACACCGCTCCAGTGTCCATATTTTTTTCTAATTCTATCTTTACTTTGTCGCACAATTAGATGCTGATCTGTAAAAGTGTCGATATGTCTGTGTAGAATTATACCTTTTGCGACACGATCTGGAAACATACTAAAGTCTTTACCTCTAACAGAGTCTGCAATGAAATTACCTATTCTTATTTCTTTATCATTTTTTGAAAGGTAAATGTGAGCGAGATAATTCATGTGCTTAATTGGTAATTACTTTTTATAAAGATTACTTTTGTGTAAATGTAAACCAATAATAATGACTCTTATAAAATCTATTTCAGGAATTCGTGGTACCATAGGTGGAGCTCCAGGCGATAATCTTACACCATTAGATGCTGTAAAATTTGCTAGTGCTTATGCCATTTGGATCAAAGAAAACTCCAAAAAGAAGGCGCCAAAGGTAGTTATAGGAAGAGATGCGCGACTTAGTGGCTCTATGATTCAGTCTTTGGTACAAAATACACTGATAGGAATGGGATGTCATGTGGTAGATTTAGGTTTAAGTACCACACCTACTGTAGAACTTGCAGTTCCTAATGAAAAAGCAGATGGAGGAATTATACTTACAGCAAGTCATAACCCTAAAGAATGGAATGCATTAAAGCTTCTTAACAATGAAGGTGAATTTCTAAACGGTGCTGAAGGGCAGAAAATATTAGATAGTGCAGAAAAGGAAGATTTTGTATATTCTGAAGTAGATGATCTAGGTACGGTAGAAGTAATAGAAGATTATATTGACCGACACATCAAGATGGTTTTAGATATGCCTGTCACCCAAATTGAAGCTATAAAATCTGCTGGATTTAAGGTCGTTGTTGATGGCGTTAATAGTACTGGTGGAATAGCCATACCTGATCTATGTAAGGCATTAGGAGTAGAAGTTGTTGAATTGTATTGTGACCCTACCGGACATTTTCCACACAATCCAGAGCCATTAAAAGAGCATTTAGCAGATTTATGTAAAGCAGTCGTTTCTCATAATGCAGACTTTGGTATTACAGTAGATCCAGATGTGGACCGATTAGCTTTTGTAGATGAAAAAGGAGAAATGTTTGGTGAAGAATATACGCTAGTTGCTTGTGCAGATTATATTTTGGGTCATAATAAAGGAAATACTGTTTCAAATCTATCTTCATCGAGAGCATTAAGAGATGTTACTGAAAAACATGGTGGCGAATACTTTGCTGCTGCAGTAGGAGAAGTGAACGTTGTGCAAAAGATGAAAGATAAAAATGCAGTGATAGGCGGCGAAGGTAATGGCGGTATCATTTATCCAGAATCTCACTATGGTAGAGATGCATTGGTAGGTGTAGCGATGTTTTTATCATTGCTTACTGAAAAGAAAATGAAGGTAAGTGAATTGCGGGCAAGTTACCCTTCTTACTTTATGAGTAAAAAGAAAGTACAATTAGTTAAGGGAATGCCAGTTGATGCGATTCTTGCTGATATACATCAGAAATATAAAAATGATGAAGTTACCAGCATTGATGGTATTAAAATAGACTTTGCTGATCAATGGGTTCACATGAGAAAATCAAATACAGAACCTATCATACGCATTTATACAGAAGCTCCTTCTCAACAAAAGGCAGACGAACTAGCAAGCCGTTTTATTGCTGAACTCGAGGAGATAGCTCAACAGCACGCTTAGTATTCTCTAAGGTGGACTTCCATCTTTTATGGGACCATAAATAATATTCTGGCTGCTTGATGATTTGCTCTTCAAGCAGTTGGAAAAATGTGTCTGTAATTTCCCAATCTTCAGTCTCGGCTCCATTATTAGAGATTAAAACAAACTCAGTCTCATAATAGCCTCTTTTTACTTTTGCAATTCTCAGAAAAGCTACAGCAGTTGCATATTCTTTTGCAATGCGCTCTGCACCTTTAAAAACAGCGCTAGGAGTATTAAAAAAGTTAGTGAAATATTGTGCTCTTGCAGCTTTTGGCGACTGATCTGCAACTAGTGCAAAAAGAGCTGCTTCATTTTCAGCAGATTTTTTCATTACCGCCGTGGCTTCTTTCATAGCAATCAATTCACTATTAAATTTTTTTCTGATATCGACAATCAAGTCATTGAATTTTTTATTTTTTATAGGTTTATAAATGGCATAAACCTTATAATCTAAAATCTCATCTAGAACCATAGTCCATTCATAACTCGCTTGATGACCGAACATCACAATTATGGGTTGATTCGCTTTCGCGAAAGCGTTAACCATTTCAGGATTCTTACAAATAAATCTTTTGTTCATCGCTTTTTTACTCATTCCCATGGATTTAATCATCTCAATGAAAATGTCGCAGAAATGTTGAGTACTTTTTTTAGCCAATTGCACAATCTCCTTTTCGGATTTATGAGGAAAGGCTATTTTTAAATTTTTCTTTATGACGTCCTTGCGGTATCCTATTAGGTAATAAACGATTAGATATAAAAAGTCACTTAATAAATAAACCACGGGAAATGGAAGGCGAGAAATCACCCATAGAAAATGATATGCGAGATAAAAAGCAAGGGCTTGCATGAACTAATTTTAAACAAATATACTATCTTGTATCTTATTAAATTTATTCATGTTCAACTTAGATATTGTCACAGTAATTATCATTATTTCTAACGTAATTGTAAGCTTCAAGGGGTTCAAAGATTACATTTTTAGGTCTAATTATCTTTTTAATATTGCAGGAATTCAAAGAGGTGAACAATATCGTTTCTTTACAAGTGGTTTTCTTCATTCTAACCAGAACCATTTATTTTTTAATATGTTGACATTGTTCTTTTTTGCAGGAACTGTGGTTTACAAATTAGGAGATGTAAAATTCCTAATTATATATTTTGCTAGCTTGTTAGGCGGTAATTTTTTAAGTTACCTTATTCACAGAGAAGAATATCATTATAGTGCATTGGGAGCAAGTGGTGCGGTCTCAGGAATTATTTATAGTGCTATTTTATTAGATCCTACTATGAGAATTTATTTTGGCATACCAGGATGGCTTTTTGGAATAGGTTATTTAATTTATTCCTTTTATGGGATGAAAAAACTAAATGATAACATAGGACATGATGCACATTTTGGTGGAGCAGTAGCAGGTGTATTATTGACTCTGGTATATGATTATAGCCTCATATTTACAAATACCATTACAGTCATTGCCATGTTCTTAACTATTGTTGTGCTTTTTATCTTAATGAAAGTTATGAAAAACTAATCACTAAGAAGATCCTAATAATTCTTCTAACTTGTTATGCAATTGCTGGCCTCTCAAATTAGTGGCAATAATTACTCCATTTTCATCCAGTAAAAATGTAGCAGGAATAGCGTTTACATTATACAGTTTTGCGAGTGGACCAAAGTACATCAATCGAGAAATATGATTCCAGTCCATTTTATCTTTGATAATAGCATCTTTCCAAGCTTTCTCTCCATTAGGACGATCAAGTGATACACTTAGAATATTAAATCCTTTAGAATGATATTTATTGTAGGCATTCACCACATTAGGGTTTTCTCTACGACAAGGACCACACCATGACGCCCAAAAATCAATGAGTGTTACTTTTCCTAAAACGTCACTTAGCTTGATAATTTTTCCATCGGGACTTGTTCCTTCAAAGTCAGGAGCTTTAGCACCTACGGCTACAGATTCGGCTTTTTTTAGGAAAGTATCAATTCTTTGCGCCATGATCGAATTTTTGATGTGCTCATCAAAAGCATTGTAGTAGTTTCTAGAGGCTTTAGCATCTAAAAATTTACTTTGAAGCATTTCTCCTAAAATCATAGGAGCTATAATACTAGAATTATTATCGGTCATTGTTTTAACAGCATAATCCTTAAATTCATTTTCTGCTTGAGTCCACTTGCTAACAACAGCTGCAGCTTTAGCGTTATCTCCACCTTTAAGTGCCGCTACTCGCTCACCTTGATATTTCCTAGACGTGGAGACATAAACAGATTGTCGTTCTTTAAAAGTCTTTAATTCATCATTTGCTTTACTTCCTACAACAGTACTTTTAATAAGAGTATCTTTTCTAAGTTCTACTTTTAATGGGTCATTTTTAACTAAAAGAACAAAATTACCTTCACTACCATCAAGAGTAATAAAACGTATTTCCTCACCTGCTAATTTTTCTTTTTGGTCAAAGTAAAAGTTCTCCTCCATGACAATACTGGTATCAATTACTTGAGTGCGCCCATTTTCATCGAGCTCATTTAGATATACACGCATACCGTTTGCTACACCAGAGGCATTTCCTTCTATAAAGTGAGTTTCTTTTTGAACTTCATTACATTGATTAACAGCGATTAGGGAAAGAAATATAAATAAGTACTTCATTAATATAATTTTGGGTTAAAAATAAGAGAGATATCGCTCTACTAGGTTAAAATAAACAAAAATATTATAAGGAATTGCCTCTCTCAGAGGAGAAAAACTATCTTTGAATTATGGAAAAAATATCAAATAGTGATCACATGATTGTCAACCTTACTTTTAAAAAGGTTGTAGATCAATATTTGAACAGACTTGAAGATGTAGAAAGTAATTTTAGAAAACTGTATATCTCTTCAATTCTACGATATGTCGATGATCATGAAGAGTTGGTTTCAGGAATCAAGGAAGATGAAATAGCTTTTCATAAAGAATCGATAAGTATCATGCTTTCTGATTTATTTCCAGCAGCTTTAACTCTCAATGAAATTAAGGCAGCAACGGTTCCATTTTCTGATATACTTTTCAACAAAACCCAACGACTTAAAAACATCCTGAATGATGCTGGTGAAGATTTTCACTTACAAATAATGACAGGAGATTCATTTGATACTTTTAGAATGTCTTGTGGTGTTATTCTTAATAACTACTATAATAAAGCAATAGATCTGAGCAGGCCTATTTTTGTACATATTCCAGATGCTAAAGGTTCTGATCGCACCTATCGAATAACTTATAATGCTGATTTTGTAGACATTAATATCAATGATAAAGAGCACGAGCTGTCGTCACAAGATATTAAAGAGTTGCTACGTTCTCCCGATGATCAAGAACTATGGAGAAAGTCATTTCCTAAAGACAGTTACACATTCAATGGCTTTGGTATTGTTTCTTTTACAGATGTGACCATGGATGCAGCTATATCTGATTTGAAGACTATTTTACTAGATAGTAGTTCTTCTAAAAAAGATCAAACAGATAAGATAAAGACAATTTTCAAAAAGATTTTTAATCTTGAAAACCTTCAGGTAGGATTTACATCTTTTGATCATTTTGAGAATACATTTGAATCCATGATTTATGATGATGCAAAAAGTTTTTTATTAGCAGATAGTAGCGAGAAGCATTGTAATAACGCACTTTGTGCAGACAGTTACAGCCACCTAATTAAGAATTTTGAACCGCTTGTCATAACAGACGTAGACGATTATGCAACTAAAATTGACAACACGTACTTAACAGATAATCTCAAAAAAAATAATATTCAGAGTGCTATCTTTTATCCAATAACTAAAGGAAGTGAATTAATAGGTGTATTAGAAATAGTAAGTCTTAAGAAGTTTGCTTTAAATAGTTTTAATGTTTCTAAAATAGAAAGTGTTGCCGGTTACATAAAAGCAGCGCTAATAAGAACCGAAGAAGAACATGAAAATAGCGTCAAAGCATTGATCCAGACAGAATGTACTTCTATACATCCCAGCGTGCAATGGAAATTTGAAAAGGAGGCGCGTCGTATTTTAAAATATCGAGCAAGAGAAAAGAAAAACGAGCCCTTTAGAGACATTAGTTTTAGAGATATCTATCCTATCTATGGTCAAATAGACATTGTAGGAAGTAGTGATGCTCGTAATCAAGCGATTAAAAAAGACTTGATGAATCAAATGGATAAAGTAGGTGAGATATTCGCATTCGCGAAAGCGTACGAAAAACTACCTATCTACGATCAAATATCTTATCGAGTTAAAGAATATTGCAATGAATTAGAGAATACCAATATCGACGCCAACTCAGAACGTGACATTATTAAGTTGTTGAATAACGAGATCAATCCTGTTATGAAGCACCTTAAAACTTTATCTCCTAAAATATGTGAGCTAGTTGACGTTTATCAATCAGAAATTGATGTGACTTCTGGCGTAATTTATAAGAATAGAAATGATTATGATAATACCGTTCAAGCTATAAACGACTCATTAACAAGTCTTATAGATAGTAAGCAAAAGGAAGCACAAGATATTTTCCCGCATTATTTTGAACGATTTAAAACTGATGGAGTAGAACATAATATTTACGTAGGGAAAAGTATTACCAGCAGTGAAGAATTTAATATTGTTTATCTATACAATTTGAGGTTATGGCAATTGCAAACCATGATCGATATGGAAAATCAGTTTTATGCTGTGCAAGAGCAATTACCTACGGTTGTTGAAGCAGCAAGTATGATACTAGTTTTTGATAATACACTAAGCATTAGATATCGCATAGACGAAAAAAGATTTGATGTAGATGGTGCTTACAATGCTAGGTATGAAGTAATTAAAAAGCGTATTGATAAAGCCAATATAAAAGGCACAAATGAGCGAGTTACTCAAAAAGGTAAAATAGCTATTGTCTATACAAATGAGGAGACAGAGCGAGAATACATGAGATACATTAATTTCTTACAACACAATCACCTCATAGGATCAAACGTGGAACATCTAGAATTAGAAGATGTTCAAGGTGTGATAGGTCTTAAGGCTATAAGAGTCGAAGTTTTGTACAATACTGATGCTAGCGAGGACACTTTAACTTATGACGACCTCGTTAAGGAGCTAAATCTTTAATTTGCTCAAAATCTGTTGTCATAAAAGCTAGTATAAAAGCAATTACCGAGATAATAATTCCTAACATAAAGATGGTATAAGTCCATCTTAATAAGGTGTATTTTCTATTTAAAACTACACCTAGAAGCCATAAATCTTTTAGTAACGATTCATAAACTTCTTCTTTGTCTGTAATGAGACTCATTAAGGCACTCTGATATTTTTTGAAAGGTACTTTATGAAAGTTTCCAAAGAATAATAGGTTCACTTCTCTTTTGCGTACTTGCTCTTCTGTAAATTCTCCACTAGTTACGTTAGGTCTCGTGGACATTATAGAAAGTATGATACTCGCAACTGAAAATAAAATTAATACTAACGTAGGCCATAACAAATGCCTATTAGAAATTTGATCCAGTTTAGGAATTATATTAGCTAGCGCAAGTGAAATGATAATTGCATTTACCGATAATAAGATATTTGCCTTAGTATCGGCTATGTCACTAAGTTTTATGTGATTGCGTAGTGTAGTTCTAAAAAGAGTTTGAATAGCTCTTTCTGGACTTTGATTTTTAAGATCTACCTTAATTTTTTCTTTGTCGTATTTCTTTTTCTTTTTCTTCTTTGCTTTTATTAATTTAAGAAGGTTTTCATTTTTAAGTACATTCCAATTTTTAATGGCATAAGCAGAGTAGTAGCGATGCTTTTCTGTAAAGACTTTTATATTTTCTTTACGCCATTCTTTATTAGAAAAATTGGTCCCTCTTAATTGTAGTTCTTGTTTAAGAAGTTCACTTGTTTCAGGATAATAATCTTTAGCAAAATGAGAAGCATCAGCATCTCTGATGATTTCTTCTAGTTTACCTACTGGAGTATCATTAAATTTAGTTGCTAGAATAAGTTTTTTTACTTCATTTATAAGCTCTTCACTTTGATTCTGTTCGTTAAGAAAGTTTTCTGCAATTTTTGCGCTTTCTTCTTCATGGTTTTCGGCACCATGAATATATCCAGTATCATGAAGCCATGCTGCTAGGAGCAAAGCTTTTTGCTCTTTAACATCTAATTCAGAATTATCGATAATTTCCTGCGTACTTTTAACTACTCGTCTAGTATGTGTATAATTGTGATATACATATTTATCATCGAGATCATTTTTTAACAGATTTAATACAAAATCGTCAGTAATTTTTAAAATATCGCTCATTCTAAATGTTTGGGTTAAAATTAATATGATTCATAGACTTACAAAGCAAAATAACATTCTTTTATTACTTACAGCAATAATTGTCACAGGATGTGCCAGTTTTAAAGCCCAATATAAAGAAGAAGTACAAACTACATTTCCTGATTACTTAGAAATAGATAAATCTTTCTATCTTATAGGTGATGTAGGTAAATCACCTATAGGTGGTAAAAGCGACGGATTACTGGCTCTCGAGAGCTATTTGAAAACACAATCTACACAAGACGATCACCTCATATTTTTAGGTGATAATATTTATCCTACTGGAATGCCAGAGAAGGATTCTGATTTTAGACCTTATGCCGAAAATCATCTGGATGCGCAAATAGATGTCGCTAAGTCTTTTAAAGGAAAAACAATTTTTATACCTGGTAATCATGACTGGTACAATGAAGGACTTAAAAATGTGGAGCGAGAAAAAAAATACATTGAGAAAAAACTTGACAATAAAAATATCTGGGAACCTAAAGTAGGTTGTCCTATTGAGGGCATAGATATTAATAAAGATATTTATTTAATAATCGTTGATAGTCAGTGGTACCTTGCAAGATGGGATGATCATCCTACTATTAATGATGATTGTGATCAAATAAAAACTCGTGAGCAATTCTTTCTTGAAATAGAAGGAGAATTTAAGAAAAATCAAGATAAGACTATTGTTTTTGCGTTGCACCATCCTTTGTATACTAATGGAATTCACGGTGGACAGTATGCTGCAATTAAGCATTTATATCCTTCTCAATCTGCTATTCCAGTACCTATTTTAGGATCTTTGGCTACACAAATCAGAACCAGCGGTGGCGTGAGTGCTCAGGATAAACAAAATAAGAGATACCAAGAAATGGTAGATAGAATCGCTACTCTTGCAAGAGCTTCAGCGGCTCCTAGAATCATATTTACGAGTGGTCATGAGCATACACTTCAATACATTGAGCATGAAGGCATACGACAGATTGTTTCGGGAAGTGGAGCAAAAGAAAGCTATGCGACTTTAAGTAATGACGGTTTGTTCTCTTATGGTGGTCAAGGTTTTGCTCGACTCGATGTCATGAAAGATGGGAGCAGTTGGGTTCGTTATTTTGGTTTTGAAAATGGGAAAGAAAAGCTGTTATTTGCGCATCAAGCTATAGGAACACCTATAAACTTTGATTTAGAGAAATTACCAGATGATTATCCCGCTTTCGCGAAAGCGAGTATATATGACAAAGAACGAGTAGAAAAAAGCGCCGTTTTTGAATCTGTATGGGGAAATAAATACAGGGACTTGTATGGTACTGAAATCAATGCCAAAGTAGGAATATTAGATTCCTTAAAAGGAGGACTGACCGTAATGCGATCAGGTGGAGGACACCAGACGCGTTCATTGAGACTTGTAGATAAAGATGGTAAAGAGTACAATTTACGAGCATTGAAGAAAAGTGCGGTGCAGTTCCTACAAACCACTGTGTTTAAGGAAAATACTGTTGCAGCATCTTTTGAAGACACGACAGCTGAAGATTTGCTGTTTGATTTTTATACCGCTGCCCATCCGTACGCAGCACTTACAGTCCCTAAATTGAGTGATGCGGTAGGAATTTATCATACAAATCCAGAGATTTACTTTATTCCTAAGCAACTTGCACTAGGAAAATACAATACTGCCTACGGTGACGAACTTTATTTATTGGAAGAACGTCCCGAAGAGCATCATTTAGATCAAGAAAGCTTTGGAAAACCTGATGATATAGAAAGTACTGCCGATATTTTTGAAAAGTTAAGGGAAGATGAAAAGTTTACCATAGATCAGAAAGCCTTTGTAAAAGCTCGCATCTTTGACATGTTAATAGGAGATTGGGACAGGCATCAAGATCAATGGCGCTGGTCTCAATTTAAGCAAGATGATGGCAGCAGTATTTTTGTTCCTATTCCTAGAGACCGAGATCAAGTGTATTCAAACTTTGACGGTGCTTTGTTTGCAACATTGAGAGTAATGATAGGACTTACAAATCAATTTGCGACCTACGACGATGATATAGATAATGTAAAATGGTTCAATACTGCAGCAACATACTTAGATAGAAACCTTGCCCAAGAGGCAGATCGAGAAGTATGGATCAATCAAGCAGAATATATTAAGAATAACTTGTCTGACGCAGTAATTGAGGAGGCGTTCAAAGAATTACCAGCCGAAATTTATCCAGATGCTTCTACTGAAAAGATCATCAAAAACATGAAGTTGAGACGTGATGATATTGTAAAAATCACAGAGCGATACTACGATTATCTTGCAAAATTAGCAATTGTCACAGCTACAGATAAAGATGATTTTATAGTTATTGACAGGTTTGAAAAAGGGAAAACGCGTATAACAGTTTATAGGAATAAAGATGGTGAAAAAGCTGATGTAGTTTTAGACCGTGTATTTTTAAAGAGTGAGACTAACGAAATATGGGTTTATGCATTAGATGATGATGATATTATTCAAGCGGTAGGAAATGCCAAAGGAAAAATTAAAGTACGAGTTATAGGTGGTCAAAATAATGACATTTATGATCTGGAAAATGGAGATGCCATTTCTATATATGATCACAAATCAAAAGAAAACACCTTTAAAAATAAAGGAGGCGCAAGAATTAGGCTATCAGATAAATATAATAGGAACCATTATAATCCTAAAAAGAATATCTCAACGGTAAACTCCTTGACACCTAGCATAGGGTTTAACCCAGATGATGGCTTTAGGATTGGAGTTCAAAACACCTTTGTATTTAATGGTTTTAATCGTAATCCAAATACAAGAGTTCATAAAATTAGAGCTGGATATTATTTTGCTACCCAAGGTTTTGATGTGAACTACAACGGGACTTTTGCTGGAATCTTTAACCAGATGAATCTTACGGTAAAAGCAAGATTTTCTGGACCTACGTTTGCAGAGAATTTCTTTGGTTTAGGTAATGAAACTGTAAATAACGATGATGATCTAGGATTTGATTTTAATCGTGTGCGTCTAAGTGAGTTTACCACTGGAGTAGGAGTAAGCTATAAAGGTGAATATGGTTCTAATTTGAATGCTGGTCTTGAGGTTCAAAGTTTTCAAGTAGAGGCAGATCAAGGTAGATTTTTAGAGTCTATTTTTGCTGATCCTTCAACTAACCCTGAATTTTTTGAGCGTAAATGGTTCGTAGAATTGAATGGTGGTTATAATTATGAAAGCTACGATAACAACTTAAATCCAACTCGAGGGATGATATTTGATGTTAAAGCTGGAGTAAATGCTGATAAAGATGATTTAGATAACACTTTTGGATACTTCCAACCCAAATTAGGTTTTTACAATGCTTTAAGTCGTAATCGTAAGTTAGTACTCAAAACTTTAACTCAAGCTACTATAAATATAGGTGATGGTTTTAATTTTTATCAAAGCGCACAATTAGGTCAGAATACAGGTTTAAGAGGTTATAGAACTCAACGATTTTCAGGAGAAAGTGCTTTTGCTGGAACTGCTGATGTACGATACAGTTTTAATGAGTTTAAAACAGGTCTAGTTCCTTTACAAATAGGAGTATTTGGAGGAGTAGATGTAGGTAGAGTGTGGCTTGATGGTGAGGATAGTGAAATATGGCATAACAATTATGGAGGTGGATTTTGGGTAAATAGCTCAAAAGCAATAGGAGCAACTTTCAATCTCTTTCATGGTGAAGACGGACTAAGGTTTAGTTTTCAAGTCGGTTTTAGTTTTTAATTTATAATTGAAACCAAAGCAAAAATGTTTTAAGCCTTCTTTGTTTTTACTAAGAAGGCTTTATTTTTGACCTATGAATAAAAAAGGAGCTATTTATTTAATTGCCCTAGGAAGCATAATAGTAATTCTAGGCGTTATCATGTACCTTACTGAAGTTGTAGGAGCAAAGGGTATGATTATCATGGGTTTTTTAACAGAGCTTGCTGGTGTTTTCTTTTACTGGAAAAACAAAAAAAGAAAACCTTAGTCCTTACTTCAATAAGAACTCTAGAGGTAATGCTACTCGCTGTTGCCAGTATTTCTCACTATGTTCATGACCTTCAAACTTTCTGTACAATAAATTTTGATCTGTATAACCTAGTTGGTAAAACATGTCATTCACTTTTAACTGGTGTGGTTCATAAACCTTATCTAAAGTTTTAGTTCCATGATCAAAGTAAATTTTATGAAAAGTAGGCTCTGGAACTGATGTAGGTAATTCATCCATAAACGCTTGACCTAAATAGGGTATAGGCCAGTGCGTACTCAAACAGCCTGCTTTCCCAAACGTATCTGGATATTTGATCATTGCATATAAAGAAATGTGCGCTCCCATGGAGGCTCCCATGGTTATGGTATGTTCTGGCTCTTTGGAAGTTTGAAACTTTTCATTTACAAACGGTAGTAGCTCTTGAGTCATGAACTTTAAATAATTGTCGCTAAGTAGTTTATCGCTGCCGAAGTTCTTCTTTAATTCCGCTTTCGCGAAAGCGGACTCACTTAAACTCTTAGGTAATTGAGGCATATACTCACTAAAGCGCTTCTCTCCATTATTCCAGATTCCCACAACTATCGTAGGACGTATAGCGTTTATGGCAAGAAGTGAATCTACTTTTTCTTCAATTTCCCAAGCGACACCAGAGTAGGAAGTCTCTTTATTAAACACATTCTGACCATCGTGCATGTAAAGCACTTGATACTTTACGTTTTTTTCTGGGTAATTTTTAGGCAACCATACTTCTACATTACGACTGTCAACAAATTTTGACTTGAAATCAATAAAATAAATGATAGTGTCGTTACTTGAAGAATGAATTGTTGTAGCTTGCTCCACTTCAGCGGTTGACTTGACTTCAAATATATTCTTGGGGGAATTGTCTTTGCAGCTTAGCATGCTGGCGATTATAAAGAATAAGGAGTAATTGATTAAATATTTCATTTACTAGGAATTTGAATGTGCGTGTTGATTCATGGCATATTCAAGCAGTTCTCGTTTACCAGATAGGCCCAGTTTTTGAATCATGTTTTTACGATGCTTATTTACGGTACTAATTGCTGAGCCTCTTATTTCAGCTATTTGCTGGCTTGTTAGACCTTTAGCAATAAATTGAAGAATTTCTCGCTCACTTCTTGAGAGCAAGTTTTTTTTCAATTTTTGACTTTGTATTTCCTCAACTTGTTCTTTAATATGAACATCAAAATAGTTTTGGTCATTAAAAACATCTCTTACCGCTTGCCTTAAATCAATTAACGGACTGCTTTTAAGGACATAACCGTCTACACCAGCATTTATCATGTCTTTTATAGCTCCTGAATTATCAAACATGGATAGTGCAATTACCTTAGTACTATTATATTGAGATTTGATCGTTTTACAAAGTTCTATGCCGTTCATTTCGGGCATACTTATATCTGTAAGGATAACGTCTGTCGGTTCTTCTTTAAACTTTGAAAGTAGTTGGACACCATTAGTAGCTGTGTACTTCACTTTTATATCAGTTTCTTGCTCTAAAAATAATTGAAGACCATCACTTAAGGACACGTGATCTTCTGCTATTGCGACTGTTATCATACTATAGGGATTTCAATACTAATGGAACAACCGCCTTTATTAAAATTAGAGTCTATGACAAAGTTTCCTTTCATATTCTCTACTCGTTTTTTGATATTTTGAAGACCTAAGCCTTTATTTTCTTCAGTTTTTAAATCAAATCCTTTACCATTATCTTCAACCATAATATCTAGTACGTGGTCGTAGCCTGTTATAATAACACTTGCTTCAGTAGCATTTGCGTGCTTGATTATGTTGTTGATTAACTCTTGAATAATCCTGAATAGGTTTAATTCTGTAGAGTTGCTTAGACTTCCTTTTAATCCACTAGTCACAACTTCTATATCCAGCTTTCCAGATTTATTGATTTTCTCAACTAAATCTTTTAAACTACTTATCCATCCATTTTCGCTTAAAACCCTACTGTTTTGAGTATGTGACAATCGACGTACTTTTACGTAGGTTTCATTTAAAATATCGTGGGCATTATTTAAAATACCTTTTGAAACTTGGTCTTCAGTTCTTTCTTTTGCGTTTTCTAATGAAACTTTTATGGCAGTCAATGAACTACCTAAATCGTCGTGTAAATCTGAAGCTATTTTTAACCGCTCCTTTTCTTGACCAGCGATCATAGCATCAATACTGGCTAACTCTTGATCTCTCATCATTTTAAGTTCTCGTTGTTCTTGTGCCAGTTTACGTTCTTTAAGGATCTTTTTGCTTTTATAGTAGTTGAGTATAAAATATGCTGCAACACCTATAGCAATCGAAAGCAAGAATAATAGAAAATAGTTACCAGCTTTACTTCTCAAATTTTTTGCTTCTAATTCAGCATTTTTTAATTTTTGCTCCGCGGTTTCATACTTTGTTTGAATGTCCTTGAGCGCCAAAGCATTTTGTGCGGCAGCCAAGGTATCATTCATTTCAAGATGTCTAAAATAGTAGTTTGCAGCTTCTTTGAATTTTTGATTACCAGACAGAATATCAGCTTTGTTACGTAATATCATAGATTGAAGCTGAATGTCTGAGGTCGATTGCGCCATGAGCTCAGCTTCTTCAATATTTTCCAAAGCGATTTCATGATCTTTTAAAGCAGCCCTCAACATTGCCATATTATTTATGCGTTGAGCAATAGCCAGAGTATCTTTAGTAATTCTACAGCGTTCTAGATTACGATTAAAATAAAACAAAGTAGAGTCGTAGCTCCCTTTAAAATAATGTAGGGTTCCGATATTATTTTCTATATCTAATAATTCATCTTGTAAATTATTATCTAATGCAATACGTTGCATCTGGTAATTATACTTTAGAGCAAGGTCATAATTATCGCCTATAATCTCATTGTAAGAAGTATTATAAATACAATCAATTTTTAGCTTGGGATTATTTAACTCTTCGGCAATAGCACAATTCTCTTGAATAAGTGAAGGAGCTGCAGTACTTAACTCAGATACCGTATTTGCAATGCGTATCAGGTATTCGTTTGCGTTATAAGTGACCATTTTACGAGAAAAAGCTTTTAAGTCTTTTACTTTTAGCAATGTCTTATAACCTTCTAATAGATCATTTTCCTTGAATTTTATAATGCCTTCAGTTAGGAGATAACTAGCCTGCTCTTCTTTACTTAGATCATCAAACGTATAAAAGGCAAGTGCCTCTTTAGTTTCTTTAATTTGATTTTCATCCAGCAAAGTTAGCATGTCATTAAATGATACTTTTTCTTGTGAAAAAACGGCTAGGCTTGCTATCGAAAAGAAAAAAATGAAAAGAATGTTTTTCATAAATGGTGAGTAGGGACTACAAGATAAATAATTATATTCAAATAAATGAACTTTAGTTAATTATCCAATCAATTGGAGTCAGAATAATAATTTAAAATGTTCTTGACAAAATTGTATTTTTGAGAACAACACATAACTTAATACTCAATTTAATGAACCATTTGAAAACACTTAGTTTTTTACTTCTCCTAGCAACGACATTTTCTTGTCAAGAAAAGAGTGATCAAGTAGAACTAGAAACAGTAGAAAAAACATCAGATTTTGATTACAATGTAACTGAGTTTGCCGACATAGGCGTTTTACGTTATCAAATCCCTGGTTGGGAAGAGTTGAATCTACAACAGCAAAAGCTGGTTTACTACCTTACACAAGCAGGTTTGAGCGGTAGAGATATCACTTGGGATCAAAATTATAGACATAACCTAGCTATAAGAAAGGGACTTGAAGAAATATTCACCAAATACGAAGGTGATAAAACCTCTGAAGAGTGGAAGCAATTTGAAACTTACTTGAATCGAGTTTGGTTTGCAAACGGTATCCACCACCATTATAGTATGGATAAGATGAAGCCAGAATTTTCTAAAGAATATTTTACTTCATTAATGCAAGAGACAGATGTAACTATTCCTAATGAAGCATGGCAGGTCATGTTTAATGATCAAGATGCAAAAAAAGTAGTTCTAGATAAGGATAAAGATATTGTGCTAGAGAGCGCAGTAAACTTTTACGAGCCAGGAATTACAACTGATGAAGCAAAGGCTTTTTACAATAGTATTCCAGTAGATAAAGAAAGACCGGTAGAAATAGGTTTAAATTCT
This sequence comes from Nonlabens dokdonensis DSW-6, assembly GCF_000332115.1. NCBI lineage: Bacteria > Pseudomonadati > Bacteroidota > Flavobacteriia > Flavobacteriales > Flavobacteriaceae > Nonlabens > Nonlabens dokdonensis. The sequence continues at coordinate 3,250,130 of NC_020156.1, forward strand.
AGATTAGTCCGTAAGAACGGTAAATTAATGGATGATGTTTATAAAAGTGGCGGTCTTTATGGGGAAGCTATTGATGAGATCATCTACTGGTTACAACTCGCTCAAGGTGTTGCAGAAACTACAGAGCAAGCAAAAGCCTTAGGTTTATTAATCGAGTATTATGAAACCGGAAGCCTAGATAAATGGGATGAATATGCCATTGCATGGAGTACGAGTACAGAAGGCGCTGTAGACTGGATTAACGGCTTTATAGAAGTTTACAACGACCCTATTGCTTATAAAGGTAGCTATGAAACCATCGTCCAGATTAAGGACTTTGATATGTCGCGCCAAATGAATGTTTTGAGTGAAAACGCACAATGGTTTGAAGATAATTCACCATTAATGGAAGAACATAAAAAGGAGTCTGTCACTGGCGTGAGCTACAAAACAGTAAACGTTGCTGGTGAGGCTGGAGATGCTAGTCCAGCGACTCCTATAGGCGTTAATTTACCTAACAATACCTGGATAAGAACAGTTCATGGAAGCAAGTCAGTATCGCTAGGAAATATTATCGCTGCTTACGGTAACGCAGGTAGCTCAGGAAGGCTAGAAGAATTTGCTCACGATGAGAAGGAAATTGAACTCGAAAAAAAGTATGGTGCCAAAGCTGATAAACTTCACACAGCTCTTCATGAGGTAGTAGGACACGCAAGTGGCCAGATAAATCCTGGAGTAGGCACGCCTAAGGAAACTTTAGGTAGCTATAAGTCTACGATTGAAGAAGGTCGAGCAGATCTTTTTGGTCTTTATTACCTTATGGATCCGAAACTACAAGAGCTGAACCTTGTAGATGACTGGAAAAACTATGGTATGGCAGCTTATGATGGCTACATAAGAAATGGGTTGCTTTCTCAACTTATCCGTTTAGAGCTAGGTCAAGATGTAGAAGAAGCACATATGCGCAATAGACAATGGGTTAGTGCTTGGGTTTACGAGCAGGGCAAGGACGATAATGTCATTGAAAAAGTGGTTAAGGACGGTAAAACGTACTATGATATCAAGGATTATGACAAATTAAGAGCACTATTTGGTGAGCTTCTTAGAGAAACGCAACGCATTACAAGTGAAGGAGATTTTGCCGCTGCACAAGCTTTGGTAGAAGATTATGGAGTGAAAGTAGATCAAGATATTCACAAAGAAGTTTTAGATAGAAATAGCAAATTTAAAACACCAGCTTATCGTGGTTTTGTAAACCCAGTTATAGTACCGACAATGGATGGTGATAGTATTTCAGGATTTACTATTGAACAGCCTGCTACTTTTAAAGAGCAAATGTTGATGTATTCTAAGAAATTTGGTTTTTTAGATTAAGTTTTTATTTATACCGCTTTCGCGAAAGCGGAACATAAAAAAGCACTAAAGCTATTATAGGTTCTAGTGCTTTTTTGCTGTATTCAATTTACTTTAGTTTTCTTAGAATCTTATTACTTTTCTAAACCAAATTTAATAGCAACTAGTAATAATATAAAGGCGATAAACCCCAGTAAAATCCAAAAAACACCTTTGTAATTTTTCTTATGAAGCGCTTTATCTTTTAAGTACATAAAAGAAATTATAATACAAAACACAACAAAAAAAGCAATCCCAAAATAAATCTGGCCCGTGCTGAACATAGGATCTTTTACAACTAGTGGAAATACATTCATAGAAAACTTATTTTTACAAAATTACAAACCAAAACAATCAATTTACCATAGATATGAAGAAACAAATAGAAGGAGTTCATAAATTTCATACAGCATTCCAACTCGGAATGAATGATAAGCCAGTTGCTAATATTAGTGAAAGACGTAATAAACTACGTTTTGAGCTTATGAAAGAAGAAAATGAAGAGTATTTTGAAGCAGCACAAAACAATGATCTCGTTGAAGTAGCAGATGCTTTAGGTGATATGCTATACATTTTATGTGGTACAATCATAGAACACGGCATGCAAGAAATTATAGAAGATGTTTTTGACGAAATTCAAGAATCTAATATGTCTAAATTAGGGGCTGATGGTAAGCCTATTTACCGAGAAGATGGAAAAGTACTTAAAGGACCTCATTACTTCAAACCTAACTTTGATAAAATACTGGAGAAGTTTAAAAAATAGACGTAGTAGTAGAGTAGTAGAGGCTAATTAACGTGAGTTCGATATAAGAATACTAGACATTTAAAGTTTAAAATATTGATGTTCAACTCCTCGCTTTAGAAAAGGCGAGGACAGATTGACCTCGTCGCACCAGCGTCGATGCAATCAGGAGTGGTTGAAAGTCCCAAACCGTTGAAAGAATTCAGTTCTATTTGTTATAAAAATAAAAATCAAATTAACTTATTGAATATCAATCATTATTACGTTGAACTCACGTTAATTAGATTTCTACTTCATCCATCATACATGTTTTAAATGGATAATGTGTAAAAGAAAAGAAGCTGTCTCATTAATTTGAGGCAGTTTTTTGTTTTCTACTTTGATAAATTGATGTTTATTCGTATCTTATTGTTTGATAATCAGATATATGAATACTAATTTCAAAGACTATAATCAGCAGCAAAACTGGCTTTTTCCACCTAGTATTGAAGAGCTTATTCCAGAAGATCATCCAGTGCGTGTAGTTAATGGCGTGGTAGAACAGTTAGACCTAAATTTATTGATATCAGAATATAGTAAAGATGGTCAACCAAGTTACCATCCCAAGATGATGCTTAAAATTATGGTTTATGCCTATATGGATAATACCTACTCCAGTCGTAAGATTGAGAAAGCCATGGGTGAGAATATTAACTATATGTGGTTGAGTGGAAAGCAAGTTGCTGACCACAATACTATAGCTAGGTTTAGAAGTAAGAAACTAAAAACCATATTTAAAGATATCTTTAAGCAGGTAGTCTTACTGCTTGCTGATGAAGGTCTGGTTACTTTAAAAGAGGTCTTTACTGATGGAACTAAGATAGAGTCTGTGGCTGGTCGCTATACCTTTGTATGGGGTAATGCTATAAAGACTAGAAAGAAAAAAATGGTTGAGCAGTTAGAACAGATGTGGCAATATGCACAAAGCATCGCAGATGATGAAGATAAAGATCCCACACCACCAGACTTCAAAGAAATAGACCAAGACAAGGTAAAGCAAACGGCAAAGAAGATTAATAAAATCTTATCTAACAACCCAAAGGCTGGTAGCAAGCAAAAAGCTAAACTACGTTACATTGAAAAGAACTTTGCTAGCAATCTAGAGAAGTATGAGCAACAAGAAAAAATACTTGCCAAACGCAATAGTTACAGTAAGACCGATCCTGACGCTACCTTTATGCGCATGAAAGAAGACCACATGAAAAATGGTCAACTCAAACCAGGTTATAATGTTCAAATAAGTTCAGAATCACAATTTGTAATCCATTACTCCTTACATCAACAAACTACGGATTATCATACCCTAAAACCCCATTTACAGACTTACCAATACCTTTATGAATCCATGCCTGATCGAGTTGTCGCAGATGCTGGTTATGGAAGTGAAGAAAACTATGAATACTTAGAAGATAATAATGTTGAAGCCTATGTGAAGTATAACACCTTTGACAAAGAACATAAAAACTATAAGACCAAGAAAAAGGCTAGTGGAAAAGATGATTTTCATAGAGATAGCCTACACTATAATGAAAAGGGAGATTATTATGTATGCCCTATGGGACAACGCATGGAAAAACAAAACGATAAAAAACAGAGAACTAAATCTGGATATCTTCAATACACCAGTGTCTATCAAGCACAAAACTGTAATGGTTGCCCATTAAGAAGCTTATGCCATAAATCTGCTAACCATAGAACTATACAGCGCAATCATAAATTAGAGCGTCATAAAGAAATAGCTAGGCAGCGACTTAATACTGAGTTAGGAGAACAAAAAAGAATACAGCGCACCGCTGATGTAGAACCAGTTTTTGCTCACATTAAATCTAACCGTAACTTTGAAAGATTTACTCATAAAGGCATCCAAAAAGCTGAATTAGAGTTCGGATTACATGCTTTAGCTCATAACCTTAAGAAGAAAGTGGCATAGACAAGTCTAATCTTATTCGTCCTTATTTAAAATCAAACAAATCTTGAAACAAAATTTACAAATCTTAAAAACCGCCTCATTAATCTAAATGAGACGGCTTCTTTTTAATTCAATAAAGTTGAAAATTCTTTATTTACCTTTTCAGTGCAAAATGTCCTTTAAAGCTTCTCCCATCAGTTAATTCAACGAGGTACCAGTAATCGCTAGATGGCATTGGGTTACCATTATAAGTTCCATCCCATCCTGGTCCTGTGGCACTTATTTGTTTTAGTAATTTACCATAGCGGTCAAAGATGTAGATGCTCGCATCTGGTATCTCACTTACAGCGATCACTTGCCATGTGTCATGGTAACCATCTTGATTAGGTGTAAAATATGGTGGCCCGCCTATAATTACTGCATCCATAGAAACTGTTCCACAACCGTTTTTATCTCTTACGTAGATGGTGTAGAATCCTGGATAAAGATTTGTAAATCTCTGGCTGTCTTGATACACAAAATTGTCAAGTGAGAATTCATAATCACCGCTTCCTGTTACAATCGCAGTAAGTGTATTAGTATTTACTTCAAACTGTCCTACGTCTATACGTTCTATTACCGCCACATCAGATTCTACTACTGTAATCGTTGCCGTACTATCACAACCATCGCTATTAGTAACGGTTACGGTATAATCATCACCTGAAGAAACATCTATAGTTTGTGTCATCTCTCCAGTAGACCATAGGTAGCTAGAATATCCTGGTCCAGCATCGATTGTTTCTGGTACTCCAGCACAAATGGTGTAAGGTCCTTGATTTGCAATCGTAGGTCTTGCAAAGACTTCTATTCTAAAGGTAGAGACATCATAACAATCTTGATTTGAAGCGTTTTCAATTCTCGCATAAATGGTTTGTGCTCTACTCACGTTGGTGTACGGAAAACTTAATGCTCCGGTATCATTATCTGCATCTGCCTGGCTGGTGTGGTAAGTCACATTGAAATCTGCTGTACTTTGACCATTGTAAATGGAAGCATCTTGTGATGTAAAGTCAAATTCTTCAAAACCATCGTTGCTGATATCGTCACATCCTACTAAGTCTATCGCTGTACCAGCAGTAGGCTGCTCGCTTACTGTTAATGTAAAGCTCGTAGTATCTGCACAAACTGGATTTGCAACAGCTTCTATTCTTACAAAAATAGTTTCTGGTGTTGTCGTGCTACTCGCATAAGCAGTATCGTTAGTTATTTGATCAGTTCCCATTCCTGTCATCGCACCATTAGACGTAGTGTGATACGTAATGGTAAAATCACTAGGTGTTTGACCGGCTAATACTTGAGCGTTTGCCATGGTTAGATCAAATACTTCTGATCCATCATTAGAAGGATCATCACAAGTAATCATATCTTGAACAGCATTTGCTGTAGGCGTAGGACTGATCACAAATCGGAATGTCGTTGTGGTGTAACAAGTATCATTATCTGCATTATCAATTCTAGCAAAAATATTAGGTGTTGCGCTAGTTACTGTATAAGGACTGGCAAGTGGCGATGCGTTGTTATCAGCATCGGTTTGAGTAGCGTGATAAGTTACATTAAAACTAGGATTAGTCTGCCCATCCAGAATAGTCATATCAAACTGAGATAAATCTACATTTTCTGTTCCATCATTAGAAGGATCATCACATACTATAATATCAGTAGGAGTTCCTGCTCTAGGCAATGCATCTACAAAAATGTCAAACATCTCTGTATCATAACAACTGCTGTTGGAATTGGTTTCTATTCTTACAAAAAGAGTAGTAGAACCACTGTTGTAAATAGTAGGCAGTGGAGTTGCTCCTCCTACGCTTCCTAAATCAGCATCTGCCTGTGAGGTAAAATACTCAATAGTGAAGTTTGCAGGATTTTGACCTAGTAAAACATCAGTATTTCTGGTGCTTAAATCAAAATCTTCTAAGCTATCATTAGAACTATCGTCACAAATTCTGTATTCAGCTACTGTATTTGCTACCGCTTGTTCATTTAGGATGACGTTAATAGGTGTGACAGCATAGCAGGAAGTATTTGCTGGATTAGTTAGTCTAGCAAAAATTGAATTTGATCCAGACACTACCGTATAAGGGCTTGTTAGCACTGGAGTCCCAGCATCAGCATCAGCACGAGTTGCGTGGTAGGTCACATCAAAGGTTGCCATACTCTGTCCGTTATAGATTAAGGCATCAAATCGTGTGCTTAAATTAATATCTTCTGATCCATCATTGGTATCGTCATCACAAAGCATTAAATCTACAACAGGAGCTTCAACAGGAAGATCGTCCACAATTATATCAAAAAACGTTGTGCTGTGACAACTTCTATTTGCATTGTTTTCAATTCTAACATACATGGTCTGACCACCGCTACTATACATATTGCTTACAGGTGTTGCTCCGCCTACGCTTCCTTGATCAGCTTCTGCTTGAGTTGTGAAATATTCAATATTAAAGTCTGCTGGAACTTGACCTAGCAATACTTCTGGATTTCTAGAAACCAAATCAAATACCTCAGAATTGTTATTTGAAATATCATCACATAAGCGGTAAGTCGCTACTGGGTTTGCTACTGGTACAGGATTTAACTCAACAGTAAACGAGGTCGTATCAAAACAAGGCTCATTATTAGAATTATCAATACGAGCAAAAAAGGTAGTTGTACCAGTTAAGTTGAATGGTGACACCTGATCATTTGCACCAGTATCAGCCTCTGCTTGAGTCAAATGGTAAGTAATTACATAATCAGGGTTAGTTTGTCCATTCAATACCTCTGTGTCAAAATCTGTTAACAAAATATCCTCAGAATTATCATTAAGATCATCACAAACAGCAATATCCATTACCGTATTTGCTGTTGGAGTATCCCACACAAATAAATCAACTTCAGTTGTAGAAGTACATCCACTTGGGCTATTGTCTGCTAATCTAATGTAAATTCTTTCCGTATTGATCGTTGCATTTGTATAAGTCGCAGGGTTCATTATTGGACTTGCTCCAGTACTAGCATCAATAGCACTTGTATGATACGAAATTGTAAACGCTGATGCTGGTAAACCACCCAATACTTCTGGCTCCGTGGAGGTTATATCGAAAACTGAAAATCCGTTATTATCATCATCACAATTTACCAGGTCAGTTGGTCTTGTTGCTCCTGCACCGCTAGCTACAACAACATCAAAAGTAATGCTATCAAAGCAAAGTCTTGAAGTAGCATTTTCATCGTTAGTAATTCTCACATAAACTGGAGTTGTGCCTATAGGAAAATCATAAGGTAAAGTAATTGGGTTTACGTTATTATCTGCTGCATTTTGAGTAAGGTGATAAGAAACTACAAAGTCAGGATTAGTTTGCATGTCTAAGACCTGTGGTGTCTCAACAAGGTCCAAATCTCTAGACTCAATTCCATCTCCATCACTATCACATAAAAATACATCAGCAACTGGATTTGCGATCGGATTAGCATATATGGTAATATCAGACGAAGCAATAAATCTAAATCCACCATTGCGTGCTGTTAATGTTACTGTATAAACACCAGGTCCAGGAAAAGTATGAATTGGATTTACTGTTGTTACCAAAGGACTACCGTCTCCAAAATTCCATGAAACTGTAGTAGTCACACAAAAGTCCGAGGTAGAAGCCTCAAATTGTATAGGAGTTTGATCACAAAAATTAACTTGGTTTCTTGATGTGCCACCACCTCCACCAGACATTGCCTCAAAGGAACTAAATGAAGGTTCAAAAAATGAAGTAATAAAAGGCGGTAACCCTTCTCTAGAATTGTTGTTAAGTGCCAGACCGTCATCGGTGTAGCCTGCCGCAGCACCTACTGCATCAGGTGATCGTACAACACCTAACCACGGCTGACATGCTCTTGCGTGATAAATTTTACCATCAATACCTAATTGTAAAGCACCTCTTTCACTGTTTTGAGCACCATTTGCTGCAAATACGAACGGAGTTGAATTCCAACCACCGCCGCTATTGATATTGTATTGTAGAATTTCTCTATTTACTGCATTGTTGCAACCATTACCATTTGGCGAGGAGTTGGCGTTTAAATAAATTAATTCCGAATTGGGAGAAAATTCTGCTCCATAAAAGTTTGCTATAGCGTTATTTGAGGTAGTTAAGGCTATAGGATTACTAACAATTCCTGTGGCATTATTAAATTCTGCTAAATAAGCGGTTCCAGCAGGTGTAACAGATGTATTTGCCACTTTACTACCATCTGGGGATAACCTTATATAACCTCTATCATCAGTAAGAGTAGAAGTAGGAGGAAGTGTAGAATCTACACCTCTTGAGCTTAAAATAATACCTCCTGCTGCAGGGTAAGCGCTGTAAACACCACCATCTTCAAAAGTAAGAATCCAGTAAAATGTTCCATCATCACTCAAAGTGGCAGTGACCTTTTCTTGAGTATTTTGTTGTATTAATATATCTCGACGACCTGGTACAACGTCTCCGAGACCTGCACGCAAGGACATGTCTACGATACTGTAATTTAATCCTGCAAACTGACTAATAGTAATAACAAAATAACGATCACTCGCACCCAAATCTGGAATTATAATGGCAGATTGTGCACTTGAAGAATTTCCAGATAATCCTGTCCCATTGGGCATAGGGTTTCCATTTCTATCCCATACAGTTGTACCGTCAGAATACATTTGTAAAATACCACATTCATCAGATATCGCGCTACAGCCTTCAGCTGTAGCTAGACTACCAGCAGGAGCCGCCATAGGGGCACCAGAATTAAAGTCTACACTAGCATTATCTCCAAAAAACCACCATGCGGCCTCAAGTTGAGCAAAAGTTAAAATAGGTATAAACAGAAACGTTAGGAGGAGTAATTTTTTCATTGCTTTTTTAGTTTTGAGGGTCGTAATTTAATCTTTTTTTATCAATTCTATGAATGTGTTAAAAAACCGTTGAATTAACCAAAGTTTTATTACGAACATGATAATCTCTAAAAATTAAAGTATCATCCTTGAATTATGAACATTGCTGGCCTTTTATGAATATCTGGTATTTGTTTTTTCCATAAATCCACGGTCATAGTTCTAATAAACTCTGTAGGTAAACTTATGTCGCAAGCAATACATAGTTTGGTTTTTCCATTTAACGATAAAATAAGTTCTTCTATCATTTTATTATTGCGGTATGGAGTTTCTATAAAAGACTGCGATTGATTTTGCTTCAAAGAAATATTCTCAAGCTCTTTAATTTTTTTGCGTCTTTCTTGTTTATCTATAGGTAGGTAACCATTGAATGCAAAGTTCTGGCCATTGAGACCGCTAGACATCATTGCCATGAGTATAGAACTAGGTCCTACTAACGGTTGCACTCGTATACCTTTTTCATGTGCAATTGCAACTACGTCAGCACCAGGATCTGCTATTCCAGGAACACCAGCTTCACTCATTAACCCCATGTTTTTACCTTCAAGACAGGCTTGTAAAAAGGAGGGAAGCTCACTTACTTCAGTGAATTTGTTGATAACTGAAAAATTCAAGCTAGGTTGCGATTTTGAAGGACATATAGATTTAATAAACCTTCTCGCAGTTTTTTCATTTTCCACCACATAATGATCTACCATTTCAATTACTTTTTTAACTGATAATGGCAATACTTCAAGTGGGCTTATCTCGCCTAATGTTACTGGTATAAGAAATAACCTTCCTTTTCCTTCCATAATAATGTTTTTTATTCCGCTTTCGCGAAAGCGGGATTACTACAAATCAATTACTTGATAAACTCTTTTGTAAATTAAATAACTGCTTATGATATGAGTGATTTGATCGCTAGACTCCAAAGGTGTCAAAAGGCTTTTAAGCATTTTTACATCGGTCATTTGAATTCTCAGATTAACGTAAGCATAGCCTAAGACTTTACCATTCACAATAAGAATCACACTGCGCTCGCTAGCTTCTCTACCGCGATCTACTATAATTTTACTTTTATTTTTAAGAGTATATAAGTTTTCAATTTTCTCAATCAAAATATCAGTTGCCTTTCCTGCATCTGCAATATCTATATCTTCTAATTGCTTTTCTATAAAAGTAAGTCCTGACCTGTAACTGGAAAAACTAATTGAATAATCAGGATTGCTTTTTACAGATTTGATATTCAATTGTTGATTTTCATTTTGATCCTTTGAAATATATAGACCGTGTGAGAAATTAGATTTTTTGGGTTTACCATTTAGAAATGGCTTGTGCTTGCGTACTTCAATATATTCTTTTAAAATAGAAATAAGCTGGCTACCAGTTTTTTCATATTTCACTTCAGACACCTGCTTTTGGATAGCCTTAGATTTACCATTTGATCCGGTAAAGAGTTGTGTAACTCTTCTTTTTATATTCTTGCTCTTACTTATATAGATAATTTCATTGTTCTTATTATATATGTAAAAAACACCTGTAGAATTAGGGACATCATCAAGCAGTTCCTTTAAATTGGATTGTAGTTTTAAAGGTTTATGATGTTTTAGGCTTTTTGAGATAATATTTTTATCTATGTCTTTTTGTAGAAGTAATTTAAACAATTTTACAGTCGCTAATGCGTCACCAGTTGCACGATGTCTATCAGTTATAGGAATACCTAACGCTTTAGTTAGTTTTCCAAGATTAAAACTTTCCTGATCTGGAAGTAAAGTTTGCGCTAGTTCAACAGTACAAAGTGTAGGCTTTTGATAATCATATCCCAGCCGCTCAAATTCTAGACGCAGCATTCTATGATCAAATTCGGCATTATGTGCGACAAGAGTAACGTCGTTAGTTATTTCAATAATTCTTTTAGCTACTTCGTAAAACTTTGGAGCTCTTTTCAACATCGCATTGTTAATTCCAGTAAGCTTAACAACAAAAGGTTGTATTTCCTTTTCTGGGTTTACTAGGCTTGCAAATTGATCTACTATTTCATGTCCATCAAATTTATAAATGGCTATTTCAGTTATTCCTTCTTCGTTATACTTTCCACCAGTGGTTTCTACATCTACAATTGCGTACAATATTCTATTTTTAAATATGATTTCTTTTCACAAAATTTATGCGAAAGCTAATAAAAAAAGCCATGTCTTATACATGGCTTTGTGTAACTTATAAAGAGACTTATTAAATTTTTGCTCCATAAATTTTATCATACAGATCTTGATACCTGGCTTTGATATTCCTACGTTTCAATTTGAGTGTAGGAGTGAGGTGCTCTGCTTCAATAGTCCAAAGTTCTGGTGTGATTTCAAACATTTTTACTCGTTCCCATTTACCAAACTTCTCATTATGTTCTTCGATCTCTCTTTGATATCTTTCTATAACTCGCTCGTTGCTGCAAAGGTCTTTCCAGTCTTTATAGGTTATTTCTTTACGCTCTGCCCATTCTTCTAGGAATTCAAAGTTAGGCTGGATAAAAGCAGCTGGCATTTTCTCACCTTCACCTATAACCATGATCTGTTCAATGAAACGACTTTGTTTCATTGTATTTTCTATAAGTTGTGGAGCTACGTATTTACCACCAGAAGTTTTAAACATTTCCTTTTTGCGATCGGTAATTTTTAAGAATCCATCTTTATCAATTTCTCCTATATCACCAGTGTGGAAATATCCGTTTTCATCAATAGCCTCATTAGTTTTCTCTTCATCTTTATAGTAGCCTATCATACGTTGCGGTCCATTAATGATGATTTCTCCGTCTTCTGCTATTTGTACGTCTGTATTTGCAATGAGTTTACCTACAGTACCTATTCTAAAACCACCATCTCGCATATCGTTTACAGAAATTACAGGACTGGTCTCCGTCAGTCCATAACCTTCCATTACAGGAACGCCAGCTGCATTAAATACTCTCGCTAGTCTAGGCTGTAAAGCAGCGCTACCACTAGCAATTGCTAGCAAGTTGCCACCTAAGGCTTCCTGCCATTTAGAGAAGATGAGTTTTTTTGCAAGTCCTAACTTTTTCTCGTACCACCAGCCGTTTGCACCGTAAGGTTCCCATTCTAATCCAAGCTCAACAGCCCAGAAGAATAATTTTTTCTTGATTCCAGTTAGATCAGTTCCTTTGGCTATAATTTTATCATATACCTTTTCTAGTAATCTTGGTACTGCACTCATTACCTCAGGTGACACTTCTTTTAAATTGTCAGAAATTGTTTCTAAAGACTCTGCAAAGTAAATACCAGTTCCAGTGTATACATATAAGTATTGTAACATGCGTTCATAGATATGACATACTGGTAAAAAGCTCAATGCTTTTGATTTACCTTTTACAATAGGAAGTCTTAGCTCACAAGTCATTGCATTACTAGCGATGTTTTTATGAGATAGCATTACACCTTTAGGTCTACCAGTCGTTCCAGATGTGTAAATAAGAGTTGCAAGATCTTCAACGTCAATTGAGGCCATGATTTTCTCTAATTCTTCTTGATTGCTCGCATCTTTTCCTAGCTCCTTTACATCATTCCAGCTTCTACATCCTGCAATATCATTAAACGAGTACACTTCCTTTAAGGAAGCAACCTGATCTTTGATGCTCATTACTTTATCATAAACCTCTTGATCTGATACAAAAACGTATTTGGATTCACTATGATTTAACACATAGGCATAATCTTCCTCAGATATGGTAGGATAAATAGGTACATCTTGCGCACCTGTTTGCATTATCCCTATATCCATTATATTCCACTCAGTTCTATTAGTAGTAGAGATAATCGCTATTTTATCGTTTTTTTGAACTCCTAGTCTTAATAGACCTCTTGAAACGGCATTTGCCTGGTCAACAAAGGATTTAGTAGAAGTTTTAACCCATTCACCTTGAACTTTTGAAACAAGAGCATCTTCACGAGGGAATGTCTCTAGCTGATAATGAGGGAAATCAAAAAGTCTTTTATACTGCATATTCAAATTTTTCGTAATTGCAAAGTAGTGAAACCATGTGAATTTTCAAATGCCTTTTTTAAGGTTATCGTAATTATTGGGTTCTCGCTTTCGCGAAAGCGCAATTATTTAATAAACATTATTAAAATTTCAGACGGTAACGAAATACTACTAGTAGGGTTAAAATTACTTTAACGATTGTTTAACAACTGAATGACAACCAGTTATTCATATCTCTCGTAGATAGTATATGGTTCGAAAATTTAATTTGAAGAAATATCCATTTTTCGGCTTCTATTCATTGTTAAATAATTTCAATCATAACTAATTTAATTAATAACCAAAATAAATAACATTATGAAAAACATTACTCAATTAAGTGTAATTGTTGTTTTCTTTTTTATTTCTACGATGTCCTTCGGACAAGTAGTAAATAAGACTGTAGACGACGGAACTGCTGGAACTTTGCGCGTTGAAATAGCAAATGCAGGTACAAATGGAACTGTTACTTTTGATAGTTCTATTCAAGGACAAACTATTAATGTCACAAACGGAGAGATTCTCGTAAGCTCATTTTTAGCCTTAACAATAGATGGTAACAATGGTGGTACACCTACAACAATTTCAGGTGTTAACTCAAATCGAATTTTTAATTTTAGTTCTACAATCGCAGCTTCTATAGCTATCAATGATATCAATTTTATTGATGGAGAAGCTATTGATGGTGGAGCCATTGCAGTTAGTGATGCAACGACCGTACTTTCGATTTCAGATTGTGAATTTCGCAATAATAACGCAACAGGTTCTACTGGTACAAATGGTGGAGGCGCTATTTTCAACAACGGAGCAATAGTTAATATCAATGGAACAACACTATTCAATTCTAATACTGCATCTGGAATATCAGGTAGTGGAGGAGCCATACTTAACTCTAACGGTGGAACGACTACATTAGACGGTTCCAGTTTTAACTTAAACAGTGCATCAAGAGCTGGAGGAGCAATTGAAGATAATTCTGGTGCTTTAGGTGGTTTAAATATTAATAATTCCTCTTTTACAACAAATTCAACAAGTAGCAATCCTGGTAACGGTGGAGCCATTCACATGACAGGTGCAGGAAACTCTTCTATTAACTCATCTAGTTTTACAAACAACACCGCTTCTAATGAAGGCGGCGGATTATGGAATGGGTCAGGAGTAATGACTATTACAGGAACAACGATAGATGGTAACACAGCTTCTGGAAGCGATGCAGTTGTTGCAGGAGCTTCAGGAGGTGGAGGAATCTACAATGAAGGAGGAACAGTTACTACAGATGCTACTACTTTAATTACTAATAACATTGCAGATGGCGCACAAGGGACTGGTGGTGGAGTATTAAATGCCAATGGAGTTTTTACAGCAAATGGTTCTACTATATCAGGTAATAGTTCTAACAGAGCAGGTGGAGGAATCGAGCAGAATCAAGTATCGACCACTAACCTTACTGATGTTACTATGAGTATGAATATAACAGGAGTAGTAATAGGAGCAGGCGCACCAGGAAATGGAGGAGCACTCCACGTTTCACAAGCTGGGACTGTAAATATTACAGATGGTACTTACACTCAAAATACAGCAGCAAATGAAGGTGGTGCTTTATGGAATGGTTCTGGACTAATGAACATAGATGGAACTACAGCAATTAATAATAATACAGCCAATGGCGAGCCAGCAATGGGCGCAATGAACCCAGGCGAAGCTGGTGGCGGAGGAATCTACAATGAAGGAGGAGCAGTAGTTATCACAGGAAGTGTAACTGTAAATAACAATAACGCTACAGGAAGCACGAGTACTGGTGGAGGAATTTTAGTTGCTGGAGGATCACTAGATGCAACAGGAACTACGATCACAGGAAATGGTGCAAATCGCGCCGGTGGAGGAATCGAAGCCAATTCAGGCGCACCAGTTATATTAACTAATGTAAGCTTAGATGGAAACACTGCAGGTGTAACTACAGGAGCAGGTGCGCCAGGAAATGGTGGTGGATTACACATCAGTGGTTCAAGTGTTGTTAATGTTACAGGAGGAACTGTAAGTAACAACATAGCGATGAGTGAAGGTGGAGGACTTTGGAATGGTACAGGAATAATGACCGTAGATGGTACAACTATCGATGGAAACACTGCAAGTGGTGATGCCGCTGACAATGGTGGTGGAGGAATCTATGCGCTGTCAAACGGTACTTTGGAAATCGAACCAGGAACAACAATCAGTAACAACACTGCAGATGGGACCTCTGGTTCTGGAGGTGGAATCCTAGCAAACGGATCCAACCTTGATGTAGATGGAGCAACGATAACAGGCAATTCTGCAAACCGTGCCGGTGGAGGAATTGAGGTAACCGTGGGAACTTCAACTACAGCTGTAATAAATAATGTAACCCTTAATGGTAATTTTGCTGGAACAGATGCAATGGGAGTAACCATGGCTGCAAATCCAGGAAGCGGTGGCGGAATGCATGTTACAGGAGCGCAAGATGTATCAGTTACTGGTGGAACAGTAAACAACAATACTGCTGCTTTTACTGGTGGTGGACTTTGGAACCATACGGGAACTATGACCGTTACTGGTTCTACAATAGACGGCAACACGGCTAGTGGTGCTGCAGCAACTAATGGTGGTGGTGGAATCTTCCAACTTCCCGCAGGTAGCCTTGTGGTAGGAATGGGAACCAATATTACCAACAATACCGCTGATGGAGCTTCAGGTTCCGGTGGTGGAATCTTGGTAGGTGCAGACGGTAACCTTGATGTGACTGGAGCAACTATCTCTGGAAACACATCCAATCGTGCTGGTGGAGGAATTGAGATTTCTTCAGGTACGAATGCAGGAACAGTATCCTTGACCAATACGACTCTTGACAACAATGTAACAGGCCCAATGGGAAGCGCTGCACCAGGAAACGGTGGTGGACTTCACATTACTGGACCACAAGATATTACGATCTCAGACGGTAGTGCTAATGGTAACATCGCTGCAAACGAAGGTGGTGGACTATGGAACGGTAGCGGACTGATGAACTTATCAGGAACTCTTACCGTTAATAATAACACTGCATCAGGTGAGGCGAGTATGGGCGCAACGAACCCAGGCGAAGCTGGTGGTGGAGGAATCTACAATGAAGGAGGAGCAGTGGTTATCACAGGAAATGTAGCTGTAAATAACAATAATGCTACAGGAAGTACAAGTACTGGTGGAGGAATTTTAGTTGCCGGAGGATCACTAGATGCGACAGGAACTACGATCACAGGAAATGGTGCAAACCGCGCAGGTGGAGGAATCGAAGCCAATTCAGGCGCACCAGTTACATTAACTAATGTAAGCTTAGATGGAAACACTGCAGGTGTAACTACAGGAGCAGGCGCACCAGGAAATGGTGGTGGATTACACATCAGTGGATCAAGTGTTGTTAATGTTATAAGTGGAACTGTAAGTAACAACATAGCGATGAGTGAAGGCGGTGGACTTTGGAATGGTACAGGAACAATGACCGTAGACGGAGTAGCCATGGATGGAAATACAGCAAGTGGTGCTGGAGCAGACAATGGTGGAGGAGCAGTTTACGCCTTGAACGGAGGAATGGTTTCCATCATTAACGGATCTATGTTGACTAACAACACAGCAAATGGAACATCAGGATCAGGAGGAGCAGTACTAGTGGATGCAGATGCATCTATAAGTATAGATGGCTCTACATTGAACAGTAATATTGCAAACAGAGCAGGTGGAGCTATAGAAATAGTTGCAGGTACAGGAACAGCTTCCTTAACTAATGTTACGATGAATTCCAATAATGCAGGAGCAGCGCCAGCAGTGGCGGCACCAGGTAATGGTGGAGCGTTACATATTACAGGAAATCAAGATATTGTAATTTCAAATTCAATGTTTTCTGGAAATACAGCAGCTCGAGAAGGTGGAGCATTATGGAATGGTGCAGGTTTAATGACAATCACAAGCTCAACAATTGATGCTAATTTTGCAACTGGAAATTCAGCAGATGACGGTGGTGCAGGAATATTTAATAACGGAGGGGACATTACAGCGGATGGTATAATTGTAACTAATAATCTAGCTCAAGGATCATCTGCTTCAGGTGGTGGAGTATTAAGTACTGATGGTATAGTTTCTTTTGCAAATTCAACCTTCACTGGAAATGCTGCAAATAGAGCAGGTGGTGCTTTTGAAATCATTGACGGTTCTTTATCTATTACAGATAGTGATGTTTCAGGAAATGATGTTAATGGTACGGCAGGAACTCCAGCACCAGGAAATGGTGGAGCAATTCACATTACTGGAGCAACTACTACTAATATTTTGAGATCTACTTTTAATAATAATAGTGCTGGCCGTGAAGGTGGTGCTTTATGGAATCAAAATAATAGTACTATGACCGTAGGTTTTTCTATTTTAGATGGAAATAGTGCTTTTGGTACAGATCTTTCAAATGATGGTGGTGGAGCTATTTTTCTGAATGGAGGTGATTTTACAATAACTAATTCTACCATTTCTAATAATACAGCTACTGCAAATGGTGGAGGAATAGGTAATTTAAATGGATCTCTTACCGTTTCTACTACAACCATCTCAGGAAACTCAGCTGGTGCAAATGGTGGAGGAATCGTAAGTACTGGACCTATTAATGTTATAAACGCGGTTACCGTAGCAAGAAATTCGGCAACGACCGATGCTGGTGGTGTTGGTTTTCAATCTGCGACAGGAAGTTTTACATTAAAGAATACTATTGTTGCAGAGAACACTTCTACTAACGGTGTTCCAGACATAGGAGTAAGTACAGGTTCTTATACTTCATTAGGTTTTAACTTAATCGAAATTGATGATATAGGTGATTTCACTCCTTTAGCGACAGATATAGTAGGTACAACGGCAGCACCTGAATTTGCAGCTTTAGGCCCATTAGCAAATAATGGTGGTACAACTTTAACTCATGCATTAATGGATGGTACAAGAGCTTTTGACAATGGTGATAGTGCAGATACATTTGCTGATCAAATCGGTCAAGCAGTATTTGGAACTCGCGATATAGGAGCTTTTGAATCTCAAGTAACTTTGAGTAATGAAGAGTTTGTATCAGAATTTGTTGCAAGTAGATTATACCCTAATCCTGCAACCGGTGAAACAGTTCAGTTAGAGCTTTCACCTTCCTATCAATCAATAACAGATTATAGAATAATAGACATGACGGGAAAAACCATCGCTATAAGTAAAGCCTTACCAGGTGTTAATAATATTCAAGTAAATACGTTTGCTACTGGCGCATATATTATAAGAGTTGAGGCTAACGGTCAAGTTGAAACTTTAAGACTTTTAGTAGACTAGTTTTAAATTTATAAAAGTAAGAAGCCTGTTTTGATTTGATCAAGACAGGCTTTTTTTATTACACTTTCGCGAAAGCGAGATGATTTAAAACCACTTTACAACAAAAGCTCACTCTATCAACTTTAGAGTGAGCTTTTTTAATTTAAGTATTTAAAATTATTAAATGACCTCTACAGAATCAGTTTCATTTCTAAAAACCAACTCATCTTCAAAAGCATCGATGAGAACAATACTATCTGTGACAATCTGAGCAGATAAAATCTGTTTAGATAGTTCGTTTAGAATTTCACGTTGAATAACGCGCTTTACTGGCCTAGCACCATACTGTGGATCATATCCTTTCTTTGCAAGTAGGTTGATAGCTTGCTCTGTTGCATCAATCACGATCCCTTGTTTTGCAAGTAATTTTGTAACTCCTTTAAGTTGTAAACTTACGATCTCTTTGATTTCATTTTCATTGAGAGGTGTGAACATAACGATGTCATCAATACGATTGATAAACTCTGGACGCACTCGCTTTTTTAAAGAAATTAATACCTCTTTTTTAGTTTCATCGAGTAATGAGTCTGTTACCGAGGCTGCATTCTGAAAACGTTCTTGAATCAATTCTGCTCCCATATTAGAAGTCATGATGATAATACTGTTTTTAAAGTCAGCAACACGACCTTTATTATCGGTAAGTCTTCCTTCATCAAGAACTTGTAGTAAGATGTTGAAAGTATCAGGATGTGCTTTTTCAATCTCATCCAGTAAGACGACACTGTAAGGTTTGCGACGTACCGCTTCAGTAAGTTGACCACCTTCATCATATCCTACATATCCTGGAGGTGCTCCTACTAATCTACTCACGCTATGACGTTCTTGATACTCGCTCATATCTATACGAGTCATAGAATTTTCATCATTAAACAGATACTCTGCAAGTGCTTTGGCAAGTTCTGTTTTACCTACTCCAGTTGTACCTAGAAAAAGAAAGGAACCTACGGGCTTATTTTGATCTTGTAAACCTGCGCGGCTTCTTCTCACTGCGTCACTTACTGCTAGAATAGCTTCGCTTTGCCCTACTACACGATGATGTAGCTCATCTTCTAATTTTAATAACTTTTCTCGTTCACTTTGTAACATCTTCGTCACTGGGATTCCAGTCCATTTAGCGACTACTTCGGCAATATCGTCATAAGTTACTTCTTCTTGAATAAGATTGTTAGTGCTATCATTTGCCTCCATTGCGGCTTGAAGTTGATCTAACTCTTCTTGTGCTTGCTTGATTTTACCATAACGCAACTCTGCCACTTTACCATAATCGCCTTCACGTTCAGCACGTTCTGCTTCTAGTTTAAAGTTCTCAATATCTGTTTTTGCATTTTGAATATTGTCAACTACGCTTTTTTCATTCTCCCATTGAGCGTTAAGCTCGTTGCGAGATTCTTTGAGATTAGCCAGTTCAGATCTTAAATTTTTGAGCTTGGACTCATCGTTTTCTCTTTTAATGGCTTCGATTTCGATTTCTAGCTGCATGATTTTACGATCGAGCACGTCTAACTCTTCTGGCTTGGAATTGATCTCCATGCGCAGTTTTGCAGCAGCTTCATCCATTAAATCAATAGCCTTATCTGGTAAAAATCTATTAGTGATATAACGCTGTGATAACTCTACGGCGCCTATAATTGCATCATCCTTTATCTGTACTTTATGATGTGTTTCATATTTATCTTTTATACCTCTTAGTATGGAGATAGCACTTTCTGTATCTGGTTCGTCCACGATTACTTTTTGAAAGCGTCTCTCTAGAGCTTTATCTTTTTCAAAATACTTTTGATATTCATCTAAAGTTGTAGCTCCAATGGCGCGCAACTCACCACGAGCTAGCGCTGGTTTGAGAATATTTGCAGCATCCATGGCGCCTTCACCGCCGCCAGCTCCTACAAGAGTGTGAATTTCGTCAATGAAAAGGACGATATCGCCAGAACTTGTTGTTACTTCTTTTATTACCGCTTTTAATCGTTCTTCAAATTCACCTTTATATTTTGCTCCAGCAATGAGCGCTCCCATGTCCAAAGAAAATATTTGTTTATTCTTCAAATTATCAGGTACATCACCGCCTACAATGCGATGAGCCAGACCTTCAGCAATAGCTGTTTTTCCCACCCCAGGTTCTCCTACTAGCATAGGGTTATTTTTTGTACGTCTCGATAGAATTTGGAGAATACGACGTATCTCTTCATCTCTACCAATAACAGGATCTAACTTACCTTGATCTGCTAGTTGATTGAGGTTTTTTGCATATTTATTTAGGGAGTTATAGGTTTCTTCAGCACTTTGAGAAGAAACAGTATTTCCATTTCTCAATTCTTCGATAGCGGCTTCTAAATTTTTCTTAGAAATACCTTGATCTTTAAGTATTTGAGCAGTTTTAGATTTGCCATCAAATATGCATAGTAATAAATGTTCAATACTTACATATTCATCTCCCATTTTTGTGGCAAGACTCATGGCTGCATTTAAAACTCTGTTAGTCTCCCGAGACAGTTGTAAATCGCCTCCATCTACTTTTGGAAAAGAGTTAATTTGACTTTTTACAAGTTCTTTGATAAGATCAAGTTTTACGTTGAGCTTTTTAAATAGAAAAGGAAAAACATTCTCATCTACCATAGTTATAGCTAGAAATAAATGCGCGTTTTCAATTTGTTGCTGTCCGTATTCTTGTACAAGTTGCTGTGCTTGCTGCAAAGCCTCTTGTGATTTTATAGTTAATTTATTAGGATTCATAATTTTCATTTTATTTCAAGTAGTCAATTCTTATACCTTAACTCGATTTTGACATTTCGACAGATATTTCAAACAGTTTAACAGACATTATGTCTTGTTTATAAAAGCATTAGTAATATTTAAAGAGGTTAGCTTTATCTTTGTACATTGTTATAATATAATAAATTAGTTAATTCTTTTCTCGCTTTCGCGAAAGCGTAAAAAAATACAAGCTTATGGGATTTATGGACAAGCTGTTTAAATCACAGCGGGATATTGCAAAGGAGGAAATGACGGGAATTCGATGGGAACTCTTAGAGTCTATCGACCAATTAGAGAACGTAATTAAGAATTCTACGATAAAACCTAAAGTGATTTTTAAGCACAGTACACGCTGTGGAATTTCAAGGATGGTTTTAAATCAGTTTGAAAAAGGTTTTGAATCTAATGAAGATGCGGTAACCTTCTACTTTTTAGATTTATTAAATTATAGAGAGGTAAGCAATGCAGTAGCAGAAAAGCTTAACGTTAGGCATCAATCACCTCAAGTTATAATTTTATATGACAAAGAGATTCTTCATACAGAGTCTCATCATGGAATTGATATTAAAAAAGTGCAACAAATAGTTTCTAATAAAAAGTAAATGATGAAGAATAGTTCTATACTTATAATAATGACTACGGTCTTATTTCTTTCCTCTTGTGCAACAAATGTTTTTACAGGAAAAAAGACGCTCAAGCCTATAGCAAATGACCGCCTTTTTCCTATGGCGTTTTCACAGTACGACCAATTTCTAGATGAGAATAATGTAATTACTGATACCCCTGAAGCTAGAATGATCACTACCGTAGGTGGTAAAATAAAGACAGCAGCACAAAGATGGCTCAACGCAATAGGTCATCCAGAATATCTAGACGGCTATGAATGGGAATACAAACTTGTAAAAGATGATCAAGTTAATGCATGGTGTATGCCTGGTGGAAAAATCGTTTTTTATACTGGAATATTACCTATTTGTCAAGATGAAACTGGTGTCGCAATTGTAATGGGACATGAAGTTGCTCATGCACTAGCAAATCATGGTGGTCAAAGAATGAGCGCCGCACAATGGCAAGCTATCATAGGTACAGGCGTTGCAGTAGGAAGTCAAGTAGCTGGAGCAAGTAATGAAACGCAACAATTAATAGGTCAAGCCTATGGATTAGGATCTCAAGTAGGAGGAATGTTACCTTTTTCTAGAGCTCATGAAACCGAAGCTGATAAAATAGGATTGTATCTAGCAGCAATCGCAGGCTACAATCCTGATGAAGGAGCAGAGTTATGGAAACGTATGAAAGCAAAAAGTGGTGGTCAAGCTCCACCAGAATTCTTGAGTACGCACCCATCTAATGACAGCCGTATCGAAAATCTAAAAGATTTGGCTCCTAAAGCAAAAGCAGAAGCTGCAAAATATGGGGTGACTTCTTTCAAATAGAAGTTTTAAAATACATACTTTTAAAGGGTTCTTAAAGAACCCTTTTTTTATGAAAGATATTCTACCTAAAGGCTCCAAAAAATTATTAAACGCTTGGGCGTTTTATGACTGGGCAAATTCTGTTTATAGTCTTGTTATTAATAGTGCGATCTTCCCGCTGTTTTATGCAGCAATTAGTGTTGAAGCTTTTGAAAAGGGCAATGTTCCCGATATGTTAAAAGGTGTCAATAATGAGTCTATTATTATCGTAACTACGGCAATTGCATTTCTAATTGTAAGTATCATTTCACCTATTTTATCTGGTATTGCCGACTATTCTGGACAGAAGAAGCGTTTCTTACAGTTCTTTTGTTATTTAGGAGCTTTTAGTTGTATAGGTCTCGCGGCATTTAGTTTTGATTATTTATGGATCAGTTTGATCATTTATATGCTGGCGCTCATAGGCTTTTGGGGCAGTCTGGTTTTTTATAATTCTTACTTACCAGATATAGCTTTTCCAGAACAGCAAGATGCAATAAGTTCTAAAGGATTTTCCTTAGGATACTTGGGAAGTGTGTTATTGCTTGCATTTTGTCTTTGCATGACTGTATTTGGATTGTATCCAGAAAGCGGAGAGATATTGGGGTTAGATGCTGTTCAGATGTCTTTTATTCTTGTTGGAATTTGGTGGATGAGTTTTGCACAATACACATATAAATATTTGCCTTTAGGAACTAAAAAAGATAGGAGTGAAGTGAAAAACATTTTTACAAATGGTTTTCAAGAGCTTAAGAAAATATGGAGCAACTTGAGTGAAAATAAGCAAATGAAGCGTTACTTAGGTGCGTTCTTTATTTATAGCATGGCCGTGCAAACGGTAATGCTAGTCGCCACTTACTTTGGAACTGAAGAAGTGAAATGGGATAAGAATGGTGCAACCTTTGGATTGATAATGAGTATAATGTTAATTCAGTTTGTTGCTATTCTGGGAGCTTGGTTAGCCAGTTTGCTTTCGCGAAAGCTAGGTAACATCAAAACACTTATCATAATAAATATTCTTTGGGCGTTAATTTGTGTTTATGGATACTTTGTTGTGACGCCATTACAGTTTTACATAACCGCTGGTTTTGTAGGTCTAGTGATGGGTTCTATTCAATCACTTTCAAGGAGTACTTATTCTAAAATGATTCCAGAAGGCAATCTAGATACTGCATCGTACTTTAGTTTTTATGATGTTGCAGAAAAAATCGGGATAGTCATAGGTATGCTCATTTTTGCTATCGTAGGAGAAATAAGCGGTTCTATGAGAGAACCTATATTGTTTTTAATTGTATTCTTTATTACTGGAATAATTTTACTTATTCGAGTGCCTAGATTGCAAAAATGAGTTGAGGAATAGATGTAGTTTTCACTTAAAACAATCACTAAAAACTTTTCTAATTATATTCAGTATAGTTTTTACTTATAGTAATCTTGCAAGAATCTTTACTCATTTCCTGTAAAGGAGATAAAATTCGAATATATTTGAGAGACTATTAATTAAAAATCTAAGAATATGAGTGCTCAAAATACAGAAGCTTTTGATTTAAATGAATCGCAAGCAGCATCTAAGTGTCCTTTTATGGGAGGATCTCCTAAGAAAACGGCTGGTCATGGAACCACTAACAGAGATTGGTGGCCTAACGAACTTAAGTTAAACGTTTTACGTCAAAACTCTAAGAAGTCAGACCCTATGAATCCTGACTTTAATTATGCGGAGGCTTTTAAAAGTCTTGATTTAGATGCACTTAAAAAGGACTTGACTCACTTAATGACAGACTCGCAAGACTGGTGGCCTGCAGACTTTGGTCATTACGGAGGTTTCTTTGTAAGAATGGCATGGCATAGTGCTGGTACTTATAGAATAGGAGATGGTCGTGGAGGAGCATGCAGTGGTACTCAAAGATTTGCACCTTTAAATAGCTGGCCAGATAATGGTAACTTAGATAAAGCCAGATTGCTTTTATGGCCTATAAAAAAGAAATACGGTAATAAAATCTCTTGGGCAGATTTAATGATCCTAGCAGGTAATATTGCTATGGAATCTATGGGGTTGAAAAAGCTAGGTTTTGCTGGTGGACGTGAAGATGTGTGGGAACCAGAACAAGATATTTATTGGGGTAGCGAGACAGAATGGGGCGCAAATGACGAGCGTTATGAAGACGGAGATCTAGAAGCACCTCTTGGAGCAGTAATGATGGGTTGGATTTACGTAAATCCAGAAGGACCTAACGGTGTACCTGATCCTATGGGTTCTGCGGCAAATGTTAGAGAGACTTTTGGTCGAATGGCAATGAACGATTACGAGACTGTAGCTTTAGTAGCTGGTGGTCATACTTTTGGAAAAGCACACGGAGCAGCAAATCCTGATGAATATGTAGGTAAAGAACCAGCTGGTGCTAAAATTGAGGAAATGAGTACTGGATGGAAAAATACTTTCAAAACTGGTAAAGGAGATCATACCATTACAAGTGGGATAGAAGGAGCATGGACACCTAATCCAGATAAATGGGATTTTGATTACTTCAGAGTTCTTTTTGATTATGAATGGGAATTAACAAAGAGTCCAGCAGGAGCGCACCAGTGGAAACCTACAGCAGCTTCTAATGCAGATCAAGCTCCTATGGCTGGTGACGCTAGCAAAAAACAAGACCTTGTGATGACAACGGCAGACATCGCATTAAAAACTGATCCCGAATACTTGAAAATTTCAAAACACTTTAGAGATAATCCTGAAGAGTTTGAAGAAGCATTTGCAAAAGCGTGGTATAAGTTGACACATCGTGATATGGGACCTATATCTCGTTATTTAGGACCTGATGTACCAGAGAAAGAAGAGTTATGGCAAGATCCAATTCCAGCAGTCACTCATGATTTAGTAGATAAAAGCGATATTACAAACCTTAAAAATCAGATCTTAGAATCAGGTTTAACTATTCAAGAGCTGGTAGCTACGGCTTGGGCTAGTGCTTCCACATTCAGAGGATCTGACAAACGAGGTGGCGCAAATGGAGGACGAATAAGACTAGCTCCTCAGAACAAATGGGAAGCTAATAATCCAGAAAGATTATCTAAAGTTCTCAATAAATTACATGAAATTAAAACAGGTTTTGATAACGATCAGTCTGGTGATAAGCAAGTTTCTATGGCAGACTTAATTGTCCTTGCAGGAAATGCTGCGGTAGAAAAAGC
The DNA here is from genome assembly GCF_000332115.1 of Nonlabens dokdonensis DSW-6. Lineage (NCBI taxonomy): Bacteria > Pseudomonadati > Bacteroidota > Flavobacteriia > Flavobacteriales > Flavobacteriaceae > Nonlabens > Nonlabens dokdonensis. Next base: position 3,275,920 of record NC_020156.1, read on the forward strand.
TGCAGCAGATGCTGGTAACGAATTATGGTTAGATTTTCACCCAGGTAGAGGAGACGCAAAGCAAGAAGACACTGATGTAGATTCTTTTGGCTATTTAGAGCCTAAAGCAGATGGTTTTAGAAACTACCTAAAAGATGGAGAACGAGCTGCTGGTGAAGACCACTTGATTGATAGAGCAAATTTATTGACATTATCAATTCCTGAAATGTCTGTATTAGTTGCTGGATTAAGAGCGTTAGATGCAAATTATGACGGTTCATCTTATGGTGTTTTTACCGACCGTCCAGGTAAATTGACTAACGACTTTTTTGTAAATGTTCTGGATTTATCTACTACATGGAAAGCAAAGTCTAGTTCAGAATTATTGTTTGTAGGAAGTGATAGAAAAACAGGAGAAAAGAAATGGGAAGGAACCAGAGTAGATCTTATTTTCGGTTCTAATACAGAATTAAGAGCGGTAGCTGAAGTTTATGCAGCAGACGATGCTCAAGATAGGTTTGTAGAAGATTTTGCCTCGGCATGGAATAAGGTAATGAATTTAGATCGTTTTGATATCTAATAATTAATTGCTTTAAAGAATAAAACTCCAAATCAAGTAATTGATTTGGAGTTTTTTTATACGTGGGTTGTTGCTTTACATCTTAGTAATATCGCCGCTTCCCATAACGCTCTTTTTGATGCTACTAGCAGTTCCTTTATACCTTAAATCACCAGAACCTACTATAGAAGCTTTTAAATCTCCACCATTACAATAGACAGATACATCTCCACTTCCAGCAATAGAAGCATTTACATTATTTGCTTTTAAATTTAAAGCCGATATATCTCCACTTCCTGCAACACTTGCTTCAAGATTTTCTGTGCGACCGGTTACTTTTACATCACCACTTCCAGCGATGCTTATTTCTAAATTTTCTGACTCTACTTCAGTGGAAATATCACCACTTCCTGCAACTGAAATATCCATGTTTTTAGACTTAAGTTTTAACTTGCTAATAATATCACCACTTCCAGCCATGCTTAAACCACTTATTCTTTCTACTGGAACAGTAACAGTGATACCTTTACGAGTACTGATGTTATAACCCTTTTCCATTCCTATCTTTAGGTTTCCTCCATTTACTTCGATTTCAATATGTTCCATGATGTTAGATTCTGCCTCTACAGTGATTTTACCTTCTGTACCAGAAATTAAAATGATGTCAAAACTACTTCTACCAGATACTTCGTCATAATCGCCGGTTTCAAATGTTTTTGTGATTACCTCACCATTTCCTTTGATTTTCTTGTTATTTCCCCACCATTGGGCGTTTGCACTGTTTAGAGCAAAAAGAGCTACGAGTAAAATGATACTATTTTTCATGTTTTTAAGTTTAGTTGTTTATAAATATGATTGATTATTATTTTTTCTTAAGGCTTACACCGCCAAAACTAGATCGTATGCTGATAATTGAATTATTGTTTTCTTGACGATAATATCCAGATCGTTCCTTATCTGTCGTGTCATTTTCTGATCTAGTAATAGTCAAATTGTCATCCAGCTTGATACTAGCAAATTCAGTATCTATGTCAAATTTAAATGCCGCATCAGAATGAAAATTGATTTTGATACCAGTGTATTCTGATTTTACAGTTGCTTCTTTAAAGTTACTTCCTAGTTCATCGATGTTAATGGAACCAAAATCTGTATTCAGATTTACTTTATCTTGAATCAGCCCTAACTTAATAGTGCTATAATCACCTCTACCTATAATGTTAACAGCTTTTCCAGACTCTACGGTACTAAAATCACTATTAAAATTAAGTTCTTTTACATCGTGGATTTTTGCTTTAGTATAATCTCCTTTAAACTCTACTTTTTCTGTTCCATGAAGTTCAAAGCCGCTAAAATCTGCTCTTATAATTCCAGATTTCATATAGTCTATATGAGAGTTATTAGTATAATCAAAACGTAGTTCATTATTCTCTGCAAGCAGCTGTCCTATATCTAATCTTCCAAAGTCGCAACTTATGTTTGCTTTTCCTTCTAGTCGGTCTAGTTTTACCGTACCATAATCATTACTTATATCCAGAGATGCTGTAACAGGCATCTTAACGATGTAATTGATTTTCATGTTAGAATTTTGATTGTTATCGCTACCAAAAAAACTATTCCATAAGCTACGACCACCGCTAGATTGAGACTCTGCATCAGTTCTTGCGCTAACTCTTGAAGCGCTCGCCTCAAAATCTACATCTATTTCTCTTAGTTGCTTATTGACACTATCTTCATTGTCTCCACTTACTTCTACCGTCACTTCTATAGAAACTGTAGGTTGATCCCAAGTAGTTATCGTTACATTTCCAAAGGAGTTCTCTATCTCTACCATACAAGACTTATTTACTGTAAAAGTCTTGTTGATTTTTTTAGACTTAGTGTATTTACCACCAGGTCCAGCCACTGCCAGTAAAGGCAGTAAAAACAGGAGGATACTTAATTTATATAATTGCTTCATTTTCTTTTTCTTTATAATTTTTTAGTTGTTCTATTTGCTCAAGAGCAGTTTCTAATAAATCGATTCTATTTTGAAAATTCTGGATCATCGCAGCGATGACTGTCTTACTGTCTTTGTTAATTTTAAAGTCCTTTTTAATTGTTTTATAATCTTCCTCCAGTTTATTCAAGGCATTTTTAGTGTCTATGATGATACGTTCTGTATCAGGAGATTGTAGCTTATTAAGCTTTTCTAATTCTTGATGAATAGTATTAGTAAAAAAGTCTTGTGCTTGTGCCATTTCTGGTGAGACTGTAGATAATCCATTGTCACTAGACGGTGCAGGAGCGATATTCATTCCAGCAACACCCATTAAAATTGCTAGTCCAGCAACGAGTGACCACTTGAGCCAAGAGTTCATTTTTATCACCTTGGCATCGTCAGTTTTATTAGTTTCTGACTTTACATCATCAAGTGTAATGATATCTTCATCTTCTTCACATGCTGCGTTTAACTTATCTATAAATCTATTTCTATGGCCTTCAGGCAGTGATTCTGTATTAAAATCTTGTTCTGCAAACCATTCTTCCATATTCTTTTTCATACCAGTTGCATTTTTTTTCTTAAACTATCTTTTGCTCTAGAAATGGTTGTTCTACACATAGCGTTAGAAATTCCCATTATCTCACTTATTTCTTCATTATCCATTCCTTCTATAAGGCTTAGCGTTAAAATCTGTCGGTAATTATCTTTTAAGAGTTTCATTACTTCCAGAACTTTTTTTGCTGTCATTCCTGCGGCTTCCATATCAATTTGTTCCTCAGCTTGATTTTCCATTTCGTAGGCGACATCATCATAATCTACCTTAGGCATTCTTTTTTCTTTCTTTAAGTGTGTCAAACTATTATTGACAACTATCCTTTTTAACCAGCTTCCAAAGGTTGCTTCACGGTTCCATTGTTTCATTTTGGCAAAAGCAGTGATCATACTTTCTTGCATGATATCTTCAGCTTGTGCGGTGTCGTTTACAATTCTTAATGCTACATGATACATTCCCGTAGCATATTTGTCATACACACGCATTTGCGCTTTGCGATTGCCTCGTTCACAGAGGTTGTAAAGTTCTATTTCGGTTATGATTAAAGTCACATGGTCAGTGTTACGTCTTAAAGATGCAATTTATTCCACCATGTTACACTTCATGGCAAGAAATTTGAATTTTATTAAAGTAATACTTAGTAAAAAGTAGAAGACGACTACTAGATAACATGCTTGGAACAGTTTTAAAATACTGATTGTGTGTGTTTTATTTAAGATAATCTCGCTTTCGCGAAAGCGGAACAAGTAGAAATATCTAGTTTAAATAAATTTAAAAAAATAAAAGCCAGAAGTCTATATGACATTGTGGCGACTGAGAAAGATATGTTCAAACCAAAGAAATTTTCAATAGACAACTTGTCACTTCAAGAATTTGATCAGGATGCTGAATTCATACCACTTTTGAGCAGTGAGGATGAAGAGGAGATGAATAACGAAAGCGTGCCTGAGACCTTACCTATATTACCTTTGCGTAATATGGTACTGTTTCCTGGTGTAGTAATTCCTATTACTGCCGGACGCGATAGGTCTATAAAATTATTACAAGAAGCCAATAAAAAAGGAATCCCAATAGGTGTGGTTGCTCAAAAGAATGAGGAGATAGAAGAGCCTACTTATGATGACTTGCATACGACAGGTGTCGTTGCAAAAATCCTGAAAACGTTTAAAATGCCTGATGGTAACACAACAGTTATCATTCAAGGTAAAAAACGTTTTGAGATGGGAAGTATCGTTACCGAGCAGCCTTATATTACTGCGGTAGCAAAGGACATTCCTGATGTGAGACCTATCAGTGACGACGCAGAATTCAAAGCGATCATTGAGAATATCAAAGAACTTGCTCTAGAAATCATTAAAGAAAGTCCTAATATTCCTAGCGAGGCCTCTTTTGCCATCAAGAATATTGAGTCTGATTCTTTCTTAGTGAATTTTGTTTCTTCAAACATGAATCTCAAAGTTGAAGAAAAGCAAAAAGTTCTTGAAATCAATGATTTAAAAGAAAGAGCATTAGAAACTTTACGCTTTATGAATGTAGAGCGTCAGAAGTTAGAGCTTAAAAACGATATACAGTCTAAAGTACAGACTGATATTAATAAGCAGCAACGCGAGTACTTTTTACATCAGCAAATGAAAACCATTCAAGATGAATTAGGTGGTGGCGTTTCTTCTCATCAAGAGTTAGACGAGATGAGAAAACGTGCTAAAAAGAAAAAGTGGGATGATAAGATAAAGGAGCATTTTGAAAAAGAACTTTCTAAGATGCAACGTATGAATCCTCAGGTGGCAGAGTATTCTATACAGCGCAACTATCTTGATCTGTTTCTTGATTTACCTTGGAATGAATTTTCTAAGGATAATTTTGACTTAAAAAGAGCCATGAGAATCCTAGATCGGGATCACTACGGTCTTGATGAAGTGAAGAAACGTATAATAGAATACCTAGCGGTACTAAAATTGCGTAACGACATGAAATCTCCTATTTTATGTCTTTATGGTCCTCCAGGTGTAGGTAAAACTTCTTTAGGAAAATCTATGGCAGAGGCTTTAGGACGCGAGTACGTGCGTATTTCTTTAGGTGGTTTGCGAGATGAGGCCGAAATACGTGGACACCGTAAAACTTATATAGGAGCGATGCCAGGTCGTATTATTCAAAGCATCAAAAAAGCAAAAACATCTAATCCAGTTTTTGTCCTTGACGAAATAGATAAATTGAGTAACTCTCACAATGGTGACCCATCGAGTGCAATGCTAGAGGTGCTTGATCCAGAGCAAAACAGTGCTTTTTATGATAATTTCCTAGAGATGGGATTTGATTTAAGTAAGGTAATGTTTGTGGCGACTTGTAATTCATTGAATACTATTCAGCCGGCATTACGAGATCGTATGGAGATTATCAATGTTACTGGTTATACTATTGAAGAAAAAGTCGAGATAGGAAAGCGTCATTTGTTACCTAAACAATTGCGTGAGCATGGGATGGAAGCATCTCGATTAAAAATTGCAAAACCACAATTAGAGAAAATAGTTGAAGGTTATACTCGTGAAAGTGGTGTGAGAACTCTGGACAAGCAAATTGCAAAAATGGTGCGTTATGCAGCAAAAAGCATTGCAATGGAAGAAGAGTACGATCTTAAGGTGACTAACGATACAATTATAGAAGTATTAGGCTCACCTAAAATGCAGCGTGACAAGTATGAAAATAACGATGTCGCTGGTGTCGTAACTGGACTAGCCTGGACTAGAGTAGGAGGAGATATCCTTTTTATAGAATCCATTCTTTCTAAAGGAAAAGGAAACCTGAGCATAACCGGTAACTTAGGAAAAGTAATGAAGGAAAGTGCTACAATAGCGATGGAATACATCAAAGCAAATGCAGACGAGCTGGGCATTAACACTTCTATCTTTGAAAAGTACAACGTACATATTCACGTTCCCGAAGGAGCAACTCCTAAAGATGGGCCTAGTGCAGGTATAACGATGCTGACTTCTTTGGTTTCTTTATTTACTCAAAGAAAAGTAAAGAAAAGCATTGCTATGACTGGTGAGATTACACTACGTGGTAAAGTATTACCAGTAGGCGGAATCAAAGAAAAAATTCTGGCTGCTAAACGTGCTAAGATTAAAGAAATACTCTTGTGTGAGCAAAATCGTAGAGATATTGAAGAGATTAAAGCAGAATATTTAAAAGGACTTACTTTTCATTATGTGAGTGATATGAGCAACGTACTTGATCTTGCATTAACAAAGCAGAAGGTGAAAAACCCTAAGGACTTGAGGTAGAATTCTTAATTTTGATATACTAAAAAAGCTCGAGAACTGTTCTCGAGCTTTTTAATTATAGTCTATTTTTCTTGAGCTTTTTATAATATTCATTCAAAACAGTTTTTCTACCTACGGTCTTAGTAATGATATCTTTTTCTAGATCCCAACCGCGAGCAGGACTGTATTCACGACCATACCAAATAATTTGAAGATGAAGGTCGTTCCATTTTTCTTCTGGAAAGAGTCTTTTGGCATCTTTTTCCGTTTGTACTACGTTTTTACCGTTAGTTAGATTCCAGCGGTACATCAGTCTGTGGATATGTGTATCTACTGGAAAAGCTGGTATACCAAAAGCTTGTGATAATACAACTGCTGCTGTTTTATGACCTACAGCTGGCATAGCCTCTAGTTCTTCATAAGTCTGTGGCACCTGACCGTTGTGCAAATCAATAATCATCTGAGACAAGCCATGAATTCCTTTTGCCTTCATAGGACTTAATCCTACTGGTTTGATGATTTCTCTAATTTCATCTATACTGAGTTTAACCATATCGTATGGATTATCAGCACGGTCAAATAGGAGCGGAGTGATTTGATTGACACGCACATCAGTGCTTTGAGCACTCATCAAAACGGCAATTAATAAAGTATATGGATCGGTATGATCTAGAGGAACTGGGATCGTAGGGTAGAACTCTTCTAATTTATTTATGATAAAATTGACCTTTTCCTGTTTGTTCATGTTTTAATTTTATGCTTTAAACAAAAATACGATATGACTTCATTAAAAGTAGGAGATAAAGCTCCAGATTTTTCAGTTTTGAATCAAGACGAGCAAGCAGTTTCTTTGTCTGATTTCGCAGGTAAGAAATTGGTTTTGTTCTTTTATCCTAAAGCAAGTACGCCAGGTTGTACGGCTGAAGCTTGTAATTTGAGGGATAATGTAGATCGTTTTCGCGCAAGCGGTTACGAAATACTAGGTGCAAGTGCCGACAGCCCAAAAAGGCAAAAGAATTTTCAAACTAAATATGAACTTCCTTACGATCTTCTCGCAGATGAAGATCATACGTTATTAAATGCGTTTCAAGTTTGGGGACCAAAAAAGTTCATGGGTAAAGAATACGACGGTATACATCGTACGACTTTTGTCATCGATGAAAACGGCGTGATCTCTGATGTAATATCAAAGGTAAAAACCAAAGATCACGCAGCTCAAATATTATAATGGTGCATCTTCGGAGCTAACTTTCTCAGTTGGCTCCGAAGATTTTCCTTTATCGTGTCCGAATAGGTTTTCCTTCTCAATAAGTGCCGGAATTCCATCTGGTAGCATTTCTTGCCAGCCATCTTCTCCTGCATCAATCATGCGTAAAACTTCTCTTGAAAAGATATGTAGGATACTTTTATCATAATCTTCAAGATCTTTCAATTTACCATTGTACTTAAAGAATTTATACAATTCCTTCATACGTGGATGCACTTTTAAGTTTTCGCTGGTCGTCAATTCACCAGTTTCTTGATTTAATAATGGGTATAAATAAACACGTAAATCTTTAAAGAATAATTTACCGAAAGCTTCTAATATTCCACCACTTAAATGTGTATAGTATTTGGTATCAAAAATATCTACTAAATTATTGACACCCATTACGAGTCCTATACGCGCTTTAGTATAATTATTAAAGTATTCTACAAGTCTATAATATTCTTTAAAGTTAGAGATCATTACGGTTTGTCCTAGAGAACAAAGTAATTCTGCTCTGTGCATGAAATCATCTTCATCTATTTCTCCTTGGGCTTTCAAGTTAGAAAGTGTGATCTCAAAAATCGTTTCAACATTCTCTTCTTTGACTGTTCCAGATTTGAGGAATCTTCGGCGAGCAGTTTCAAACATATCCATGTTTACCTTAGTCACAGGACGGAAACTACCTCTTAAAGCTAATACATTTTTCTTGTAAAGTATACGTGCACTCAAAATATTATTACCATCTGGGCCGAACATTACTGCTTCTGTCATACCATGCTTAAGCAACTGTAAACTCATCAAACGGTTATCTACTTCTTCAAATCTAGGTCCAGAGAAGTTGATCATATCAATTTCGATTTTATCTTTATCGATATGATCGTATAAATACTCTAATAATTTTTTAGGTTGATCATGCTTATAAAAGGCACCATAAATTAAGTTGGTTCCTAAGATTCCGAGAGTTATTTGTTGTAAACGAGCATCGCGCTCTTTAAATCTAACATGAAGTATAATTTCTGAGTACTCTTCTTCAGGAGATGCTTGAAAACGTATTCCTACCCATCCATGACCTAAATAGCGTTTTGCAAAGTCAATTGTTGCAACAGTGTTAGCGTAGGTGAAGAACAATTTTTCTGGGTGTTTTTCTCTAGAAAGTCGTTCTTCAACAAGATTAGACTCATGAGACAGCATTTTTTTCAAACGAGCTTCGGTCACATAACGTCCATCATCTTGAACTCCGTAAATTGCATCAGAAAAATCTTTGTCATAAGCGCTCATGGCTTTTGCAATCGTTCCAGAAGCACCACCAGCTCTAAAAAATTGCCTTACCGTTTCTTGTCCTGCACCTATTTCTGCAAAGGTTCCATAAATATTGCGGTTCAAGTTGATTCTTAGTACTTTATTCTTAAGTGAAGGTACTGATTCAAAGTCGTGATCTCCTGGTAAGGTAATACCCATTTTTTTAATTTTGCTGTTCATACAAAGGTAGCAAACCACGCTACTTAAATGAAAAAAACTCCATACTTTTATAAAACATTTATGGAAGTAACAATTACAATTTTAGGCACAGGCACATCACAAGGAATCCCAGTTATAGGTAGCTCACATCCAGTATGTTTGAGTGATGATCCTAAAGACAAACGGTTAAGAGTTAGCGCTATGGTAGAAGTTATGGACAAGCGTTTTATCATTGATTGCGGTCCAGATTTTCGTCAGCAAATGCTTTCTAATAAAGTTTCTTCTATTGATGCCGTTCTTTTTACTCATGAACATGCAGATCATACTGCAGGACTAGATGATCTCAGACCATTCTATTTTCGTCAAGGTGATTTACAGTGTTACATGACATCAAGAGTTCACAGAGCACTTCAAGAGCGATTCAATTATATCTTTACAACAAAAGATAAATATCCAGGCGTGGCTACTCTAGAGGTTCATGAGTTTCAAAATGATTCATTTCAAGTTGATGGAATTAATGTAACACCAGTTCTAGCAGACCATGGTTATATTCCTGTTCATGGTTTTAGAATTGAGAACGTCGCTTATATGACTGATGTTAAGACTATCGCTCAAGGCGAAAAAAAGAAACTTAAAAACTTAGACGTCTTAATTCTAAACATGTTGCGAGAAGAACCGCACCCAACACATTTAAACCTCGAAGAAGCTCTAGAATTAGTAAGGGAACTACAACCTAAACGTACTTACTTTACACATATAAGTCATTATTTAGGTTTTCATGAAGAGGTACAACAGCAACTTCCTGAGAACGTGTTTTTAGCTTACGATAATTTAAAAATCACATCAAATTGAAAAGAAGCTTTTATTTATACCTATTTATTTTTGCTGCACTTACAGCATTAGTTATCTACGTTAACGGTAGAAGATATCATGAAAAACTAGAAAATCAGGTAGAAGTACTGCGCAAGCAACTGTATGAAACTGATCAAGCTCGTAAGGACGCCTTATCTGTAGAAGTAAAAGCAGATTATGAAAACTCGGTCTTTTCTTTAAAAGGAAATCCTGAAGCCGAAAATTACCTCTTTGCTTTAGGGTTAGATTCTTTTGAAGTAGAACGCATCGTAAAAGACGAACTATTAGAATTGAACATTAAAGATGGCGGTAATCCTTTAATTCCGTACGAAGGAAAAGGTCGTGGCTTTACTATAAATGATACTAAGTTCATTAATCACAAATGGGTACTAGCTAATTTCACAGACAACGACCGCTGGGGAGAAATATTAATACGCTACGATATTAACGAAAACAAAGAAGTCGAAATGGAAACGGTCAAGGCGTTGTTGTTTGATCGAGATAGGTAATTGATAAGTATTTAGAGAAGTAGATATGGAAACTGAAATTCATATAAAAACAGAATTGTTTCCTGCATATTCTTATGAAGAAGACGAGATTAATCCTGGAAGATTTGGTAAAAAATTAGCTGAATTTATTAAAAACTTATTGATAGAAAAAGATATTGCTGTTGCTGATTTGTATTCTACAGACTACAGTTATGAGTTGAGGTTAGATCAATATCAATTCATGGTGTATATTTCTATAGGAAACATAGATGGTGAACTAAATGAATTTTTGATTTCTATAAACCCAAAAAAAGAATATATAAGAAAGCTATTTAAAAAAATCTCTACAAAGGAGACGATACAGAAAATTTTTAAGATCATTAAAGAAGGAATAGAAGACAATCCTGAAATTCAAATATTATGACGTTTAGAAGTTAAGGAATATAATCTTTTCTAATAAGAAACTAATATTTACATCATATATTACTTTTTGCACATGTTTCCTATGTTCAAAAAAGAGTTTTTAAGTTGTTACCTAATTTATATCATAGTAAAAGCAATTTACTCCAACCTATAAATTCTCACTTTACGTTTCTTGATCTTAGAATTATTTAATTCTTTGCATAGATCATAGGCCTTTTCAAAAGGAACAGCCACAAAAGCACAATCTTACTTTAACTCTATAATTCCTAATTCGTTTTTATCAATATTTCCATGCTTAAAGAAGAGTCCTGTGATGTCACCTTTTGAGCTTTATAATTTCTTCCTTTAAGCTAGGAAGCTCTCTGATTATAATAGACCAGATGATTTCGTCTGATATTTGATCATACTCATGAGCAAGTCTATTTCTTGTACTTACAATTTTATAAGCATTTGAAATCGTGATATTGGAATTTGATCTCTTAGAAATTCGATTGACCGCTTCACCTATAATTTCGATGTTCCTTTCTATCGCTTTTTTAGTTTTTAAATCTTTTTGATATTGAAAAAAATCTCTTTCCTCAGGTAAGAATTCAAATATTTCGTCAATTGATCGTTCAATATCCTCTAACCAAACAAGGATTCTATAATCCATAAATGGTTACTTTATTTTTGTCCAACTCTTCTTTGAAAAACTTGTTTTTGACAGCTCTCAACTCTATCAAATCTATTTTTCTTTTAAAAAGCTCCTCTAATTTTTGTTTTAATTCAAAATATAGATTTGCATATTTAATAGGATCAGTTTCGTTAAAATCAATAGCAAAATCAATGTCTGACGTATCATTGAAATCTTCTCTCAATACAGAGCCAAAAGCAGCAAGCGTACTTACTTTATATTCCACACAAAGTTTCTTTAAAGAGTTAAGATGTTTTTTACTAATTTTCATAATATCAAAGATAGATAATTACTTTGCAAATTCGTAACTACATTATATTGTCTGATAGACAGAGTGATAAATTTTTAATTTGAACTGTCTAAATGAATGTGTTGGAAATTAAAACTAATATTACTCCAACCTATAAATCCTCACCTTACGTTTCTTAATCTTAGAATCATTCAATTCCTGACAAAGTTGATAAGCCTTTTCAAAAGGAACAGCCACAAAAGCACAATCTTGCTTTAATTCTATAATTCCTAATTCATTTTTATCAAGATTTCCTTGTTTAAAGAACAGTCCTGCGATATCACCTTTAGAGATTTTATCTTTTCTACCGCCAGAAATAAAAAGGGTTTCCCATTTTTGATCTTGTGTTACTTTAAGGCGTTCTGTGTATTCGAGTGGCGTGCTTTCTTCTATATAGTCTGGTAAAGGGTGTTTTTTATTGTGGAGAATGTAGGCAGTTCCATCGGCATGCATTCTTGCAGTACGGCCATTTCTATGGGTAAATTCTTCTTTATGAAAAGGCAATTCATAATGAATGATAAAATCCAATTCTGGCACATCTATTCCACGAGCGGCAAGATCTGTAGCAAGTAAAAGCTGGTGCGTTCCGTTTCTAAACTTAATTAAAGCACGCTCACGATCTCGTTGTTCCAATCCTCCAAAGAATACCGAATGTGATATATTACTACTTTCTAAAAACTCACTGACTTCTTCAATAGAGTCTTTAAAATTACAAAAGATGATTCCGTTGCCGTTGCCTGTTCTAGCGATAATTTGTTCCAGATTAATAAATCGATTCTTAGAATCAGAAGCTAATGTCTTTATTTTTAGAACACTATCCGTTTTCTTTTCAAACTTCAACACCTGCGGATTCTCCAATCCTACAAATGAAGGAACTTTTGCTTTGAAAGTCGCTGATGTGAGAATATTGCGTCCTACATTCGGTAAGGCATTTACGATTTCCTTCATTTCTTTTTCAAAACCGGTTTCTAGCGATTTATCAAATTCGTCAAGAATCAATGTTTTGATAAATAAAGGATCAAAAGATTCACGTCTCAAATGATCTGCAATTCTTCCTGGCGTTCCTACGAGTATAGTAGGAGTGTGGTTCAAATCTTCTTTATCCTTTGCACCAGCACGACCACCATAGATCGCGTTGGCTTTATAGCCTGTTCCCATTTCTCTTATGACTTGTTCTATTTGAATAGCAAGTTCGCGAGAAGGAACAAGAATTAAAGCTTGAACTTCAACAAGGTCAGGATTTAATTGTTCAATTACTGGTAATAAAAAAGCAAGTGTTTTTCCAGTTCCAGTAGGAGAAATGAGTACCGTATCACGATGATTTGTAATCGCCTCATGAGCTTGAAGCTGCATGTCGTTTAATGATACAATTCCTAATTTATCTAGAATTTGCTGTTGTGATTTTATGGAATTGTTCATTTGATTTTGTTTTTACTTTTAATACAAGCTATCGAGATTATACCAGCATTTGTAAACCTTTCCGACCAATGTTCGTTTCACTCACATTGCCCACCTTTCCTTTTCTAAGGAAAGGAGCTTTTAAAAATTGCAAGTTGATTTTAATTCAGCTAGCTTACCTTATTACTTTAAAACCCTTTTCTCCAGCCACGCTTTCATGTCATAAAAATTATCTCTGGCAACTCCATGACCTATTGGATAATCTTTAAAAACATAATCGGCACCTATTTCTTCCATGATGGCTGGTGCTTGCTTTGCCCATGCATAAGGTACGACTTGATCAACGGTTCCATGAGATATGAAGTAGTTTGTTTTGATCTCGCTTTCGCGAAAGCGGACTGACAAATCACTTCTTCCTGCAATTAAATCTTCATTAATATAACCGCTCATCGCCACCACATTGCGAAATAAACCTGGTTGCGAAAGGCTCAATCCATAAGATAGAATCGCGCCCTGACTAAAACCAAGAACGTTCAAATTATTAGGATCGATGGAGTAAGTTGCTTTTAATTCTTCTAAGAAAGTAGTGATTTTCATCATACTTTCTCTAGCCTGATCGTTATCACTAAACTTGCCACCAGCAGCATCAAAATTGATCGCATACCAGGCATGACCGTAAGGCTGTAAATCAAAAGGTGCCCTTGCCGAAACTATAAAAATGTCTTCACTGATCTCTGGGGCAAATGAAAATAAATCTTCTTCATTACTGCCATAACCGTGAAGTAATAGGAGTAAAGGTGCGTTTTCTTGTCGCGCAGGACGCGTGAGATGATGTAATGTAAGTGAGGTATTCAAATTGTTTATTTAATAAAAGTGAACCATTGCTGGAAGTACTTTCCTATAAATGGTAATTCATCTTGTTGATTGCGGTAAGCACTGGTAAATCCTAATAGCGCTAATAAAACCATGAGGCTTAATACGGTAAGACCAACCCAAATATTCTCTACGCGATTTGTAAAAATACTGGCGATTATTGTCATAGCACCTATTCCGAACATTTGTCTAATATGGAAAGAAGCAAATTTATTCCCTTTATTCTGGTTCAAAATTATGGCAACGCCAAAGGCTCCAATAAAAAATAAAAGAGGTAAATAGATCAAGATAGCACTACCATAAGCAAGTAATGCAAGATTCTTCCCAGCCGGATTTTTACTCATTCCAAATAGCTTTTTTATTGTTGACGATTCCAATGACTCTTCCTTTCATAGGTTTTCCTATGAATGCTGAGTTCTTTGAGGTGGACACAATATGTTTCTTTTCAAATGTATAAGACGTACCTGGCTCAAAAAGAGTCAAGTTAGCCAGTTCACCTTCTTCTATTATTGGTCTTTTCTGATTGAAAACCTCATAGCCGTTTGTTAATAGCTCCACTGTTTTCTGAGTATCGATAAGATTATTCAAAGCTCCAAAAGCACTTTCTAATCCTATTGTACCAGCAGATGCTCGATCAAATTCTAGATCTTTATGTTCTATGGTTAACGGTGTGTGATCACTTGTAACCACATCTATCACTCCAGAATTAAGATGTCTTTGAAGTTGTTTTACTTCTTTCTCATCTCTAAATGGTGGTTGTACTTTAAAGTTTGCATCAAAAGATTCTAACTCATTACTAGACATCGTTAGATGGTGTATGGAAACACTGCAACTTACATTTTGAGCAGTTTCTTTATATTTTTTAATCAGTTTTAAACCTTCGCTGGTGCTTACAGTCGGAATATGTAATCTACCTTTTGTATAACTCGCGATTCTCAAATCTCTAGCTATTTGAAGTTCTTCGGCTAGGCTAGGCATGGACTTAAGTCCCAAGTTAGTTGTGGTGACATCTTCATTTACCATACCTTTTCCTGCAATGTCTTTATTTTGTGGGAATGATTGTACCACACCTTGAAAAGAAGAGGTGTACTGCAGTCCTACTTTAAGCAAGTTGGCATTAGTTACTTCCTTTTTATAATCATAAAACGATACTGCACCTGCATGCTGCATATCATATAGTTCGGCAAGATGTTCTCCTTTTTGGTTTAATGTAAAAGAACCTACAGGTAGAATGGTAACCGCTTGATTTGCAGTTACGTTTTTAAGGTATTTGATTCCTGATTGATCCTGTGGATTAGGCTGATTATTAGGGTTGAGCATGATGGTAGTAAAACCACCATTTGCGGCTGCTTTAATACCATTTTGAATGGTTTGTCGTTCTTCAAAACCTGGTTCTCCTAGACTTACACTGGTATCGATCCATCCTATGGAAATGTGCATATTGTCACGCTCAACGATTTTAGCATCCTCATTTTCAATGGAAACACCTATTTTTTCAATTTTCCCATTTTTAATGAGAAGATCTCTTTTTTTCCCATTTAGAGGAGAACTGGCATCTACGATAATAGCGTTTTTAAGTAGAATCATTTTACAAACTTTAAAATCAGTATTTCACAAATTAGGAAGAAAAGTGCTCCCATCACAAAGTATTTCCACAAAGATAGAATGTTCTCTTCCTGGTCCAGTTTATACAACAAGTCATTAATTGACGTAGATAGATTATTACCTAAATCTGCGTCAGAATAATATTTTAACTGGTTTTCTTGACGTTTTGCATTAAAGCTAAGAGTAGAAACCTTTTCATCTTTTATAGTGACGTCATAATTACCTGCGGTAGAAAAATCTTGTCCAGCGTTTACTAACACGTAATTATCAAAAGCTTGTTGTCGTGGAATGAACTCAGAAGTACCATTTGATAAACTAATGATTTGATCTTGATTTAAAGTAGTATTTACAGCAATAGCATTGCTGCTGTCTAGGTCGTAATACAATTGAGAAATAGGTAATGAACTCATTGCCATGTTATAGAAAACAGGCACAATTAACGGTGAACTCTGAAAATTACTGTTCTCTAGATTTAGACCAGATGTGAAAACGTAAGTGTTTTGATTTTTATAAAGGAAACTACTGCCATCTTCATACTTCAGAATAGGATTAATTGCATTAGTGCTTTTTAGAACAGTTTGAACGCTAGGATACTGAAAGTTAGTAACGCGCTTATTAAAAACTCCTTTAAATAATGGGTGATTAAAATTTATTTCGGTTATTTTTTTTGATGATTCGTTTAATTCGATACCAGA